>NZNH01000061.1 GCA_002694825.1 Acidimicrobiaceae bacterium | reverse complement strand
CGGTGTCCGACAGCGGCCGGTAGGCGCCACCCGCCGGTGCTGGGGTGACGACCGGCATCGGCGGCGGCACCAGGCGGGTGCGGTTGCCTCGGCGAGCCACGGGTTACGACCCGGCCAGCCGATTGACGGTGGCGAGCAACTGCTCGACCTCGGCTCGGGTGTTGTAGTGACTGGCCGACGCACGAATGCAGTTCTGAATGCCGAGCGGTTCGAGCACGCTCGCCGAGTAGTAGTCCTGCTTTCGAGCATGGGTGCGCACGCCCTCGGCGTTGAGGGTGTCGACGACGTCGAGGCTGTCGTGGCCCTCGATCCAAAACGACACCATCCCGGAGCGATGCTCACTCGCTTCAGGGCCGACCACGTGCACGCCATCAAGCTGGCCCAGGCCGGGCAAGCCGCCGGTGCCCCACATCATGGCGTCGACGAGATCCTGCTCCTGGTCACGAATCGCTGCGGATGCGGCTTCGAGCTGGGCCCTCGGTTCGGTTTCGTCGCTGACCTCGGCACCGAGCCATTCGAGGTAGCGCACGACCTCGGAGAATGCGGCATAGGCCGAGGCATCGCGTGTGCCGAGTTCCCAGACGTTGGAGGGTGCACCGGCGAGTTGATCGTGCGGTGCCGTTGCGAGGCGGTCGGAGACCCATGCAACACCGAAGTTGTGTCGCGAGAACAACTTGTAGCCCGACACGACATAGCCGTCGATGCCGTAGTCGTCGACGGCGACATGGCCGTGGGCGGCATGCTGAATGCCGTCGACGATGATGAAGCACTCGGGCGCGATCGCTCGGATCTCGGCCGCAATGGCCTTCACATCGACATGCATGCCCGTGACCGGGCTGGCGTGAATGATCGTCGCCACCGCAAGGTCGGGTGTGAGTGCGGGGCGGTACTGCTCCACGCTGACGACCGTCGACGCCGTGTCGAAGTCGACCTGCTCGTAGGTCATGCCGGCGACCTCGGCCCACCGACGACCAGCGCTGTAGGTCGCCGGGTGCTCGAGATGACTGCCGAGAATCTTCGCTCCGCTCGACGCGAGCGTTGCGTTGCGGATCAACCGGCCGAGCAGTTCCGTACCGGACTCTCCGATGAACACTTCACCGCTCGACGCCCCCATCAGCAGCTTCATGTCGTCGCGCCCTTGGGCGATGATCTCCATGAGGTACTGCGAGGCGGCGTTCGCCCGGCCCTGGTTGTCGGGGAAGGCCATCAGCTCAGCCGTGCGTTCCACCGCCGCCTTCAAGGTGAGCGAGCCGCCAGCATTCTCGAAGAAGGCTCGGGGCCCCTGAATGGGACACACATCGGCGTGGTGAAAGCGATCGCGAATCTCGAGCAGTTGCTCCGACGTGAAGGGCATCGGGGCGGATACTACGGCCTCACGCCCGCCGGTCCGATTCGTCGAGGCCCTCCCCGTCACGCTTGGGCACGAGCCCCGGCCGGCGGGCGGCGAGCGGCTGCCGACGGGGTGGCGGGCTGCCATGATGGCGCCACGTACCGGTCCACCACCTGCGCCACGGAGACGCTGATGTCACCTTCACCGACCGAACGGCTGAACGCCATCGTCGAACAGGGCCTTTGCATCGGCTGCGGGCTCTGCGAGGCACTCGCGCCGCAGTCGATCACGGTTCGCAAGACCACCACCGGCTTCGAGGTGCCCGTGGTGATCGGGGAACTTCACGACACCACGGTCGACCTGATCTACGACGTCTGTCCCGGCACCCGAATCGAAGGCCTACCCGATCGACTGATCGCTGACGACACCGTCGTCGACGCGGTCTGGGGTCCGGTACGGCGCATTGTGCGGGCATGGGCCGGCGACCCCAACGTGCGCCACATCGGCTCGACCGGCGGCGTGATCACCGCTCTCGCCCAGTTCCTCGTCGCGTCGGGCCGAGTCGAGTTCGTTCTGCACGTAAAGGCGTCGGCCACCGAGCCGAGCTTCGGCGAGCCGACGATGAGCTTCACCGAAGCTGAGGTGCTCGCCGGGGCGGGGTCCCGCTACGGACCCACCGCCACGCTTCGCACCATCACCGACGCACTTGATCACAACCAGCCGTTCGCCTTCATTGGCAAGCCGTGCGACCTCGCTGCCTTGCGCAACCACGCCCGCCACGACGACCGAGTGGACAAGCTCGTCCGCTACTGGCTCACGCCGGTGTGCGGGGGCTTCGGCGAACCGGGGTTCACCGACGGCTTCATCCGCAGTGTCGGCATCGAACCCGACGACGTCACGGCGCTGCGCTATCGCGGCTACGGCTGCCCCGGCCCGACCCGAATCGAGGCCGGTGACCGGGTCGAGGAACGCCACTACCTCGACTACTGGGGTGACGACGACAGCAGCTGGGGCCTTCCGTGGCGATGCAAGATCTGTCCCGACGGCATCGGCGAGTCCGCCGACATCGCCGTCTCCGATACCTGGCCGGGGGGCTCACCCACTCGGGAGGAGAGCGAGACGGATCTCGGGGTGAATGCGGCGATCGCNCGCACGGTCGTTNGTGAGGAACTTCTCGCCGCTGCCGAGGCCGCAGGGGCACTCACGATNGAGCGGGACGTCACGGTCGANGACATGAGCGACTACCAGCCGCACCAGGTGCGCAAAAAGCACACCGCTGCGCTCCGTCACGAGGCGATGGCGAACGCCGGCCGCATCCGGCCCCAGACGGCTCGCCTGCGCATCGACGAGTTGGCGGCGACCGTCCCCGTCGACATCCGCNCGAGCCAGATTGCTGGGACTCGGACCCGCATCGAGACCGGTAAGGCCTCGCTGCCGACACCGGAGTAGACGGGGTTCGCCGCGAAACATCGCCCGATCTTCGGCGGTTCCCGCCCGGTTTCGACGCCGTGTGGCCGAGCGACCCCTCGGTAGCCTCGAAAACATGTCGCAAAATGGCACCGTGCAGCGTGGCTCCCTCGAGATCGCCCAACCCCTCCACGACTTCGTCGAAACGGCGCTGACCCCCGACTCCGGGGTTACCGCCGACGAGTTCTGGNCAGCGCTCGAGGCCGTCCTCGTCGAGATGAGCCCCCGCAACGCAGCGCTGCTCGCCCGGCGTGACGAGATCCAGGACAAGATCGACGCCTACCTGATCGCCAACCGGGGCGGATACGACCAGGCCGACTATCTCGCCTTCCTTCGTGAGATCGGCTACCTCGAGGACGCTCCAGGCGACGTCGCCGTCGCCACCAGCAACGTCGACAACGAGATCGCGGGCACCGCTGGAGCCCAGCTCGTCGTTCCACTCGACAACGCCCGCTACGCCCTTAACGCCGCGAACGCCCGCTGGGGTTCGCTCTATGACGCGCTCTATGGCACCGACGTCATCTCCGACGACGACGGGGCTGAAGCTGGCTCGGGTTACAACCCGGTTCGTGGCGCCAAGGTCATCGCGTGGGGACGAGCATTCCTGGACNCACACGCCCCGCTCGGCCAGGGCAGCCACGCCGACGCCACCGGCTACACCNTCGTCGATGGTGCGCTGCAGGTCTCGCTCGGCGACACCGCCACCGGCCTCGCCGACCCGAACCAGTTCGTCGGCTTCGCCGGCCATCCGCACGACCCGACCAATGTTGTGCTTCGCAAGCATGGCCTCCATGCCGACATCCGCATCGATCGCTCCGACAACATCGGCAAGGACGACGCCGCCGGGGTCGCCGACATCGATCTCGAGTCGGCGGTGTCGTCGATCATGGACTGTGAGGATTCGGTCAGCGCCGTCGACGCNGACGACAAGGTCGTCGTGTACGGCAACTGGCTCGGCTTGATGAAGGGCGACCTTGTCTCCACCTTCCAGAAGGGAGACAAGACCATGGAGCGCCGTCTCAACGGCGACCGCGTCTACACCGCCGCCGACGGTACCGAACTCGTGATGCAGGGCCGGGCGTGCATGCTCGTTCGCAACGTCGGCCATCACCTCACCACCGACGCCGTCACCATGCACGGCGAACCGATCTTCGAAACAATCCTGGACTGCTTCGTCACCTCGCTCGCGGGCAAGCACGACCTGCTGGGCAACAGCAGCTTCCGCAACAGCCGTGCCGGCTCGATCTACATCGTGAAGCCCAAGATGCACGGCGCCGACGAGGTCGCCTGGGCTGTCGAATTGTTCGGCCGGGTCGAAGCGGCGCTCGGCCTCGCGCCCAACACGCTCAAGATGGGGATCATGGACGAGGAGCGTCGAACCTCCCTCAACCTCGCGGCCGCCATCGACCAAGCTCGCGAGCGGGTCGTCTTCATCAACACCGGCTTCCTCGATCGCACCGGCGACGAGATCCACACCGACATGGAAGCCGGACCGATGTTGAAGAAGGGCGACATGAAGGGTGCCACCTGGCTCCTCGCCTATGAGGACTCCAACGTCGATACCGGTCTCGCCGCCGGCATGCAGAACCGGGCCCAGATCGGCAAGGGCATGTGGGCCAAGCCGTCGGAGATGGCGGAGATGCTCGCCACCAAGGCGGGCCACCCGCAGTCGGGCGCCACCTGCGCCTGGGTGCCGTCGCCCACGGCGGCGACCCTGCACTCGACGCACTACTTCGACGTGAACGTCGCCGCCCGCCAGGAGGAGATCCAGGGCCGTCGCCGGCGAACGGTCGAAGAACTCACCACCATCCCGTTGCTCGAGGGTGAGCTCACCGAGGCCGACATCCAGACCGAACTCGACAACAACTGTCAGTCGATTCTCGGCTATGTCGTGCGTTGGGTCGGTCAGGGCGTCGGCTGTTCGACGGTCCCCGACATCGACGATGTCGGCTTGATGGAGGATCTGGCCACCTTGCGGATCTCGAGTCAGCACGTCGCCAATTGGTTGCACCACGGCCTCGTGTCGGAGGCGCAGGTGACCGAGGCGATGCAGCGCATGGCGGTCGCAGTCGACGGCCAAAACGCCGACGACGCCGTNTATGAACCGATGGCGGTCGATTACGAGAACTCGATCCCGTTCCGGGCGGCGCTGTCGCTCGTGCTCGATGGCCGGGTGCAAAAGAACGGCTACACCGAGGCGATCCTCCGGGCCCACCGACGGGCACAGAAGGCGGCGTCAGCCAACTGATCCAGGAACACAGAAGGCGGCGGGGACGGTCACAGCACCACTGTCGGGTCCGGCACAAGATCGCGGGCGAGCCATTGCCAGGTTCTCCAGCCCATGGCCGGATCCTCGAAGCTCTCGGCGATGTGCTTGGCCATCTCGTCGGAGATCGCCACGCCGTTCGGTGCCTTCACATGGACCTCGGCGACCCGCTCGGCGATGACGANCCACCCGACCGCCTCTGCCGGTGACAGGCCACCGGTCAACAGACCGTGGTTTCGGAGGATGACCAGGGTGTTGGCGCCCATCGCCTCGGCGATGCGATAGCCACCCTCGGTCGAATCGACCTCGAGGTCCTCTCCTTCGTACATCGCCTGGTTGAAGACGAAGGAGCACGACTCCTGGCTGATCGCTCGGAACGGTTCGACGTTCGCCGACCACGGCGTNCCGAAGGCGGTNTGCGTGTGCGCCGCTGCGTTGATGTCCTGACGCACNTCGAGCANCGGATGNTGGATGTTGTANCCGGCNATGTTGGCGGTNGCGTGGGCCGGNCCGTCGACGACCGAGCCGTCGGGGCCGATGAGAATNANNTCGTGCACGGTTGCCTCACGGAACGGCACGCCGTAGCTCAACATCCAGAAGTGATCGCGATGTTCTGGATCACGNCAGGTGATGTGGCCGTCGCCGAGCTGCCCCCAGCGCATCGCCGCGAANATCCGATANCCGACNGCNGCNTCCCACTTCCAGAGTTGNCNGCGCTCGNCGATGCTCAGGTCNAGGTCGCTCCCGGTGCCGTAGGCGATGTCGGGATAGGAGTCGANCTGAAGGGNCATNGGCGAAATCCTGCNCTCGACACGCTCAGATGTCGAACGATTGCTGGTCCNGCTCGAGNGCAAGAAGACGCTGCTTCATTGCGAGTCCGCCGGCGAACCCGGTGAGTGAACCGTCGGCGCCGACGATGCGATGGCACGGCAACACGATCGGAATGGGGTTCTTGCCGTTGGCGGCACCGACGGCGCGGAAGGCACCAGTGCGACCGATGCGTTCAGCCTGCTCGCCGTAGCTGCTCGTCTCGCCGNAGGGGACNTCGGCAAGCGCCAGCCATGCCTCTCTCTGGAAATCGGTCCCGATCAGGTCGAGGGGAAGGTCAAACTCGACTCGGTCGCCAGCGAAGTACTCGGCGAGTTGGGCCAATGCGGCGGCGAGGATCGGATGGGTCTCGGCGGGCGCGGCGTCCTCGGCCTGCTCGGCTTGGTCTTCCCACAAGATCTGACGGAGCCCTTCGTCGCTCGCGACGAGCGTGAGCACGCCGACCGGAGAGTCGAGTTGGGCTTGGTAGGTGTCGGTCATCACGTCTCCTGCCGGCAAGGATCGCCGAAGCTGCGGGCGCCCACAACTCGGGTCGACGTCGGGTGCGCGCTCCTTGCCGAGCCGATCTCACCCTGGCGCGCCCGCCAGGCCAGACTGGCCGCATGCGTCTCTCGGTCCTCGACCAGACCCCGATCTCCGCCGGATCCAGCGCGGGCGACGCACTGCGCAACTCGATCGATCTTGCCGTACGCACCGAGGCCCTCGGCTATCACCGCTATTGGGTTGCCGAGCACCACAACACCCTTGGGCTCGCCGGATCGGCGCCAGAGATCCTCGTCGGTCACATCGCCCAGGCGACCGAAACGCTGCGGGTCGGTACCGGGGGTGTGATGCTCCCCCACTACTCCCCACTCAAGGTCGCGGAGTCGTTCAAGGTGTTGAGCGCCCTGCATCCAGGGCGAATCGACCTTGGCCTCGGCCGCGCACCAGGGTCGGATCAGGTGACGGCCGTCGCCCTCTCACAGACCCGACAGCCGCCTTCGGCCCAGCACTACCCGGCGATGGTGGCTGAACTCGACGGGTGGCTCCGCGACGCACTGCCCGAGGAAAGCGCCTTCCACGGTCGGGTGACCGCCACGCCCGTTGTCGAGGAACCACCACCGATTTTCCTGCTCGGATCGAGTCCTGACTCCGCCGCCCTCGCTGCTCACTTCGGTCTGCCACTTGCCTTCGCTGACTTCATCACCATGGCCGATGGACCTTCGATCACCCACGCGTACCGACGTCAGTACGACACTGACGGCCGCAATGCCGCGCCCTACGTGCTCATCGCGGCCAGCGTGATCTGTGCCGAGACCGACGAAGAAGCGCAGACGCTCGCCGAACCGGTCAAGCTCTGGCGTCAGCGCGGTCTCAATGGCCCGATCCCGACTCCCGAGGAGACAGCGGCGCACCGGCCCGGGCCCCTCGACATCCCTGCACAGCGCAAGCCGATGATCGTCGGCTCGCCGGCGACGGTGAAAGCCGGTGTCGAGGAGATGGTCCGGGCATACGGTGCCGACGAGTTCATGGCGGTCACGATCGTCTGGAGCCATGAGGCACGGGTTCAGAGCTACGAACTCCTTGCGGACGCCTTCGCCCTGTGAGGCCGATCGTTCTTGCGCTCGTGATCGCGCTCGGCGCGGTCGCCTGCAGCGATGACCAGGAGCCATCAGTGGTCGTCCAACCGCCCACGACCTTCGAAGGCCAGCCCGAGTCGTTGACTACGGTGCCGGATTCAGGAAGCAACGACGCCGTCCCGACGACCACGCTCCGCCTCGCTGGCCCGACCGGAATCACCGCAACCGACCTTTGTGCGGGAGCCATGCTCGTCGAACCGACGCCACAGATCGACACCGACCTGCTCCCCGAGACGTCGGGCGTGGTGTATTCGCGCACCGTCGACGGGCGAATGTACGCCCACAACGACTCAGGCAACCTTCCCCGCCTCTTCGGCATCGGGGCGGGATCGACCGTGGATGCGGTCTGGACAGTCGGCACGGCGCTGCTCGACTGGGAAGACATCGCGGTCGCTGGCAGCACGCTCTACTTCGCCGACACCGGCGACAACCTGCACATCCGACCAACGGTGCGACTGATCGCCTCGCCCGAACCCGATGGCAGCGGCGCCACGCTCGACGACCTCGAGTTCTGGTCGTTCACCTTCGCTGAGGGCCGCCTCGACACCGAAGCGGTGATGGTCGATGTCGACGGCGCCGAGGCCGTCCTGATCACCAAAGGAATCGACAGCCCAGCTGGCGTCTATGTCCTGCCGCTCACGGACTCGAGCGACGCGGTGACCCTCGAGCGGGTGGCCGAGTTCAACATCGGCGAATCGATCAGCGCCCCCGACCTGTCGGCGGATGGCAGAGTGATCGCCGTGCGCAC
>NZNH01000060.1 GCA_002694825.1 Acidimicrobiaceae bacterium | reverse complement strand
TCGGCGCTGCGCATTCCCGCCACAAACCAAGATCCCGCCACGTCCGGCGGCCCCGCCCTCGGGGAATCACGCCGTCAGCCGACGCCGTCGATCTCCTCGAGCTCGGCCGAACGTTCGAGCCAGGCCTCCTCGGCCGCGGCGAGGGCCAGTTCCTGCGCAGCGAGCTCGGTGCCGACCCGGGCGATCGCCTCATGATCGGTTCCGGCAACCTCGAGCTCGTCACGGAGCGCAGCGACCACCGTTTCGAGCTTTGCGATGGCCTTCTCAGCGGTCTTGAGCTCGTGACGCACCGTGCTTCGGCTGCGATACGCCACCTCGGACCGAGCCCGTGGCGACGCACTCCCCTTTCCCGTCCCCGAGGTGTCGAGGGTCCGCACGTTCGACGAGCCCTCCCGGTCGGTGAGCCAGCCGGCGTAGCCGCCCGGCCAGCGCCGAGCACGGCCGTCGTCGATGACGAGCACGTCGTCGACCGTGCGGTCGAGGAAGGCCCGGTCGTGGCTGATGATCACCACCGCGCCGCGCCACGTGTCGAGGAAGTCCTCCAACGCACGGAGGGTGTCCAGATCGAGGTCGTTGGTGGGCTCATCGAGGAGCAACACGTTCGGTTTGGCCGACAACGTGAGTACCAGCTGAAGGCGACGACGCTCACCGCCCGACAACAGCTCGATCGGCGATTTCTGCACGTCGCTGTCGAACCAGAAGCGTTCGAGTAACTGTGTATCCCACCAGTCGGGTTCGGCGCCCTCACCGGCAACCGCCTGTCGGACCCGGAGTTGCGGATCGAGATCGCGGCCTCGCTGGTCGTGCAGTCCGACCTGCACCGTCGGGCCCTGGACCCGCTGCCCGGTGAGCGGCTCACGTCGACCGGCAATCACATCGAGCAGGGTCGACTTCCCCGAACCGTTGGCGCCGACGATGCCGAGGCGCTCGCGGCGGCCGAGCAGAAGATCGAGCCCCGTGACCAGCGGCGTCTCGTGGTCGTAGCCGATCGTCACGTCGTGGAGTTCGACGACCTGGTCACCGAGCCTTGGTGTGCCCTTGTGCATCGAGTCGAGATCGAAATCACCATCGCGAGCGGCGGCTTGGGCTCGGGTGTTGATCAGGGCGGTGGCTCGCTCGATCCGGGCCTTGCTCTTTCGAGTGCGGGCCTTCGCCCCCGTGCGGAGCCAGGCGAGTTCCCGGCGGGCCAGATTCTGGCGGGTGTTCTCTGCTGCCGCAGCTCGTTCCTCGCGGGCGGCTCGTCCTTCGAGATACCCGTCGTAGCCACCCTCGTGGACATGGCTCGACCCTCGGTCGAGCTCGAGCACACGGGTGGCGACCCGATCGAGCACGTAGCGATCGTGGGTGACGATCACGAGCCCGCCCGTGAAGTGCTCGAGTTCGTGCTCCAGCCACTCGATCGCATCGACGTCGAGATGGTTGGTCGGCTCGTCGAGCACGAGCAGGTCGGCATCGGCGACCAGTGCCCTGGCCAACGAGACCCGCTTCTCCTGCCCACCCGAGAGCTGGTCCACCGACCGGTCGATCACCTCCGCCAGGCCGAGGCGATGCAGCGCCGCCTCGCCCCGCCAGCCACCTCCGACCGCGTCGCGCACACTGCCGGACGGAAGGGTCGTGACCTGATCGACGGCGGCCATGGTGATACCACGGCCTCGACGAACCGTGCCGATCTCCGGCTCGCGGGTGCCGGCGATGACCGACAGCAGGGTCGACTTGCCGGTGCCGTTGATGCCGACCACGCCCAGCCGGTCGCCGCTCGCTACCGTGACGGAGACATCGGAGAACAGCGGCCGCAACGGGCGGCTCATGCTGACACGTTCGACATCGACGAGGATCACGTGGCGCAGACTACGACCTACCCCCCTACCTCCCTCGAGGAACCGTACCGATGAGCGGACATCACCCGATCGTCGATGCGCTCGCCGCCCGCCCACCGTGGGAACCCGCCCGTCTCACGCGAGCGTTGGCCCGCCTCAGCGGCACGATCCGCTCGGTGTCAGCGACCATCGACCCGACCGAACGGCGCTGGCATGAACTCGTCGCGCAAAGCCTCGCAACGGCCGAGGGTGACCATCGTCCGCCACTGTGGGTCGTCCTGGGCGACTCGACGGCGCAGGGCATCGGAGCTTCGAGCATCGATCACGGCTGGGTGTCTCGCCTCCACGCGGCGCTGCATGACGCGGGGCGGCCCTATGCGATCGTCAACCTGAGCCGCAGCGGCGCTCACAGCACCCACGTGATCGATGAACAACTGCCGTTGCTCGATCATTTGCCCTACGCCGCATCGATCGTGACCATCTGTGTCGGCGGTAACGACCTGGTTGCGAACCCGTACGCCCCCCGGCTCACCCGTCGACTCGAGCGCCTGGCCGAAGCCGCTCCTCGCGGCTCGATCCTGTGCACGTTGCCAGCACCGTCGTTCAGCCCCACCGCCAGATACGTCAACCGAGCCGTTCGGCGAGCTGCCACCGAATACGGACATCTTGTCGCCGAACTGGGGGCCCACCTGCTCCCACCCCACCGGGGGCTGTCAGCCGATCGCTACCACCCCAACGACCGTGGCTACGACGCGTGGGTACGAGCCTTCGCAGAGCCCATGGGCATCGACCCTGATCTGGTTCCTCAGCGCGGCACGCTTACTTCGGCGACGTCCGACCCCGGAGGGCGAGCAACGAAAGCGTCTGGGTGAACGCTGCGAGGGCGAGGGTTGCGAGCAGCGCCTTGCCCAACTCGGCCGCATCCCAGCCGGTGAACAGTGAGCGAAGGCCTCCGAGGACGTAGGTCACCGGGTTGTATATCGACACGGTCGACAGCCATCCGCTGAGGTTNTCGGCCGGAAGGTAGGCGGTGGTCAAGAAGGCGAACGGGAAGAAGATGATGAACGACGAGTTCACCGCTCCCGGGTTCCCTGTCTTGAGGGCGATCGCATACGGGATGCCGGTGTAGCCGAGACCCCACAGCGCACCGATCAGCACGAACACGAGCACCCCGAGCGGACCGGTGTCGAAGCGGGCACCCATGAAGAAGCCGAGGATCATCACCGGCACGCTCAGGGCGACCACCAGCACGAAGTCCGCCACCATGTGGCCAAGCAGCAGCGCGCGCCGCGAGACGGGGGTCGTCATCAGGCGGTCGAAATAGCCGTTCTGGATGTCGAGCACCATCGCACCGGCACGAGTCACACCGGTGACCGCGAACACGATGGCGACGGGCAGCTGGAACTCCTCGTAGGTGATGCCGAGATCAACGAACGCGGCGGCCTCTGACAATGAGGCCACGTTGATCACAAGGAAGAACAGCGGGATGAACAAGGTGGGCCCGATGAACGCGATGTCGCGAGGGAGCTGGCGGATGGCGCGGCGGGCGATCGACACGGTGTCGTGGACGAATCCCGTCCGGCGCGGCCGGATCTCGGTGCGAGCTGCGGTGCTGGCGGTGGTCATGTCGAACTCCCTTCGGCCGAGGATCCGGCATCGAGGTGCGTGCCGGTGACATCGAGGAAGACATCGTCGAGGGTCGGTGTACGAAGGCTGAGCTCGCGCACCTTGATGCCGGCACTCCCCAGCGCGATCGCCACTGGACTCAGCGCCTGGCTGCCGTTCTCGGTGCCGACCCGAACCTCACCCCCGAAGACGTCGACACCCTCGATGCCGGCAATGCCCTCCAGTACCGACTTGGCGGCATCAGCGTCTCCGTCGACGACGACGGTGACCACGTCGGTACCGATCGCTCGCTTGAGTTCGCTGGGGGTGCCCTCGGCGACGATCCGTCCCGCGTTGATGATGCCGACCCGGTCGGCAAGCTCGTCGGCTTCCTCCAGGTACTGCGTGGTGAGGAACAAGGTGAGACCGAATTCGCGGTTGAGTCGACGAACCTCTTCCCAGACGCGGAGTCGACTCGGGGGATCAAGTCCGGTGGTCGGTTCGTCGAGGAAGAGCACCGACGGGTTGTGCATCAGCGCGGCGGCAAGGTCGAGTCGTCGGGCCATGCCGCCCGAATAGGACGAAACCAGTTGATCGAGCGCCCGCATCTCGAGGATGGGCGCCAGCTGCTCGATGCGGTCGGCGATCTCGGAGCGGTTGAGACCGAACAGTCGTCCCTGGGTTGCGAGAATCTCCCGCCCGGTCATGTTCTCGTCGAGACCCGCCTCTTGGAGCGCAACGCCGATCGAGAACCGGACATCGTCGGCCTCGGCCACCACGTCGAGTCCGCCCACCCAGGCTCGCCCCCCGGTGGGTTCGAGCAGGGTGGTGAGCATCCGGACCACCGTGGATTTCCCGGCGCCGTTGGGGCCGAGAAAGCCATAGATCTCGCCGGGTCGGACGTCGAGATCGATGCCGTCGACCGCCGTGAAGTCGCCGAAGGTGCGGCGAAGACCTTCAGTTTTCACGGCTGCAGCATGGGGGGTGCTCATGGCGGCCAACCTAGCGGCGAGGGGAAACAAGGCGTCCGGGAATCGTCGAGACGCCTGGCGGGTTGACGTCTCTACGCTCGTCGTTCCCCCTGCTCTGGAGTACGTCATGTCCGGATCCACCATCAACGCCGTCCAGTTCTACTGGCGCCCCGGCTGCGGCTTCTGCGCTCGGCTCGACCGCGCGCTCGAGCACGCAGGTATCCCGATGGCGAAACACAACATCTGGGAGGACCCGGCCGACGCAGCGATCGTGCGTTCCCTCGCCAACGGCAACGAGACGGTCCCGACCATCGTCATCGACGACATCGGCATGGTGAACCCGAGCGCCGACGAGGTCATCACGGTGCTCTCGTCGAGGGCCCCGCACCTGGTTCCCGAGGGCTGGGAGCCCCCGCAACCGAGTCGGCTGGGTCAGGTGGCCCGCCGACTCCTCAGTGACTGATCGCCGGCGCACAACCGACGGCTGCGCCTACTCGAGGAAACGACCGCACTCCGGCCACGGCTGCGGGCCGCGCCGGGCATACAGTTCGCGGGCACGGGCATCCTGTTCCTCCGGTGGGGCCGCCGCCGGATCGCCGGTGCCGCCGACGGTCTGCCAGGTCGGGTAGTCGAACTGGTAGGCGCCTCGGTACTTGCCGCTCGGAGAGATCGCCTCGTAGTTGTGGGTCGACTCGCAGAAGCGAAGTTGTTCCCACTTGTCGTTNGGCGCGATGCCCCAGGCACCCTCCGCAATGGCGATGGCCGCTCGATCCCACGCCTCGGCGAGCGGCATGATCTCGTCGACGGCGGCGTCGCGGTCGTCGAGGAGCGCCAACTCGGTTTCGAGCACGGTGATCTCGATACGGAGTGCCTCGGCGAGGGCGATGCTCTCGAGCACCTCGCTGTCAGCCTGCTCTCGCAACGTGCGAAGCCGGTCCACGGCCACCCGTGACGACCCAGCATGAGAGCGCACCAGGTGCCGGCGCCACGAGAAATCATTCGCGTCCTGAACCGCCGCGAGGTACTCCAGCGTGCCAACCTCACCGCCGATGATGAAGGCCTCGACGGCGACCCGGCGCAGGTTGGTCGTGGTGGCCTCGATCTCCGCAGCCAGCCGGCGTTGGGTGTCGTCGAGTTCGTCTCGGCGGAACATCACGTCGAACAATTCGCCTTCGGCGGACGCCCTCTCGGCGAGTGCAGCAGCTCGCAACTCGGCGACCTCTGCCTGCTCGGCTCGCAGGTCGTCGCCGGTGGGAATGTCGCCGCGCAGATCATCGACGGACTGGGCAGAGGCACCGAGTGCCTGTGTCGCCGCCACGACGGCGAGCACCGCAAGCACGGCGAGCAAACGCCGCAGTCGGGCCAGCCCCAACGGCAAGGCGAGATCTTCCGGACGCGCCTCACCGAACGCTGAGCCGGATCGCGTGTCCGTTGCTGGGGTGGTGAGTCCGGTCATCTGCGTTCGGGAAACCGATGGCGAGCGACGCATGCGGCTGCCGACGCGAACACGTCAGACGATCCTCCACCCGTCGGTCGGGCAATCTACCCAGGCGCCGAACGATTCAAAAGGCGAGCGACGGACCTACAGTCCGAGCATGGCCGATCTCCCCTACGACGCCATCCTCCTCGTGAGTTTCGGCGGACCCGAAGGACCCGACGACGTGATCCCCTTCTTGGAGAACGTCACCCGCGGTCGTGGCATCCCTCGCGAACGGCTCGCCCAGGTCGGTGAGCATTACGCCCACTTCGGCGGGGTGAGCCCCATCAACGAGCAGTGCCGACGCCAACGAGCCGCCCTCGAGCGCGCCCTCGCCGACGCAGGCATGAGCCTCCCCGTCTACTGGGGCAATCGCAACTGGGATCCCTATCTCAGCGACGAGATCGAACGGATGGCCGAGGACGGTGTGACTCGTGCGCTCGCCGTCTTCACGTCCGCGTACTCGTCCTACTCGGGCTGTCGCCAATACCGCGAGAACATCATCGCTGCCCGCGACGAGGTTGCGGAGCGTCGACCCGACCTGACCATCCCGCACATCGACAAGGTTCGGGCCTACTACGACCACCCGGGCTTCATCGAGCCGTTCGCCGAAGCGACCCGCACCGCCATCGACGAACTCGGGGAGGACGCACGACCGACGCTGGTGTTCACCGCCCACTCGATTCCGATGTCGATGGCGTCGACCTCCGACTACGAGGCGCAACTCGCCCAAGCAGCCCGCCTCGTCGCCGAGCGGGTCGCTGATCCGGCCCCGCCGCACACCCTCGTGTGGCAGAGCCGATCGGGTCCACCCCAGATCCCGTGGCTCGAACCCGACGTGAACGACGAAATCCGGCGGCTCGCCGACACCGGGGTCGAGTCGGTCGTGATCGTGCCGGTCGGATTCGTCAGCGACCACATCGAGGTGATGTGGGACCTCGATGCAGAAGCGGCGGCCACCGCTGCCGACGCGGGAATCTTGTTCGCTCGCGCCGTGGCACCCGGAACCGAACCCGTGGATTCCTTCGTTGCGATGTGGGTCGACCTCGTGCGTGAACGCATCGAGGCCGAGCGAGGCGGCTCACCGGCCCGAGCGGCGCTCGGAGCGCTCGAGGTGCGCCCCGACGTCTGCCACCTCGACTGCTGCCCTGCCCCGCAGCGGCCAGCAGGCCGGCCCGGTGGAACTCCCGGCCAACCGACCTGACCGCGCGCTTCGCGCGACGAAACGCGCGCTTCGCGCGAGAATCCACCATCCCTCGCACTGCATTTCGTACCATCACGTCCACGCCACGGGCGGGCGTTTCCGATGGATGCTTCGGCACCACGGTGGTCCTCCCCGGCGTGATCCACGAAGCTCGGGAAGGGGCGACAAGGTGAACCACGCGAGGATCGCTGCCGAAGCACTGCGCTACCGACTCGACCTCGTCCGCGGTCCCCTCGTGAACCTCACCGACTGGGACATTGAGACCATGGCAGGCATGAGCGTCGCCGCAGCAGACCCCAACGTCGATGGCGCCATCCGCCACATCGCAACGGCGTGGGTTCGGGCCGGACTCCCCGAGGAAGGGCTCTGCAAGCCGTGGGCATGCCCGGAGGCCCGGGCCCTGTTCGAGGCCAACCCCCACCTTGTCGACGCGCTCGACGACATCGTGCGGGTCGCAACGCGCTCCCAGGCTGCCTGAGCCGCGACGGTCGCCTTGACGCGGCCTCCACATGCACGACGACCGGCCGCTACCGTGGCCGCCGTGCCAGTCGTTGCGGTCGTCAATCAGAAAGGTGGGGTCGGCAAGACCACGATCGCGCTCGGCCTCGCGGCCAGCGCCTGGTCACGCGGTGTCGACACCCTCGTGATCGACCTTGACCCGCAGGGCAACGCCACGACCGGGCTGGGAGTCTGGGAACCGCCGTTCTCTGTCGATCACGCCCTCGCCGAGGAGCGAGCCGGCTCGATCGCCGGCCTCCGACTGACCAGCGGTTGGCCCACCGAGCCCGGTTCCGCCCGACCGCCATCGGTTGTCGCCGCCACACCGGCGCTCGCCTTACGCGAATCCCAGCTCCTCATGGATCCAATCGGGGCAAACGACCGCTTGGCGGTGGCCCTCCAGGGGGTGTCTCACGAGTTGGTCATCATCGACTGTCCGCCCTCGCTGGGACTTCTCACCGTCAACGGCCTCTTTGCCGCCGACCGGGCACTCATCGTCACCGAACCGAGCGCGTGGTCCTCCGATGGCGTCGGCCAGATCATGCGTACAGTCGATCGCATCGCTACCCGGCGAGGCACTGACGGGCTCCGACTCGCCGGCATCGCCGTGAACCGACTCGGCCGNACGCGCGACGCCAAGTACTGGGACCAGCAACTACGCGACGAGCACGGTGACCTCGTGCTGCCGCCGGTACATCTTCGTGCTGCGATTCCCGAGGCATCGGCGGCGTCGCTGCCGATCCACGCCCTGGGACCGCGGCCCGGCGCCGCCGAGGCCGCGGCTGAGATCGACACCCTGTTCGAGGCGGTCGTGCCCGATATCGCCGATCGTCGAGCCGATCTACACTGATCACGCCATGGCCTACGACCCCCAGGCGAAACGACGCCGACCCAAGCCCACCGAGAAGGATCCGGCTCCCGTCGATGCCCTGCTCGGCGACGAACCGACGGAGCCTTCCGTCGCGCCAACCGTCGAGGACCCTCCACCTGGCCCTGGCGTCACGCCGACACCGGCCGATCCCGTGCCGGACTCGTGGGTGCTCAGCACCGGCATGGGCGCAGCGGTCGGAGCGATCATCGGGCTGGTGACACTGCGATGGCTGTGGAAGCGCAGCCGCCGCTCGGGCGTCGCCGAGTGATCAGCTGACCANCCACTCGTCGCCGCCACGCATGGCGGCGACGTCGGCGTCCTTCTTGGCCTGCCGCTTCGCGACCTCCTTGGTGCCTTCGGGGCACCGGTCGACGTAGGGACACCAGCCACACAAGGGCCCCGTTCGAGGTTCGAACTCATCGGTGTCGCACGCCGTGTTGATCGCCGCCCAGGTGCCGGCGAGCTTGTCGACAACACTGTCGATCTCTTCGCGGGTGACCTTGATGCCGACGGGCCGCTGACCGAGATACAGCAGCCGGGCGTGCACCGGCATCTCCCCCGTCGCCTGCTCGACCGCAGCGGCATAGAGCAGTACCTGATCGAGGCGCCCACGACGGAACCGGGCCGACGGGGCCTTCCCGGACTTGTAGTCGGTGACGACCAGCCCGTCGCCTTCTTCATCGAGGCGATCGACGATGCCGCGGAACGGGACACCGCCCAGGTCAGCCTCAACGTCGTGCTCCGTGGCCCGAACGTCGACGGCTTTCGGATCCTCGAGCGCCCAGAGGCCCTCGATAGCCTGCCAGGCCTTCCACCGGAAGTGCTTGCTGCCGGTCTCGTCGAAGCCGAGGGCCCGGAAATCAGGATCGGCCTCGACGCCCGGCCACTCGGCGCGAGCGATGGCCTTGGCAATCTCCACCGTGCGCTCATGAGGGTCGCGCTGCATGAGCAACTCGAGCACACGATGGGCGAACGAACCCGCAAGCGCCGCCTCCCCCGGCGGATCCGGGAGGCGCTCGACATAGCGCAGACGCCAGCGGCGAGGGCATTGCTCGAACGTGCCGGCGCCCGACGGCGACAAGCGCCGTGGCGGAGTCGGTACCGCCCGCTCGGAACTGTCGCTCACCGGGTCCATGCCGTCGTTCTACCCCACTGGTGTGACACGGGCACGCTTCCCCACCTAGCTTCTTCGCCATGAAGACACGTGCCGCCGTCGCCTACGAAGTCAACGCCCCGTGGCAGGTCGAGGAGTTCGAGATCAACGACCCCGGCCCCGAGGAGATGCTCGTCAAGATGAGTTTCGCCGGGCTGTGCCACTCCGACGAGCACATCCGAATGGGTGACTTCACCGAAGCGGCCCTCCCGATGGTGTGCGGCCACGAGGGAGCCGGAGTCGTGGAGGCGGTCGGCGACCGCGTGCGGGGCTTCAAACCCGGTGACCATGTCGCCGCCTCGTTCATCCCTTCGTGTGGCCGCTGCCCGTCCTGCGCAAGCGGCATGCAGTACCTCTGCGACAACGGCGCGGAGATCATGGCCGGCAGCGACAAGTTCTTCGGCGAACGCGGTCCGGTGAAGGCGATGTCGGGCATCGGCACCTTCTCCGAATACGCCGTCGTCCACGAAAACTCCGTCGTCCCCGTCGGCGACTGGTACCCCCTCGAAGCGGTCTCGCTGTGCTCGTGTGGTGTCGCCACCGGCTGGGGGTCGGCCGTCAACGTCGCCGATGTCTCCGCCGGCGACACCGTGGTCGTGGTCGGCACCGGTGGTATCGGCGTCAACGCCGTCCAGGGCGCAGCGATGGCCGGGGCGGCCAACGTCATCGCCGTCGACCCGATCGAGATGAAACGTGAATTCGCGCAGACGATGGGAGCCACCCACGCCGTCGCCTCGATCGAGGAGGCCACGCCACTCGTGCAGGAACTGTCCTGGGGGCGCGGCGCCAACCAGGTCATCATCACGGTCGGCGATGCCACCTCCGATCTCTTCGCCCCGGCGATGGGAATGGTGGGCAAGGGCGGCAGCCTGACCCTCACCTCGCTGAGCGACATGATGCAGAACGACATCAGCCTCAACACTGTCGATTTCGCCATGAGCGGCAAGCACCTGCACGGCTCGATCTACGGCTACTGCAACCCACGCGCCGACATCCCGAAGCTTCTGCGTCTCTACGACCAGGGAAAGCTCAAGCTCGACGAACTCGTCACGCAGAAGTACGCCCTCGAGGACATCAACGAGGGCTACCGGGCACTCCACGACGGCGAGATCATTCGCGGCCTCATCGACTTCTCCCTGTAGCCGGCAGCGAAGCGGACAGCGGCGACTACCCTGCACACTATGGGTCGCATCCGAAACACCATCGAACTGGCCAAGACCTCCTGGGGCGTGCTCCAGAAGGACCGTGAACTGGTCGTCCTCCCCGTCCTCAGCTTCCTCGGCGCAGCACTCGTGCTCGCCATCTTCGTTATCCCCGGGGTCCTTGCACTTCCCGAGGAGAGCGCCGGTTCGGCGGCTGCGGGTGAGGAACAAGCCCTTCCCGCCCTGTCGCTGATCCTGTTCGTGCTCGGCTCGCTCGCCGCCACGGTCGTCAGCGTCTTCTTCACCGGAGCCCTGGTCGCCGGCGCTCACGAGCGCATGAGCGGCGGTGACCCGACCGTCGGCAGCGCCATCGGCCGGGCCATCCAGCGGATTCCCGGCCTCGTGCCCTGGGCGCTGCTCACCGCCACCGTCGGCATGATCATCCAGGCGCTGCGTGAGCGAGCCGGTGCCGTCGGCCAGTTCATCCTCGGCGGCATCGATCTCGCCTGGAACGTGGCGTCGTTCCTCACCATCCCGGCGATCGTGATCGACGACAAGGGGCCGATCGACGGCTTCAAGTCGTCGGCCGGGCTCCTCCGTCAGACCTGGGGCGAGAACCTCGCCTCGCAAATCGGGTTCGGTCTGGTCGGCTTCCTTGCCGTGATCCCGGCGATCGTGCTCAT
Source organism: Acidimicrobiaceae bacterium (assembly GCA_002694825.1). Taxonomy (GTDB): domain Bacteria; phylum Actinomycetota; class Acidimicrobiia; order Acidimicrobiales; family Aldehydirespiratoraceae; genus UBA11606. The sequence continues at coordinate 5,664 of NZNH01000060.1, read as the reverse complement.
TGCGATCGCCGCCGCGCTGAACGTCACGGCGCTCCTCGTGGTCGCCTTCATCATCGCTGCCGTCTGGATTGCGCTCGTCCTCGCCGTGGTCAGCGCGCTCGGCGGTATCTTCAAGGCTGCGCTCTACCTGTACGCCACCCGAGGTCGGGCTCCCGAGGGCTTCGAAGGGGCCGACCTCGCCAGGACCTTCACCCGCCGCTGACGCTCAGACGTCGAGGGTCGAGGTATCGACCAGCGCTGAATTCTTCACGAGGAAATCGCGCCGCACACCGACATCGTTGCCCATCAGGACGTCGAACATCTTCGCCGCCTCTTTGGCCTGCTTGGCGTCATCCATCGTGAGGCGTTTCAGGGTTCGGGTGGCGGGATCGAGTGCACAGTGGCGGAGCTCGTCGACGTTCATCTCGCCGAGACCCTTGAAGCGCTGCCACTTGATGTTCTCGCGCTTGCGGTTGCCCTTGCAGAGCTCGTCGGTGACGGCCTCTCGCTCTTCGTCGGTGTACACCCGGTAGATCTGATCGCCGACCTTGGTGGTGTAGAGCGGTGGCTGCGCGGCGTACACGTTGCCCGCTTCGAGCATCGGCTTCATGTACTCGTGGATCAGGGTGAGCAGCAGACAACGGATGTGGCTGCCGTCGACATCGGCATCACACAGGATCACGATGCGGCCATAACGGCTGTCGTCGAGGTTGAAGTCGCGACCGGCGCCAGCGCCGACGGATGTGAACAGGGCCTGGGCCTCGGCGTTGTCGAGGACCTGCTTCTGGCTGGCCTTGGCCGCATTGACCACCTTGCCCCGCAGCGGCAGGATCGCCATGGTCTCGGAGTCGCGACCTCGCTTGGCCGGACCGGCGGCGGAGTCGCCCTCGACCAGGATGATCTCGGAGTCGGGGCCGTGCGTGCGACAGTCGGCCAGCTTCTCGGGCATGCCGGTCGAGCCGAGCTTCGCGGCCTTGCGCTTGTTCTCGAGGACCTGCTTGGACGCCACCCGGTTCTGAATCGCAGTGGCGAGCTTGTCGGCGATCGCCTTGACATGGCTGCGTGGACCCCCGCCCGGCTCGAACCACTCCTTGAGCTGCTCGTAGGCGATGCGACGCACGATCGACTCGATCGCTGGCGTACCGAGCTCCTGCTTGGTCTGACCACGGAACTGCGGTTCGGGGAAGGTGACCTTGATGGCGGCGACGAGACCTTCCTGGACGTCGTCCTTGACCGCCTTGTGCTTGTCTTCCTTCTTGAGCTTCGCCAGCTTGCGGTTGTCCTTCAAGACGACATTGTTGACCGCCTGCGTGAGCGCCTTGTCGAAGCCGGCCTGATGGGTGCCGCCCTGACTCGTGGGGATCGTGTTGACGAAGGAGACGATCTCGGTGTCGTAGCCACCCGTCCACCGCAGGGCGACATCGACACGGCACTCGCGCTCGACGTCGGTCATCTTGCCATTGACGGGGACCTTCTCGGTGAACGTGTCGATCCCGCTGCACGTGATGATCTGATTGACCGGGACGCCGGTCGACAGGTGCTCGACGAGATCGGCGAGTCCACCGCGACTCACGAACGAGAACGGCTCGCCGAGCCGGGTGTTCTCGCCTGCCCCTGACGCGCTGCGCTTGTCGGTGACGGTGACCTTCATGCCGGGCACCAGAAAGCAGGCCTGGGTGGCGCGCCGACAGATCTCTTCGACGTCGATGACGGCGTCGGGATCGAAGATTTCGAAGTCGGGCCAGAACCGCACCCGCGTGCCGGTCTTGTTCTTGGAGATGCGCTTGGCCTTGACCAGCGCATGACCCTTCGAGAAGCGGCCGGTGCCGGTCGAACCGTTGGCGAACTGCCCTGCGACGCGCTCGTTGAACCCGAGAATGTGGGTGGCGCCGTCGCGATCGACTTCCGCCACGAGTTTCTGCGCGAGTGCGTTGACGACCGAGGCACCGACCCCATGCAGACCGCCCGACGATGAGTAGGCGCCACCGCCGAACTTGCCGCCGGCGTGAAGCTCGGTGAACACGACCTCGAGGGCGGAGACCTTCTTCCGGGCGTGCAGGTCGATCGGAATGCCTCGCCCGTTGTCGGCGACCTCGATCGACCGGTCGCGATGCAAGGTGATGTCGACCTTGTCGGCGAACCCCGCCGATGCCTCGTCGACGGCGTTGTCGATCAGCTCCCAGACGAGGTGCATGAGGCCGTCGGAGCCGGTGCCGCCGATGTACATACCCGGGCGCTTGCGAACAGCCTCCAACCCCTCAAGGGTCTGGATGGCGTCGGCGTCGTAGCCCGAGGTGCTGGTCTTCTTCGCAGGCATCAGGCCGAACGTAGCAACGCCGTGTGACGAGGCGGTGGCACCGCGACGTGCTGACGCGTTGTTCAGCCCGGTGCGCCGACGACGACCGTCTTCGAGCCGTCGACCCCGTTCATCGCGCACAGCCCGTTCCAGGCCTGCAGGATCGACTGGGCGTCGGTCACGCCCGTGACCTGGCCGTCGTCGTCGACGTTGACGTTGGCGCCGTGGATGGCGAACCACACGTCGGTCTCGCCGTCGTTGTCCTCGGGCACGACCAGCGTGTGGACCGAATGGGCCGGCTCGTACAGGTACGAACCAGGCCGGTTGAGATACTCCGGGTACTCCTCGTACCCCCACGAGCCCGCCAACGTCAGGGCGTAGACGGGACCCGTGTGGTAGTGCCGCTGCACTCGGTAGCCCGCCGGGAAGCGGTTCCGAAGAATCCAGAGGCCCTGGTTGAGGTCGACGTGGAGCAGCTTGATGCCGAGGTCGCCGGCGTAGACCCAGGGGGTGTCGTCCTCGCCGAGGTGCAGGGCTTCGGTGAGTCCGTGCATCGGGACCATGGGCTGGGGTGCGGTGTCGGTCATCACTGCACCCTAGGAGGCCGAGGCCTGCGGCTTGGGTTCCTTGGGCAGACCCAACACCATCTCGCCGAGGATGTTGCGCTGGACCTGGCTGGTGCCGGCGTAGATCGTGCCGGCACGGGCGTTGTAGAACGCTCCGAGCCATGAACCCGGGTCGTTCGGTGATCCCGGGGCGTCGGAGTGGAAGGCCTTTTTGGCGCTCGGTTCCGCGATCATCGCGTCGGGGCCGATGACATCGAGGGCCAATTCGGTCAGACGCTTGTGGTACTCAGACCAGTAGAGCTTGAACGCCGACTCGGCCGGCCCGGGCTGGGCTCCGCCGAGGAAGCGGGTCAGGGTGCCCATCCCGAGATAGCGCATGATCTCGACCTCGATGTAGGTCGAGGCGAGGCGATCGCGCAGGACCGGGTCGGTGTTGGCGCCGGTCTCCTGGGCCTTTGCCGCCAGCTTCTCCCACTCGGCTTTGAACATGATCGGTTGAGTGGCGGCGGCTTCGCCGCGCTCGTACCCGAGCAGGGTCATGGCGACGGCCCAGCCGGCGTTGACCCCACCGATGACGTTGTCCTTGTGGGTGCGGGCGTCGGTGAAGAACGTCTCGTTGAACTCGTCGTCGCCGGAGATCATCGTGATCGGCCGGACCTCGACCCCGGGCTGCTCCATCGGGCACAGGAGGAACGAGATGCCGCGATGCTTCGGGGCGTCGGGATCGGTGCGGCACAACACGAAAATCCAGTTGGCGTACTGGCCGGCAGAGGTCCAGATCTTCTGACCGTTGATGACCCACTCGTCTCCGTCGAGGGCGGCCTTGCAACCAAGCCCGCCGAGGTCGGAACCAGCGTCGGGCTCCGAGTAGCCCTGGCACCAGACATCCTCGCCGCTGATGATGCGCGGCAGGAAGTGTGCTTTCTGCTCCTCGGTACCCCAGTGCAGGATCGTGTTGCCGACCATCTGAATCGAGAACGCGTCGTTGCCGGCGCCAGTCGGGGCACCGGCCTTCTCGAACTCCTCGGCGAGGATCACCTGCTCGAGTTCCGACATGCCACCGCCGCCGTATTCGGTCGGCCACGACGGGGCGAGCAGGCCGTTGGCGGCAAGCTTCTGCCGCCAATCGGCGGTCCACTCGAAGGCATCCTCCACGGACATCGCGCCGTAGCCGGCCCAGCCAGGCGGGAGGTTGGCGTCGAGGAAGTCCTTGATGCGGGTGCGGAATGCCTCGGCTTCTTCGGTGTACGTCGGATCCATGAGGCTCGAAGGTACCGGGCCGTAGGCTCTTGCACCATGTCCGCGCGAGACCGATACGTCGATCTGCTCATGGGGTGCCTCACCCGGGAGTTGTTCCTCGACGAAGAGACCCACGACATCGACCTGTCGACGTGGCCCGGACCCGGCACACCCGACGAGGTGAAAGCGGCCCTGCGGACCCATGGTTGGCGCGTCACCCGCACGGGTGGTGATCCGTCCACCCGTGACGATGCTGCGCGTCGTGGAGAAGGGCGCGACTGGCCGCCGACGGCGGAGACGATGGTCGGTCGCCGGCGGCTCGAGAACGTCCGCTCGGCGGTCGCGACCGTGCTCGATGAAGGCATACCGGGGGATCTGATCGAGACCGGCGTCTGGCGAGGCGGCGTGACCATTCTCATGCGTGGGATGCTCGAGGCCTGGGGGGATACCGAACGGCGGGTCTGGGTTGCCGACTCGTTCGAGGGACTCCCGGCGCCGAACGTGGAGGCGTACCCCGACGATGCCGGACACGACATGTCCGGTGTCTCGACCCTCATGGTCGGAGCCGACCAGGTGCGGGCGAACTTCGACCGGTACGGCCTGCTCGACGATCAGGTGCGCTTCCTGGAGGGATGGTTCGCCGACACCCTGCCGATGGCCCCCATCGAGCAGCTCGCCATCCTGCGCCTCGACGGAGACCTCTACGAGTCGACGATGGACGCACTCGTGCCGCTCTACGAGAAGGTCTCCCCCGGTGGCTTCGTCATCGTCGACGACTACGGCGCCTGGGAACCCTGCCGAAAGGCCGTCGATGACTTCCGAGCGCAGCACGGCATCACCGACGAGATCGTCGAGGTCGACTGGACCGGGGTCTACTGGCGCAAGTCCTGAGACCGGCCAGCGTCGCCACCGCCTGCGGAGCGACCCCCGGACGACGAACCGCCATGCGGTGCCGTGTCCAGAAGGCATCTACGATCGGCCTGCCGACGGGGAGGCCGCATGACCGACAAGATCACGCTCGACGTCAACGGTTCGATCGCGACGATCACGAACCGCAACGTCGAAAAACACAATGCGTTCGACGACGAGATGGACGCCGAGCTGTTCGCGATCTTCGACGAACTGGCGGCAACTCCAACGGTGCGAGCGATCGTGTGGCGAGGCGAGGGGAAGAGCTGGTCGTCGGGCCGCGACGTGTCGGCGATCGGCACCAACGTGACCGAGATGACCCATCACGAGCTGATGAGCCGGGGCCACGCGGGCATCCAAAAGATCTGGTCGATCGAGGCGCCCATCATCGTGGCGATCCAGGGGTGGGCGATCGGCGGCTCGTTCCAACGAGCACTGCTGTGCGACGTCCGCATCGCCGCGGAGGACGCCCGCTTCATGCTCCCCGAACTCGGTCACGGTGTCATCCCCGACACCGGCGGCATGGGGGTGCTGTACGAGATGTGCGGCCACGGACTCGTGAGCGACATGGTGCTGACCGGCCGCCGTCTCTCGGCTGACGAGGCCCTGTCACACGGCATCGTGAGCCGGGTCGTACCGAACGATGAGCTCGACGCAACGGCGCACGAGATGGCC
>NZNH01000059.1 GCA_002694825.1 Acidimicrobiaceae bacterium | reverse complement strand
GCCGAGGGGTGGGCGTCGCATTCCCGCCACGACATCGAGATTCTCGGTCACGAGGGCCGACATTGGCGCTGGCGGATGCGCGGTGGGTCGGTGTCGTTGGCTCGGGACCTCGCTGCGACCACGCGCCCATCCGTCGATGTGGTCGTGGCGTCCAACATGCTCGACCTCGCTGCGTTCCGCGGCATGGTCGAGCTGCCCGGAGCAACGTGGGTGCAGTACCTCCACGAGAACCAGCTGACCTATCCCCGTCAGCCCGGCGAGTCCCTCGATACCGGGCTCGCGTGGATGCAGTGGCGGAGTCTGGTCGTCGCCGACGAGATCTGGTGCAACAGCGCCTTCCAACGAGACGAGCTCATCGCCGGCCTCGACCGGCTGCTCGCCTCCGCGCCCGATCACGGGCATGAGCCCGAACGGGCGGCGCTCGAGGCCAAACTGCGCATCGAGCACCCCGGTGTCGACATTCGCGAGCGGCGATCTCGACCGACGGGCGCGCCACGTCCGCTCGTGGTGTCGAACCAGCGGTGGCACCACGACAAGGATGTGGGTGCGGTCATCCGAACGGTCCGGCGACTCCTCGAGCTCGGGGTCGATCTTGACCTCGCCGTCGTCGGAGATAACGAAGGCGGCGAAGCTGCCGTCATCGATCCGCTGCTCGACGGGCTTGGAGATCGGGTGGTGGCGCGTGGGTTCCTCGATCGGCCCGATTACGAGTCGCTTCTCGATCGTGCCGACGTCGTCGTGTCGGCGGCCAAAGGCGAGAACTTCGGCATCGCCGTGGTGGAGGCGATCGCGGCCGGAGCCTGGCCGGTGCTGCCCGATGCGCTCGCCTACCCGGAGATCATCCCGGTGTCCCACCACGACGACTGTCTCTACGCCGAGGGGGGACTCGGGAAGCGGCTCGCCGAGGTCATCGCCCACAGTGCGGCGGGGGCGTCTGCGCCGGGTGGGCTCGCCGAGGCGATGGCGGTCCATGCGTGGCCGGTGACCGCCGAGCGGATGGATCGTCGACTCGACGAACTCCTCCGGCGATGAGCCGCGCCGCCTAACGTCGGGGCCATGCGACTCGTCGACGGCGTCACCGTGGGGCACTGGACCGATCCGGAGGCCCGCACCGGGTGCACGGTTGTGCGGCTGCCGGAGGGTGCCACCGCATCGGGCGAGATCCGGGGTGGCTCTCCTGCCTCTCGCGAGTTCGAGCTGCTCGATCCCGTCCGGCGGGTCGGTCGTCTTGATGCGGTCGTCTTGTCGGGTGGCTCGGCCTTCGGGCTGGCCGCCGGCAGCGGGGTAGCCGATGCCCTTGGCGAGGCTGGCATCGGCTTTGAGACGCCCCATGGCGTCGTCCCGATCGTGGTCGGCATGTCGCTTTATGACCTTGGCGTGGGAGATGCCTCCGTGCGTCCGAACGCTGAACACGGCCGACTCGCCCTTGCTGCGGCCACGGCCGACCCGGCCGTCGGGCGGGTCGGTGCGGGTACCGGTGCAACGGTGGGGAAGTGGCGGGGCCCCGATCATGCGATCGACGCCGGCCTCGGGGTCATCACGATGACCGATGGTGAGTTGGCGGTCTCCGCTGTCGTTGCGGTCAATGCGGTCGGCGACATCGACGACGGGAGCGATCCGGCCCGAATTCGCGACGGGGCGTCGGCCTGGCCCCTCGCCGTCGACCCGTTGGGGGCCGACCTCAGCACCAACACCGTGATCGGTGTGGTCGTGTCCAACGCCGTGCTCGACGCCGGGCAGTGCCTCGTTGTCGCCCAGGGTGCCCACGATGGGCTGGCCCGGGCGGTCTTCCCGCCGCACATGCGCAGCGACGGCGACGGCTTCGTTGCGGCGGCGACGGGCGAGGTCGAGGCCCCGGTCGATCAGGTTCGGATGCTCGCCGTGGTCGCCGTCGAGACGGCCATCCGGAGCACGGTCGGTAGCCTCGAAGGGTGATCTCCTGCGCCACCACCGACGTCGCCGGAACCCAAGCCCTGGCGGCCGAGGTTGCCGCCTTGGTCGTCGATGGCGATCTCCTCGTGCTCGTCGGTGATCTCGGCGCAGGCAAGACCCACTTCACCCAGGGCTTCGCTCGGGCGGTCGGCGTCGATGAGCCCGTCACCAGCCCGACCTTCACCCTCGCCAATCGCTACGAGGGCGACATGGTCGTCAACCATCTCGACGCCTACCGCATCGAGCAGTTCGGCGATGCCGAGGATCTCGCCATTCCCGAACTCCTTGAGGACGGCGTCACCCTCGTCGAGTGGGGCAACAACATCCTTCCGGCGCTGCCTGCCGACCGTCTTGAGGTCCGGATCCTGCTGGCCGACGACGACGACGAGCGCCGTATCGAGTTCGTTGCCATAGGCGAGCGCTGGAGCTCCCGGCTGGCCGAACTCGCCCGGCGCCTCGTGCCGTGGGGGGCGACATGCTGATCCTCGGGATCGAGTCCGCCACGTCCCGTGTCGGTTGTGCGATCGGGGGCCATGAGGGAACGATCGCGTCGGCTCACTCTTCGCGGGGTCGTCGTCACGCTGAGTCGCTGGCGCCGCAGATCGAGTTCGTCGCCGAGCAGGCCGGCGTTCAGCTCGCCGACATCGGCGCGATCGCGATCGACATCGGGCCTGGTCTCTTCACCGGTCTGCGCGTCGGCGTCACCACTGCTCTGGCGCTGGCCACCACACTGCGGATTCCGATGATCGGGGTCACGTCGCTTGACCTGCTCGCTTTCCCGGTCGGTCACACCCACCGGATGATCACCGCAGCCGTCGATGCCCGACGCGGTGAGGTCTTCCACGCGACCTACCGGCCCGTTCCCGGTGGCGTGCAGCGCATCACCGAGCCAGCGGTCGGTGAACCCGAGGACCTCCGATCGGCGATCGTGGCCGAGGCCGCCGATGTGCTGATCGTCGGTGATGGCGCCCTCGCTCATCGCCACCTGTTCGAGGACGTAAGCGGTGTCGAGATCGCCGACGAGGTCCTCGCCTTCCCGTCCGCTTCGGCCCTTGTGAGCCTCGCCCACGCCCGGGCGATGCGCGAGGAGTTCGTCCGCCCCGACGAGATCGAGCCGCTCTACCTACGACGACCTGACGCCGTCGCCAAGTGGGATACGGCGAGCTCATGAGTGTCGTCCTCGAGCCCATGGCGGGTCGCCACGTCGACGCCGTCTGTGCGATCGACTCCCGGTGCTTTAGCCGTCCGTGGTCGGCAGCCCAATGGCGCACCGAACTCACCGCTGCCGATCGCACCCACCTCGTCGCCCGCGACAGCGACCAGGTTGTCGCTCATGCCGGCACGCTGCGCGTGCTCGATGAGCTTCACATCACGACCGTTGCCGTCGACCCCGACCATGAAGGCAAGGGCCACGGCACCCGCCTCTGTATCGAGTTGCTGCGCCTCGGCATTGCCACCGGCGCCACCGCGGCGACCCTCGAGGTGCGCGCCCAGGCGCACCGCACCCAGCGGCTCTATGGCCGCCTCGGGTTTGCGCCTGCCGGAATTCGGAGCCGCTACTACGACCGTCCCACCGACGACGCCGTCATCATGTGGCTCCACGATCTCGACTCGCCGGAGATCGTCGAGCGGCTCGATCGGGTCGCCGCCGAACTCCTCCCGATCTCCGACGGAGCCGCCTCATGACCGCCGACCGCATCCTCGGCATCGAGACCAGCTGTGACGAGACGGCGGCCGCCGTCGTGCGACAAGGGACCGACGTCATGTCCTCGGTCGTGTCGAGCCAGATCGAGATCCATCAGCGCTACGGCGGCGTTGTGCCTGAGGTCGCCAGCCGTGCCCATGTCGAGTCGATCATGCCGGTCATCGCCCAGTCGATCGTCGAGGCCGGCATTGAGGACCACGAGGTCGACGCCATCGCGGCCACCCACGGCCCTGGCCTCGTTGGTGCCCTGCTTGTCGGCGTGTCGGCGGCCAAGGCGATGTCGCTCGTGTGGGACGTGCCGTTCATCGCGATGAACCATCTCGAGTCCCACCTCTATGCCGCTTTTCTCGAGGAGCCCGATCTCGAGATGCCGCTGGTCGTGCTCCTGGTGAGCGGCGGGCACACGATGTTGATCGTGATGGAGGATCACCTTCGTTACCGCGTGCTCGGTTCGACCCTCGACGACGCAGCCGGAGAGGCGTTCGACAAGGTCGCGCGGTTCATGGATCTCGGCTACCCCGGCGGGCCGGTGGTCGACCGGCTGGCGATCGACGGCGACCCCGCCGCAATCCGGTTCCCTCGGGCAATGGCCAACGACGGCTGGGATTTCTCGTTCTCGGGCCTCAAGACGGCGGTCGTGAACCATGTTCGCAAGCACCCCGATGCCGACGTCAACGATGTCGCAGCGTCGTTCCAGGAGGCGGTGGCCGACGTGCTTGTCGGCAAGGCGCGCCGCGCCGCGCAGGAGGTCGGAGCCAGGGGGTTGTGCCTCGCCGGTGGTGTCGCTGCGAACTCTCGACTGCGCGAGAAGACCCTCGATGTCTGTGTGGAGGACGGCTATCGGGCGTTCCTGCCGAGTCGGGCCATGTGCACCGACAACGCAGCGATGGTGGCGGCTGCGGCATGGTGGCGTCTCCAGGCCGATGGCCCGTCGCCACTCGATATCGGGGCGAATCCGTCGCTCCGGCTTCCCGTCTCCTGATTCCGCCCCGATCTGCCCTTCGCAGGGTTGTCGCTGTCCGGGCCGCGTCGTATCGTTGGCACTCGGCATCCCCGAGTGCTAAGAGTGCTCGGGGTTCCCAAGCAGTTGCCGAAAACAACCCGATTCTCGGAGGATCGAATGAGCTTGCAGCCCCTCGAGGACCGCATCGTGGTCCGTTCCAGCGAAGCTGAGTCCACCACCGCCAGCGGTCTCGTCATCCCTGACACCGCCCAGGAAAAGCCCCAGCAGGGTGAAGTCATCGCCGTCGGCCCCGGCCGTCGCAGCGAGTCCGGCGACCTCATCCCCATGGACATCGCCGTCGGCGACGTCGTCGTCTACAGCAAGTACGGCGGCACCGAGATCAGCAACGAGGGCCAGGACTACCTGATCCTCAACGCTCGCGACGTGCTCGCGAAGATCGGCTGACCCTCGCATCATGGCCAAGATTCTCAAGTTCAACGAAGAGGCCCGTCGCGGCCTCGAGGCGGGCGTCAACAAGCTCGCTGACGCCGTCAAGGTGACCCTCGGCCCGAAGGGTCGCAACGTGGTGCTCGACAAGAAGTTCGGCGCTCCCACGATCACCAACGACGGTGTCTCCATCGCCCGTGAGGTCGAGCTGGAAGACCAGTTCGAGAACATGGGTGCCCAGCTGGTCAAGGAAGTTGCGACCAAGACCAACGACATCGCCGGCGACGGCACCACCACTGCCACCGTGCTCGCCCAGGCGCTCGTTCGCGAGGGCCTGCGCAACGTTGCAGCGGGTGCCAACCCGATGGGCGTTAAGAAGGGCATGGAGAAGGCCGTTGCCGCTGCCGTCGAGAACCTCGCCGGTCAGTCGGTGCAGGTCGACGACTCCAAGGACAAGATCGCCCAGGTCGCTTCGATCTCGGCGGCCGACACCTCGATCGGCGAGACCATCGCCAACGCGATCGACAAGGTCGGCAAGGACGGTGTGGTCACCGTCGAGGAGTCCAACACCTTCGGCATGGATCTCGACTTCGTCGAGGGCATGCAGTTCGACAAGGGCTACCTGTCGCCGTACTTCGTCACCGACGCCGAGCGCCAGGAAGCCGTGCTCGACGATCCGTACATCCTGCTCAACCAGGGCAAGATCTCGAACGTACAGGACCTCCTGCCCGTGCTCGAGAAGGTCATGCAGTCGGGCAAGCCCCTGCTGATCATCGCCGAGGACATCGAGGGCGAAGCCCTTGCCACCCTCGTGGTGAACAAGATCCGTGGCACCTTCAACTCCGTGTCCGTCAAGGCCCCGGGCTTTGGTGAGCGCCGCAAGGCAATGCTGCAGGACATGGCCATCCTCACCGGTGGTCAGGTCATCGCCGAAGAGGTCGGCCTGAAGCTCGACTCTGCCGACATGAGCCTGCTCGGCTCGGCACGCAAGGTCGTCGTCACCAAGGACGACACCACCATCGTCGAGGGCGCCGGCTCGACCGCCGACGTCGAGGGCCGCGTGGCCCAGATCAAGGCCGAGATCGAGAACACCGACTCGGACTGGGATCGCGAGAAGCTCCAGGAGCGGCTCGCCAAGCTGGCCGGCGGTGTCGCCGTCGTCCAGGTGGGCGCAGCCACTGAGGTCGAGCTCAAGGAGAAGAAGCACCGCATCGAGGACGCCCTCTCGGCGACTCGTGCGGCCATCGAAGAGGGCATCGTCGCCGGTGGCGGCACCGCCCTGCTCCGTAGCCGTTCGGCCGTGGCCGATCTTCTCGGCTCGCTCGAGGGCGACGAGGCCACCGGTGCTCGTATCATCCACGCTGCGCTCGAGGCGCCGGCCAAGCTCATTGCGAGCAACGCCGGTCACGAGGGCGCGGTCGTCGTGCAGCGAGTCGAGGCCGAGTCGGGCTCGACCGGCTTCAACGCTGCGACGGGCGAGATGGTCGACCTGATCGACGCCGGTGTCATCGACCCGGTCAAGGTCACGCGTGCGGCGCTGCAGAACGCAGCGTCGATCGCCGGCCTGTTGCTCACCACCGAGGCGCTCGTCGCCGACAAGCCCGAGGAAGCCCCGGCCATGCCGATGGGCGGCGATCCGATGGGCGGCATGGGCGGCATGGGCATGATGTGATCGGCGTGCCGATCACGCTCACTCGCTGAGCTGTATCGATCGAAGGTCCGGGCTTCGGCCCGGGCCTTTGTCGTTTTCTGGTCGCCGGCCGGCGACGGTGACACGGCGATGCCGGGTGGGGTCATCGCCGAGATCCGGCACACGATCGACCGAACAGCGGCTACGGTCCCCACGGTGAGCGACGTCCCCGCCGGTTCGATCGGCCGCACGATCATTGCCGCCGACGACCTCGCCGCCCGGGTGGCCGAACTCGGCGCAGAGATCACAGCTGATTATCAGGGTCGCCGCCCCCTGCTCGTCGGTGTCCTCAAGGGCGCGTTCGTGTTCATGAGCGATCTCGCCCGCGCGATCGATCTGCCCGTCGAACTCGACTTCATGGCGGTGTCGTCGTACGGCACCAGTACGACCTCGAGCGGTGTCGTGCGCATCGTGAAGGATCTCGAGACCGACATCGAGGGCCGCGACGTGATTTTGGTGGAGGACATCGTCGACTCCGGTCTGACGCTCGCATATCTGCGTGGCGTACTCGGCGATCGTCGGCCTGCGAGTCTCGAGATCTGCGCCCTGCTGGTGCGGGAAGGGGCGGAGGACAGCGGCGCCCGATACGCCGGGTTTCCCATCCCGCCCGATTTCGTCGTCGGCTACGGACTCGATGTGGCGGAGCACTATCGCGAACTCGATGCCATCCGAGTATTCGAACCGGACTAACCCGTGACTACTCTCGCAAGGTGACCAAATCCGCCAAGCCATTGATCGACGGGGTCCACGCCTCCGAGATCGATCAAGAACGTATCGCCGCCGCCGTCAGGGAGATCCTGTTTGCGATCGGTGAGGATCCCGATCGCGACGGACTGCTCGAGACCCCCAACCGGGTCGCTCGGATGTATGCGGAGATCTGTGCCGGACTTCATCAGGAGCCATCGGAGCACCTCGCCACCATGTTCGAGGCCGACCACGACGAGATGGTCATGGTGCGCGACATTCCGATGTACTCGCTGTGCGAGCATCACCTGATCCCCTTCATCGGGAAAGCGCACGTCGCCTATATCCCGAACCGCAGCGGCAACGTGATCGGACTCTCGAAGGTTGCCCGACTCGTCGATGGCTTCGCCAAGCGGCCCCAGGTGCAGGAGCGCCTGACCCGCCAGGTCGCGGATGCCCTTGAGGAGCATCTCCAGCCCCGCGGCGTGCTCGTGGTGATGGAGGCCGAGCACCTGTGCATGTCGATGCGCGGTGTTCGCAAGGCCGGCAGCTCGACGGTGACCTCGTCGGTCACCGGCATCTTCCGTGCCAACGTTGCCACCCGCGCCGAGGCGATGCGATTCCTGGGTCAGGACTGATCTGCCATGCCGAGGGTGATGGGGATCGTCAACGTCACCCCTGACTCGTTCAGCGATGGTGGCCGATTCGACACCACGGAGGCGGCGGTCGCCCATGCACTCGCGCTCCTCGACGAGGGTGCCGCCGTCGTCGATGTCGGGGGCGAGTCGACCCGTCCCGGCGCCACGTCGGTGGATGCCTCGACCGAACGTGATCGTGTCGTTCCGGTGATCGAGGGCGTCGTTGCTGCCCGTCCCGACACGATCGTGTCGATCGACACCACCAAGGCCGAGGTCGCCGAGGCTGCGCTCGTCGCCGGTGCGACGATCGTGAACGACGTCAGTGCGTCGCTCGAGTCGGTCGCCGCTGCCCACGGTGCTGGCTGGATCGCCATGCATGCCGGCGGTCCGAGTGCGACCATGCAGAACGATCCGATCTACGACGACGTTGTCGAAGAGGTTCACGCGTTTCTCGTCGACGCGGTCGCCCGGGGCCAGGCCGCTGGCGTCGAACAGATCTGGATTGATCCCGGTGTGGGGTTCGGCAAGACCCTCGAGCACAACCTCGATCTCGTCGCGAACCTCGATCGGTTCACGACGCTCGCCCCGGTACTGCTGGGTGTCAGCCGCAAACGCAGCATCGGAGATCTGCATGCGGCGAGCGACGCCACGGTCCACGGCGGTGTTCTCGAACCCGTCCCGACCGACGACCGCCTGGAGGGTTCACTCGCCATGGCGACGTGGGGTGGTTTTTTGGGGGTGGACATGGTCCGAGTTCACGATGTGCGGGCTACCGTCCACGCCGTGGGGGTGATCGCACGATGAGAGGCAAGTGGGCACAGGGGATCGAACCTCGCCACTTCACCTGGGTGATCAAGGACAAGGTGGCGGTGTGCGAGCGACCGGGTGGCTACGGCTCAGCGCACCGCAAGGTTCGTCGCCAAGAAGAGATCATCTGGATCCGGCAGAACGACTTCGACTTCGTCGTGTCGCTGTGCAGTTCGAATCAGAACCTGCACAACTATGAGGAGATGGGGGTGCCGTTCCACCACGTGCCGTTCAGCGGCCCGTCGGCCGGGCCGTTGAGCCTCACCCGGTCGATGGCCACCATCCGGGACCATGTCGCTGCCGGCGACAAGATCGTGGTGCACCGGGAGCAGCTCGGCGAGCGCATCACCGGCCTTGTTGCTGCGTATCTGGTGTGGATGGGGCTTGTCCCCAACGGGCCGCAGGCCATTTCGATCACGGAGCGGCTGTTCGAGCGCGAACTCGGTCAGGTTGCCCGCGAACTCGTGGCGATGGTCGACCGCTGCGACCCGTCCTCGGAGGTCCCGGTCGATGCGTTCGCCCACACCGCCGACGACGAGATCGACGATGGCGGCGTCGCTGAACCCGACGACGACTGATGAGCACCGTCATCCAGCTCCGTGGCCTGCGCCTGATGTGCATCTGTGGTGCACTGCCCGAGGAGCAGGATCGCCGCCAGCCCTACGAGTTCGACATCGACATCCATGCTGATGTCGTCGCCGCCACCCACGACGACGTGCTCAATCACACGATCGATTACGGCGCCGTGCTCGCTCGCATTGAGGCGGTCACCGAGCGGGAGACGTTCCAGTTGTTCGAGCGGATGTCGCAGCGTGTCGGCGAGGCGATCCTCGAAGACGAGCGCATCGAGTCGGTGGTGGTCGAAGTCCGAAAGCTGCGACCACCGGTCACGCAGGATCTCGCCTCAAGCGGGATGCGGCTCATCGTCACCCGATGACCACCACCCGGCGCGCGCTGCTCGGGCTCGGGTCGAACATGGGTGACCGGGTCGAGTACTTGCGGGCTGCCGTGGCTGCGATCCCTGACGTCGTTGCTGTCTCCGACGCCTACGAGACCGATCCGGTCGGCGGGGTGGAGCAGGATCCCTTCCTCAATGTGGTGGTCGAGCTCGACACCGCCCGTACTCCCCACGAGCTTCTCGAGGTGTGTCGCGAACGTGAGCGTGACGCCGAGCGGGTTCGAACGGTCCGCTGGGGCCCGCGCACCCTCGATGTCGACGTGCTGTGGGTCGACGGCGAGACCGTCGATGATCCGCCGGAACTCCTCGTCCCGCATCCGCGGATGTTCGAGCGCGCCTTCGTGCTGGTGCCCTTGGCCGACCTCGCGCCCGATGTCGTGCCCGACGGCTACGACGTCGTAGCAGCGGCGACGGCCGAAGGCGTTCGCAACGTCGGGCGGCTGGAGGAGCAGTGAGTGCTGCGACCGTGACGGTTCGGGTGATCGGTGCCGGTCGGGCCGGTCGTTCGTTCGCGAAGGCGATCGACGACCTCGTCGAGTGGGACGTGATCGACATGCGCGGGCGAGGGGTGGCGATCGACGATGCCGCCGCTGATGTCGACCTGGTCGTGATCGCTACGCCTGACGCCGTGGTTGCTGACGTCGCCGCAGCAATCCGGCCTGGCCGTGCCGTCGTGGCCCATGTCGCCGGCTCGCTCGGTCTTGACGTGCTCGCCCCACACGATCGTCGGGCCGCGTTGCATCCGTTGATGTCGCTACCGGACGCCGAGATCGGTGCCGAGCGATTGACGGGGGGCTGGTTCGCCGTCGCCGGTGATCCGCTGGTCGCCGACCTCGCCACTGCACTCGGGGGCCGCACGTTCGAGATCGCCGACGACGACCGTGCGCTCTATCACGCCGCGGCGGCAGTCGCATCGAACCACCTGGTGGCCCTTCTTGGGCACGCCCAACGTCTCGGGGCGTCGGTGGGGGTGCCGGCCGATGCGCTCCTGGCGCTCGCCCTCGGGAGTGCGGAGAACGCCGTGGCCCTCGGCCCTGCTGCGGCGCTGACCGGCCCCGCTGCTCGGGGTGACGAGGCGACGCTGGTCGCCCACCGGGAAGCGATCGGTCGTCGCGCTCCACGCGAGTTGGCGGCGTACGAGGCAATGCTCGCTGAGGCACGCCGGTTGGCGGCGATGGAAGGCGACGTGTGACCGAGCCGATGGTTGTGGGCTCGATCGCCGAGGTTCGGCGGCTGCTCGATGCCCACCGCGCTGCGGGCCGGTCGATCGGCTTCGTGCCGACGATGGGCTATCTCCACGCCGGCCATCAGTCCTTGATGCAGGCGTCGGTTGTAGCCAACGACATCACGGTCGTCTCAATCTTCGTCAACCCGCTGCAGTTTGCGGCAGGAGAGGACCTCGGGAGCTATCCCCGAGATCTCGCCCGCGACACCGACTGCTGTGCTGACGCCGGGGTCGATCTGATCTTCGCCCCGTCGGTCGAGGAGATGTACCCCGGCTCAATGGCCACGATCGTCGACGTTGCGTCGGTCGCTGCGCCGCTTGAGGGAGCGTCCCGGCCCGAGCATTTCGCCGGGGTCGCCACGGTGGTGGCCAAACTCTTTTCGATCATGGGGGAGTGCCGGGCGTACTTCGGAGAGAAGGACTGGCAGCAGGTCGCCGTCGTCGCCCGGATGGCTGCTGATCTCTCGATGCCGGTCGAGGTCGTGCCATGCCCGACGATGCGCGAGCCCGACGGGCTCGCCATGTCGAGCCGCAACGTCTATCTCACCTCCGACGAGCGAGCCGAGGCGCCGGTCCTGCGCCGGGCCCTCGATGCGGGGCTCGCCGTGATCGCTGAGGGCGAAACCGACCCGGCCGTGGTCGAGGCCGTGATGGCCGACACCGTCGCCACCGCATCACTCGCCGCGCTCGACTATGTCGCTGCCGTGCAGGCCGACACGCTGATCGCCGACGGCCCACTCCACGGCGAGGTGCGACTGCTCGTCGCCGTTCGTTTCGGCACGGCCCGGCTCATCGATAACGACGGCGGAATGGTGCCCGGCACGCCGGCGTGACAGCCTGGCGAGATGTCTGAGGCCTACATCATCGACGCCTGCCGAACCCCTCGAGGGATCGGGAAGCAGGGCAAGGGTTCGCTTGCCCACCTCCACCCCCAGCACCTCGGTTCGACCGTGCTCAAAGCGTTGCAAGAGCGAAACGGATTCGACACCGCCGACGTCGACGATGTCGTGTGGGGGACGAGTTCGCAGGTCATGGAACAGTCCGGCGACATCGGCCGGATGTCGGCGCTCGACGCCGGCTACGACATGAAGGCGAGCGGCGTCACCCTTGACCGCTTCTGCGGCTCGGGCATCACGTCCGCGAACATCGCGGCTGCCTCGGTGAAGGCCGGCCTCGAGGATCTCGTCGTGTCCGGCGGCACCGAGATGATGTCGTTGCCGAAGAAGGGCATGCTTCCGATGGGTGCGGGCAATGCGCATCTGCAGGAGATCCACCCGCAGTCGCATCAGGGCGTCTGCGCCGATGCGATCGCCACGCTCGAGGGCATCGACCGGGAGACGCTCGATGCCCTTGCCGTCGAGACGCAGAACCGAGCCGAAGTCGCGATCAAGGAGGGGCGCTTCGACAAGAGCCTCGTCCCGGTGTTCAACCTTGACGGCACGCTCGCCCTTGATCGGGAAGAGTTTCCGCGGCCGGGCACCACGATGGAGTCGCTCGCCACGCTTGCGCCGTCGTTCCCGATGGTGGCCGATTACCGCCACAGCGACGATGCCAAGACCTTCCGGGAGTTGATCAACCAGAAGTTCCCCGATCTCGACATCCAGCATGTTCATCACGCCGGCAACAGTTCAGGTGTGGTCGACGGGTCGGCCGCCATTCTCTGGGCGAGCGAGGACTACACGAAGGCGCACGGGCTGACCCCGCGGGCCCGCATCGTGGCGATGGCCAACATGGGCGATGACCCGACCCTCATGCTCAACGCACCGGTTCCTGCGGCGAGAAAGGTGCTGGAGAAGGCCGGGATGACCGTCGACGACGTCGACATCTTCGAGATCAACGAGGCGTTCGCCGTTGTGTCGGAGAAGTTCCAGCGGGATCTCGATCTCGACCGGGAAAAGGTCAACGTCAACGGCGGGGCGATGGCGCTGGGCCACCCGATCGGTGCCACGGGAGCCATCCTGATCAACACGGCGCTCGATGAGCTCGAGCGCCAGGACAAGCAGGTCGGCCTGATCACCATGTGCGCCGGTGGCGGCATGGCCCCGGCCATCATCATCGAACGAGTCTGAACGAGCACCGGCGTCGGCCGGTCTGAGTGGAAGCGAGACGACAGCAATGCCGATCGAAGGCGAGTACGAGCCGAGCACGTGGGGTTGGGTGGCCGACCAGGTCGAGCGCTACGAGGCATCGGGTGGCACCGAGGCCAACACCTTGATGGACACGGGCATCCCGATCATCGTGATGACCACCGTGGGTCACAAGAGCGGCAAGGTCCGCAAGGTTCCGCTTATGCGAGTCGAGCACGAGGGCGAGTACGGCATCATCGCAAGCAAGGGCGGGAATCCGACCCATCCGGGCTGGTACTACAACCTGCTCGCTCGCGATCACGTGACGATCCAGGACGGTCCCGAGCCGAAGGACTATACGATCCGCGAACTCGAGGGCGAGGAGCGCAACACCTGGTACGCCCGCGGTGAGGCGGTCTACCCCGATTACACCGCCTACAAAGAAGCCGCGACCGGTCACGGTCGTGTCATCCCGGTCTTCGTCGCCACACCATCGGCCTGATCCGGCGTCCGGTAGCTTGTCGGGCGTGCTTCTCACGATCGACGTCGGCAACACCCAGACGGTGCTGGGCCTCTACGACCCCGACACCGAGACCGGTGACGGGGCGGCGGTCGGCCTCGTCGACCACTGGCGCATCTCGACCGTGCACGAACGCACGAGCGATGAGTACTCGGTGATGGTCCGGTCGATGCTCGACACGACCGACGTCGACTTCGATACAGAGATCACCGGTACGGCGATCTGCTCCGGTGTGCCGCGGATCCTCGCCAACCTGCGCCAGATGGTCAATCGGTACCTGCCGAACGAGCCCATCGTGATCGAACCCGGCGTGAAGACTGGCATGCCGATCTTGTACGACAACCCCAAAGAGGTCGGTGCCGACCGCATCGCCAACGCAATCGCGGCCTACGACCTCTATGGCGGGCCGACGGTGGTCGTCGACTTCGGCACCGGCAACAACTTCGATGTGATCTCCGAGAACGGCGAGTTCCTCGGTGGCGCGATCGCGCCCGGCATCGAGATCAGCCTCGATGCCCTCTTTGGCCGTGCCGCCCAGCTGCGTGCGATCGAGCTCGTCGAACCCCGAAGTGTCGTCGGCAAGTCGACGGTCGAATCGATCCAGAGCGGTACGGTCTACGGCTTCGCGGCGATGATCGACGGCATGGTCCGTCGCTTCGGTGATGCCCTCGGCGAGATCAATGTCGTGGCCACCGGCGGGCTCGCCCATCTGATCGCTCCGGTGTCGGAGACGATCGAACACGTCGAGCCCTTCCTCACCCTCCACGGTCTCCGGATCGTGCACGACCGGAACAACTGATGACCGACTTCCCGTATCGCTACGACGTCACCCACACCACCGCCGAGATCGTCGAGGACCACAGCGCCCTCGAGGCCGGCGCCGAGACGGAGGTCGTCGTGACGATCGCCGGGCGACTCATGCTCCGCCGCGATCAGGGCAAGTTGGCCTTCGGTTCGCTCCAGGACTCCACTGGCCGCATCCAGCTGTTCGCCATGGCGAAGTCCACCCCCGACTTCGAGGACTTCACCGGCCTGTCGATCGGTGACTGGATCGCCGTCACCGGTGTGGTGATGATGACCCGTCGCGGTGAACTCAGCGTCCGGGTCGACGCCTGGGATGTGCTGGCGGCGGCCCAGCGACCCTTTCCCGACAAGTGGCACGGCATCGCTGATCCCGACACGCGCTATCGCCAGCGCTATGTCGACATGTGGGTCACCGAAGAGGCCCGCGATGCGTTCGCGAAGCGCAGCCAGATCGTTGCGTCGATGCGATCGATCCTGGGTGGTCAGGGGTTCATCGAGGTCGAGACACCGATGTTGCACCCGATCCCCGGTGGTGCGCTCGCTCGTCCGTTCATCACCCATCACAACGCACTCGGGGAGGACCTCTACCTGCGCATCGCACCCGAGCTCTACCTGAAGCGGCTGGTCGTTGGTGGCATGGAGAAGGTGTTTGAGATCGGCCGCGTGTTCCGCAACGAGGGCATGTCGACTCGACACAATCCCGAGTTCACGATGCTGGAGCTCTACTGGGCCTACGCCGACCATGCCGACATGATGGAACTCACCGAGAACCTCGTCGCCGGTGTCGCCGAGCAGGTCCTGGGCACCACGACCGTCGAATACGACGGTCGCGAGGTTGACCTTTCCACTCCGTGGCGCCGCGCCACGATGGAAGAACTCATCGCCGAGCACGCAGGTGTGGAGATCAGTCTTGAAACGCCGATGGACGAGCTCCGCGCCCTTTGCGAGCGGTTCGGGATCGAGGTGAAGGACCACTACGGCCCCGGAAAGCTCATCCTCGAGATCTACGAGAAGACCTGCGAGGCCGAGTTGTGGGGTCCGGTCTTCGTCACCGACTACCCGGTCGAGGTCTCCCCGTTGTCCCGTGAGCATCGGGAACGGCCGGGCTANACCGAGCGCTTCGAGGCGATCGTCGCCGGCCGAGAGCTCTGCAACGGGTTCTCCGAGCTGACCGATCCGGTGATCCAGCGCGAGCGGTTTGAGGCCCAAGAGGCCGAGGGCGCTGCTGGCGACGATGAGGCGATGGTGGTCGACGAGGATTATCTCCGGGCGCTCGACTACGGCCTGCCCGGCACGGCCGGGCTTGGTATTGGTGTCGACCGGCTCATCATGTTGCTCACGGGCACCACCACGATTCGCGACGTGGTCCTGTTCCCGACGCTCAAGCCCGAACCGGTTCGCAGCGAGAGCGAAACCGTCGACGGCGAACCGCCTGAGGGCGACGACGAGGAGTAACGCTGTGGCGCCGCCTGCGCNAGGCCGGCGGTTCAGCTCAGCGGTGCGTTCGCCCGCTCGATCAGGTCGGCGCTCGCCGCTCGAAGGGCGTGCGCGCCGGGCGTGTCGGGCAGGTCCGTGAGGGTGCCGGCGGCCTTGTCGGCCCAGCCCTGGGCGACGTCGAGGGCGGTACGGATGCCGTTGCTCGACCGGATGAGATCACGGGCACGGTCGCGTTCGTCGGCGGTGATGCTGCTGGTCAGAAGCGGTCGGAGTTCGGTGGCGATGTGTTCTTCGGCGAGGGCGTGGATCACGGGAAGCGTGTAGATGCCCTCGAGGAGGTCGTTGCCGGCAGGCTTTCCGAGTTCTTCGTCGGTGGCGACGATGTCGAGGATGTCGTCGACGACCTGGAAGGCCATGCCGTAGGCGAGGCCGAACTCGGTGAGCGATTCGACAACCGGGCGAGGCAGTTCGCCGACGATGGCACCGATGCGGCAGGCCGTGGCGAGTAGCGATGCCGTCTTGCCGGTGATCGAGCGTTCGTAGCGTTCGACGGTGCGGGTCGGGTCGTAGGCCGATTCGAGCTCGAGGATTTGGCCCTCGCAGAGCTGGGTGATCGTGGTGGCGAGCAGGCCGGCGACTTCGGTGCCAAGGTCGGATGCCAGTTCCGATGCNCGACCCAGCAGATAGTCGCCCGCCAGGATGGCTCGCAGGTTGCCCCACTCGGCATTGACACTCTTGACGCTGCGGCGGGTAGTGGCGTCGTCCATGACGTCGTCGTGGTACAGCGAACCAATGTGCACGAGTTCCACGGCACAGCCGCCACGGATCACGTCGATCGTGGCTGGCGATCCGGCGGGATCGAGGACNGCGGCCGACGCCATCGCGAAGCCGGGGCGCACCCGCTTGCCGCCCGCCTTGATCAGATGGCTGGCAATCTCGGTGAGGAAATCGCCTTCCGCCCGGACGACGCGAAGAAGCTCGTCCTCGGTGCGGGCGAGGTCGTCGACCATCGGGGGAAGGATGGCGAGGGGATGTGCCATGCCCTTCACGCTACGCCCTGTGCGGATCGATCGGCCAAGGCGGCCCCTGCAGGACATCTGAACCGGTTCGAGAACATCGGTTGTGACAATCGGTGGTTCGGTTCGTCACAACGGGAAGAAGTTCCCTACGTTGGCAGTTGTACCTGTTGACGGAACATTGCGTTCCCGACCTTGGGTACCGCACCGGAACCGAGGGCGAGAGCCCGAGGCCCCCCGGTACACTTGATGAACGGGCNCCGGCCCGTGTCCCCCGAAGTTCTCCAACCCCAGGAGGGAGATCCCGATGTTCGAGCGGTTTACCGACAGGGCTCGGCGAGTGGTCGTGCTGGCGCAGGAAGAAGCGCGCCTGCTCAACCACAACTACATCGGCACGGAGCACATCCTGCTCGGCCTCATTCACGAGGGTGAGGGCGTCGCCGCCAAGGCTCTGGAGTCGCTCGGTATCAGCCTCGAAGCGGTGCGCAATCAGGTCGAGGAGATCATCGGTCAGGGCGGCTCGTCGCCCAGCGGCCACATTCCCTTCACCCCGCGTGCCAAGAAGGTCCTTGAGCTCAGCNTGCGCGAAGCNCTGCAGCTCGGCCACAACTACATCGGCACCGAGCACATTCTGCTCGGGCTGATTCGCGAGGGTGAGGGCGTTGCCGCTCAGGTTCTCGTCAAGCTCGGTGCCGATCTCAGCCGGGTGCGTCAGCAGGTCATCCAGCTGCTGTCGGGCTACTCGGGCTCCGGCTCGGGTGGCGAGAGCGGCGCNTCTGGCGGTTCCGGCGAGAAGGCCGGCGCCACTGCCGGTGGTTCCGGTGGCGACNGCCAGTCCGGCTCGCTCGTGCTCGACCAGTTCGGCCGCAACCTCACGCAGGCAGCGCGCGAAAAGAGCCTCGATCCGGTCATCGGCCGCAGCCGCGAGACCGAACGGGTCATGCAGATCCTCAGCCGCCGCACCAAGAACAACCCGGTCCTCGTCGGTGAGCCGGGTGTCGGCAAGACGGCGATCGTCGAAGGCCTCGCCCAGGCGATCGCCAACGACTCGGTGCCCGAAACCCTCCACAACAAGCAGCTCTACACGCTCGACCTCGGCGCCCTCGTCGCCGGTTCGCGCTACCGCGGCGACTTCGAGGAGCGCCTCAAGAAGGTGCTCAAGGAGATCAAGACCCGCGGCGACATCATCCTCTTCATCGATGAGATCCACACCCTCGTCGGAGCGGGTGCCGCCGAGGGCGCGATCGACGCGGCGTCGATTCTGAAGCCGATGCTCGCCCGTGGCGAACTGCAGACCATTGGCGCCACCACCCTCGACGAGTTCCGCAAGCACCTCGAAAAGGACGCCGCCCTCGAGCGTCGCTTCCAGAAGGTCGTCGTCGAGGAGCCGTCGGTCGCGCACACCATTGAGATCCTTAAGGGGCTGCGTGATCGCTACGAGACCTACCACCGGGTCACGATCACCGATCAGGCGATCGTGGCGGCCGCCAACCTGGCTGACCGCTACATCTCCGACCGACACCTTCCCGACAAGGCCATCGACCTGATCGACGAGTCCGGCTCGCGACTGCGGATCAAGCGGATGGAGACTCCGCCGGAGTACAAGGAACTCGAGGCAGAGATCGCCGATGTCGTCCGCCTCAAGAAGGAAGCGGTCGAAGGTCAGCAGTTCGAAGAGGCCGGTCGTCTCCGCGATAAGGAGAAAGAGCTCCTCAATCGTCGTGAGGCGATGGAGTCCGAGGCCAAGGCCTCCGGTCTTGACCTCTTCGACGAGGTCGACGAGGAAGCCATCGCCGAGGTGCTCTCACTGTGGACCGGCATCCCGGTCTACAAGCTCACCGAGGAGGAGACCGAGAAGCTCCTCCGCATGGAAGACGAGCTGCACAAGCGGGTCATCGGTCAAGAAGATGCCATCAAGGCCGTCTCGCAGGCGATCCGACGGACCCGTGCCGGTCTGAAAGACCCGAAGCGACCGTCGGGCTCGTTCATCTTCCTCGGCCCATCCGGTGTCGGAAAGACCGAGCTCGCCAAGACGCTCGCCGAGTTCCTCTTCGGCGACGAGACGGCACTGCTGTCGCTCGACATGTCCGAGTACCAGGAAAAGCACACGGTCAGCCGACTCGTCGGCTCGCCCCCCGGCTACGTCGGCTACGACGAAGGCGGCCAGCTCACCGAGAAGGTTCGCCGGAAGCCGTTCTCGGTCGTGCTGTTCGACGAGGTCGAGAAGGCCCATCCCGATGTCTTCAACACGCTGTTGCAGATTCTCGAAGAGGGTCGCCTGACCGACTCCCAGGGTCGCTCGGTCGATTTCCGCAACACCGTGTTGATCATGACCTCGAACCTCGGCACGTCTGATCTGCGAAAGGCCACCATCGGTTTCGGCACCGGCGACGAAGCGGTCAACTACGAGAAGATGAAGGAAAAGGTCAACGACGCGCTGAAGGCTCACTTCCGCCCGGAGTTCCTGAACCGCATCGACGACACGATCGTGTTCCACGAGCTCGCTCAGCACGAGGTCCGTCAGATCGTCGACCTGATGATCGCCCGCACCGCCAAGCAGCTGGGTGGCCAGGGAATGGGTCTCGAGCTCACCGACGCCGCCAAGGATCATCTCGCCGACAAGGGCTACGACCCCACCCTCGGCGCTCGACCGTTGCGTCGGGCGATCCAGCGCATGGTCGAGGATCCGCTGTCGGAGAAGCTCCTCCACAAGGAGTTCCGTGCCGGGGAAATCATCATCGTCGACGTCGAGCCGAGCGACGACCAGCCCGGTGAGCTGCAGATCGTGTTCCGTGCGATCGAGGGCTTCGAGCCTCCGACGGCCCCCGAGCTCGAAGAGGCGCTGGAGGGTGGCGACACCTTCTAGCCGTCGCTGACGATCACCGATCGACGAACGGCCCACCGGTTTCCGGTGGGCCGTTTTTCGTTCGGCCCGCTCGACCCGTGCGGTGGGGTGCCGAACCGGGTCCTTCCCGCTCGGGTTTGCGGGCGTGGAGCCTCATCTCGGCCCGAAGCGTCTAGGTTCGAGGCCGTGAAACGGGCGAGGATCGTCGTGGTGGGGCTGATCGTGCTCCTGGTCGCGTCCGCGTGTCGCGTCGACACGACTGTCGACATCCGGGTTGATGACGACGGCTCGGGTCGCGTCGCCTACACCGTCGTCGCCAACGCCGATGCGGTGAGCCTGCTGGTCGATGATCCGACTGATCTGCGGTTCGATGACCTCGCGGCCGCCGGCTGGAACCTCGACGGCCCCATCGCCGAGGACGGTGGCGTGACCATCACCGCCTCGAAGCCGTTCCTCTCACCCGAAGAGTTGCCGGGTCTGCTCGACGAGTTGATCGGGGAGGGTGTCGTCTTTTCGAATGTCGCCCTCGAGCAGGCTCACGACTTCTCGATGCTCGGTCTGCGACCCGCCGAG
>NZNH01000058.1 GCA_002694825.1 Acidimicrobiaceae bacterium | reverse complement strand
CTCGCCGCCACGATCGATGCGGCCGGCGGCAATGTTGTCCTCGCCGCCGGCGGGATGGATCCCGATCTCCTCTCCCCCGCCGCAGACAATGCGCTGCGGCGCATGGAACGCGAACGGCGCATCACCGTGCTGTACCGCTCGGTGCCCGATGAGATCGACGACGTCGATGGCCACCCGATGGCCTACTTCAACGACCGCCGCACGCCCGACCTTCAGTTCGACGACGTCGTGATCGCGTCGCATCGGCGAAACCTCACGCCCGATGAGCGAGGCGTCACCGAAGCGGCGCTCGCGACCGGCAATGTCTGGTTCCTTGGCGAACCGACCGAGGGTTCGGTGGCCACGACCTCGCCTGGCCACCGCATCGGCCTCGACATGGCCGCCTGCTTCCCGGAGCTCGACCCCGAACGCATCCAGCCCCGCAAGACCCGGCGTCACCGCCACGAGGGCGCAGTCGAGGAGCTCCGCGAGGAGCACTACAACGCGACGATCACCCACTTTGAGCCCACCCACTCCGACCTCTGGGTCCTGCGGGTCAAGCCCGATCACGGCGGCACCGACTACACCCCGGGCCAGTACGCCACCCTGGGGCTCGGGTACTGGGAAGAACGCGTCGACGACGCCATCGACCCGAATCTGGGTGACCGCTGGTTCAAGCTGATCCGCCGCTCGTACTCCATCAGCTCGCGGGTGCTGGACGACCATGGCTATCTCGTCGACGAGGGTGGCCTCGACGAGCTTGAGTTCTACATCGTTCTCGTGCCGCCGACCGACGACAACATCCCCGAGCTCACACCGCGCCTCGCACTGAAGCGCCCCGGTGACCGGATCTATCTCGGCCCCAAGGTGGCAGGCCGCTACACGCTCGACTCGATCACCAATCCGGCCGGCACCGTCATGTTCTTCTCGACCGGCACCGGCGAGGCACCGCACAACGCGATGATCACCGAACTGCTGCGGAAGGGCCATCACGGACCGATCGTGTCGGCGGTTTCGGTTCGTCAGTCCATCGACCTCGGCTACGAAGAAACCCACCGAGAACTCGAACGTCGGCATCACAACTATCACTACCTGCCGATGCCGACCCGTGAGCCCGACATCGCAAAGCGCTACATCCAGGACCTAATCACCGACGGCGACTTCGCCCGGATGGGGGTCTCACTCGACCCGGCGACCACCCACGTCTTCATGTGCGGCAACCCGGCGATGATCGGTATTCCGGACGAGGATGGCGTCTTCCCCGCGACCGTCGGCGTGGTCGAACTCCTCGTCGAGCGAGGTTTCACGATCGACAAACGCAAGCAGCCCGGCAACATCCACTACGAGGAGTACTGGTAGTCAGCCGATCGGCAGCGCGTCGGCGAGTTGCGCCACAAGCCAGACCGCTGCCTCTTCGGAGTAGTGCCCGCCATCAGGCCGGAGCGTCAGCCCCTCAACGCGTTCGGGGCATGGCGGGCCGCCCGGGCACACGATCGGGTTGAGGTTGATGAGCGACAAGGCGTCGAGCCGGTCGGCGGCGATCGCAAGTTGATCGGCGAGGTGCAGCATCCTGGCGGGATCGGGGTCAGCGACGAACGAACTCGGCGCGTTGGGTGGCGCGACGAGGATCACGACCTGCGCACCTCGGGCGTTGAGGCGCTCGACGACGATGTCGATCTCGCGGGCTAGCGCAGCGTCGTGGTTGGGCGTTCCAAATTCGAGGAACGTCTCGTCGAGAAGGCGGTCGGCCGTCTCCCACGTCGAATGCCAGAGCACCAGGTCGGGATCGTGCTCGCGGATCAGTTGAACATGGAGCGCCGGCACGCGCTCCACACATTCGCCGCTCCACGGGAACGGCTCGCCAGCTTCGTCGACCGCCAGTCCAGACACGACGCCACAGCCGTGCACATGTGCGTCAAAGAAGGTGAAGCCGGCACCGGTGAAGGCGTCGCGCATCGCCGTAGCGAGGGATCCGGCAACCGAGTCGCCGACCAGGGCGATCGATTCGACCCGCCCGGAGCCGATCGTCGTGGAGGTCGGCGTGTCGGCACCGGACGAGGCGGGCAGCGGCTCCGTCGTGCTCGTAGGTAACCCGCTGGCCGAGCTGGGCGATGGTGTGGCTTCTGCAATCTCGAAGTCCGCATCCAGATCGAGTGGGTTGGTGGTCGACCCGGCGGTCCCGACGACGATGACCAACGCGGTGAGGGTCATCGCAACAGAGACTGCACGCAGCGCCGCAACGGGTGAGGGTGACCGGTGTCGAATCGGTTGTTCGACGATGACGTACGACACGAGCGCGCAGCCAAAGGTGGCGGCGACCCGAATCGCGTCGAGTGCAAGGCCATCCGTGCCCAATCGCTCGGGAGTGAGCCACACGATCATCGGCCAATGCCACAGATACAGGCCGTAGCTGATCTGACCGAGGCCACGGAGTGGCGCCCAACCGAGAAGGGCAGTCGTGAGCGAGGGTGAGCCACTCACGCCGTCGGCGATCACGAACGCAACGGCGACCGCCACGATGACCGAGCCGCCCTGGTAGAACCACGCCCCGCTGTCTGAGACGACCACGAAGCTCACGCCCAGCATCGTCAGGGACGCGACCCCGAGCGTACGAACGATCCGAGCGGCTGAACCGACGACCGGTGGGAGGCGGCGGAGAACGAGGGCGAGAAGCGCACCGACGAGGATCGTGTGCACTCGAGCGTCCGTCCCGAAGTACGCCCGTGAACGATCGGTTTCGGCCAGCTCGGCCATCAGCACGACCGAGCCAGCAGCAGCGAGAACACAACCGGCGATCAGCAGGGTCGTTCGTCCCCTGAGCGCTTTCAGCAGGCCGAAGACCACCACCGGCCAAAGCAGGTAGAACTGCTCCTCGATCGCAAGGGACCACATGTGCCGCAGCGGTGACGCCTCGGACCACAGTTCGAAGTACGACGCATCGTCGACGATGAACCGCCAGTTCGCCACATAGGTGAGCGTCGCGATCGCATCGCCGCGGATCGTCTCGAGCCGATCGGTGGGAGCAACCAACCAGCTGTAGGTCGCCACGGCGACGAGCAAGAGCAGCGCCGCCGGCAAGAGACGCTTCGCTCGGCGAATCCAGAAGTCCCGGAGCGACACCGAGCCGGTGCTGTCGAACTCGACCAGCAGCAGGGAGGTGATCAGATAACCCGACAAGACGAAGAAGGTGTCGACGCCCAGGAACCCGCCACCCATCCAGGGGTAGTNGAGGTGGTAGAGAATGACCGCGACGACGGCGATCCCTCGGAGTCCGTCGAGCGCAGGTTGATAGGCGAAACCGTGACGTCCAGTCAGCTCGGCGATGGCCACCCGTGAAGTGTGGTCCGCTCAGCGAGTCATGTCGAACGTTGCTGGCCTCTCGACCGTTCGGACCCGTCGCCGGGTGCTACTCGTCGAAACCGCCGCAGGTCATCATCACGCCGAAAACAGCGCTCATCAACTCTTCCTCCATTGCAGGGTCGGGATCCTCGCCCGTGAACTCGCTGGTCATCATTACCCGCATGGTGTTCTCGTCGAAGGCCCCTGCGAAGCATTCGGCCTCTTCTTGCGTAGCGCCGTCAGCAACCATGGAATTGACCATGAACTGCCGCATGGCCGCGCAGCCGAACAACGCGTCGATCACCACGACCTCTGAGCCCGGAGGAGGATCGTCATCGAAGCTGCCGGCGAGAACCTCGTCAAGAAGGTCACTGTCGAGTCCGGCAACAAGCGATTCGGCAACGCAACGCGTCTCAGCTTCAGGCAACTCCATGCCGTTGCCGTCGGTGCCGTTCCCTTCAAGGAACGCAACGACGTCGTCCACCCGTGATTCCTCTGGGGTAGAGCTGTCACCGCCGCCGCATGAGGCCGNAANNAGCGCGAACAGGCAGATANAAGCGATACCGAGGCGATGATGCATCCCCGGAGTGTGCCAGAAATGCANGCCGCTCACTCGCCAGGCTCGGGAGTTTGAGCGTCAGAACGCACAAGGGTGGGTTTCGTGTGCGCGTCCGCAGAGCTCAAATGCGTTGGAAGCGATCCGCTTCTCGGTGGAAGGCTGCCAGCGCGTCCGCCGAGATCGTCGGGACCGTNGCCCGGATGGCCCGCCGAAGGCGGGCCGCATCAAGCCGGGCATCCGGCTCGCCATGTCGGGCAGCACCAAAGGCGTCGGAAGCCGCCCGCTGTACGGCACTGGCGAGGTCAGCGGGCGTCAGTCCCTCGGTCTCCTCGACAAAGTCAGCGGCATCAACCACCGAGGCCTGAATCGATTCGAGCATTCCACCGAGCAGCGCAGCCCGAGCCTCCGAGTCGGGAGGACCGACGGGAAGAACGAGATCGAACCGTCCGGGACGCACAACAGCAGGGTCAAGGCTTCCGATCGAGTTCGTGGCGCACACGAGCAGCCGGCCACCAGCTTCACGTATCCGAACAACTGCCTTCAGCAGTTCGTTCACCACGGCTTGCGACTCGGGCCGTTCGGCTCGGGAACTCGCAATGTCATCAACCTCGTCGATGAAGATCACTGCGTGTTCCAGCGAGAGCAACTCCTCGAAGGCGTTGTGCAGTTCGTCAGCCATCATCGCAAGCCCTTCGGCCCCGAGCTTCGACGGAAGGATCTCCACAAACGGCCAGCCCAACCGGCCNGCGACTGCTTTCGCNAATGACGTCTTGCCNGTACCGGGAGGGCCNAAGAGCAACATCGTGGTCGGGGGCACAACGCCAAACCGCTCGGCGAGGTCCGATTCGAGCAACGGTGCGAGGACCCGCTCGTCGACGACCTCTCGTTGCGCTCGCAACCCGGAGAATTCGTCCCACCGTTCGGGCGGTACAAGCTCACCGCCCCATCGGTGGAGCACAGACATCGCTGACGGTTCGATCGACTCCGCCTTCTCGTAGAGCGCGAGACCGCGNATTGCTTCAAATCCTCGCTCCGCAAGGCTGAGCGACCCGACGCGACCGTCGGCGATCAACGCCGTCACCTTGCGAGCGCCTCGGCCGAACAACTGTGACTCGGCGTACTCAATCAGACTTGCGCCGATACGCCGATCCCTCCACTCCGGAGCCACAACGATTGCCAAGATGCGGCCCGTCTCACCTTCGAGGCGGCCGATCAAGGCGCCGACGACATCGTTCTCGACGGCCGCAACGACCGTGAGGTCGTCGGCTCCGAGATCGGCCACCACATCAGCGAGGTCGAGATGGAGGTCCTGGTTCGCCCGCGCAGACTCGAGNAGGCGGATCACCTGAGGAAGGTCATCGCGTGACGCAGCACGCACGCTGCAACCNATCGGGGGGGCACCGATCGCAAGTCCGGGGGGATTCATGCCTAGTAATGTTGACCTTTTCGGGAGTTGATGAAACATCCGCAGGAACGGTGACTGTTTCCTCACGGCGCCGCTTGCCTACCTAACGTTCGTTAGGTAGCGTCCCCGCCATGGCCGTGATCGACACCGTCGACGTCCGTGGGCGCATTCTTGACGTCACCGCAGCACTTGTCCTTGAGCACGGGGTGGCTGGCGTCGCCCAGCGCCAGATCGCCGAGCAGGTCGGCATCAAGGCCGCCTCGCTCTACCACCACTTCGGCTCGAAAAACGAGATCGTCGAAGCGGTGTTCCGCCGGGGCATCGACGTGATGGAACACGCCTGGGACGAGGCTGCCACTGCCGCAACCGGTGCCGACCCGCGCACCCGCCTCGCTACCCACATCCGAGCCCATCTCTCCGCACTCTTCGAAAACGGCCCCTACACCGCTGCCCACGTCACTGCGTTCCGGACGGCACCGGCGGAAGTCCGCGGCGCAGTCGTGCCGATGCGCGACGCCTACGAAGCCCGCTGGACCCACCTGCTCAGCGACCTCAACCTGGTCGACCAGCCCGGGTTGCACCGACTCACCCTGTTCGGCGCGATGAACTCCTCGGTCGAATGGTTCGACACCGAGCGCGGGAACCTNGACGAACTCGCCGAGGTCATCNCCACACAGTTCTGGGGACGCACGCCATGAGGCGCATCGAATCTCGAATCGACACCGGCTCGGCTTCGTACGCTGAGAATCGAGCGGCCTACGAGGCCATGGTCGCCACCCTCCGCGAACGCCAACAGGTCGCCATCGACGGCGGCCACGGACGGGAACGCTCCATCGAACGCCACCTCTCCCGCGGCAAGGTGCTCGTCCGCGACCGGATCGACATGGTCACCGATCACGAGTCAGCNTTCCTCGAATTCTCCACCCTGTCCGGCTTCGGCCAATACGACGACGAGGTNCCGGGCGGCGGCATCGTCACCGGCATCGGNNTCGTGCACGGCGTGCCCTGGGTGTTCATCGCCAACGACGCGACCGTCAAGGGCGGCTCGCTCGTCCCCGTTGCCATCAAGAAACATGTTCGAGCCCAGGAGATCGCCGAGGAGAACGGTCTCGGCGTGATCTACCTCGTCGACTCCGGTGGCGCGTTCCTTCCTCTGCAGGACGACATCTTTCCCGACAAGGATCACTTCGGCGGCAGCTTCTACCGTCAAGCCCGCCTGTCGGCGAAAGGCCTCCCCCAGCTTTCGGTCGTGCTNGGCGGCTGCACTGCCGGNGGNGCCTACGTCCCGGCGCTNAGCGACGAGGTGATCATGGTGGAGGGCATCGGTCGCATCTTCCTCGGNGGCCCGCCGATCGTGAAGGCAGCGCTCGGCGAGATCATTCAGCCCGACGATCTCGGCGGCGCCGAACTCCACACCCGCCTCTCGGGGGTTTCGGACTACATGGCCGCCACGGAGGCCGAGGCCTACGGCAAGCTCCGCGAAATCTGCGCCACCACGAACCAGCGCCGGGTCGACGCCCCACGGGATTGGATGGACATCACCGAGCCCGAGCCGCCGGCGTACGCCGCCGACGAGTTGTACGGCATCGTCTCGGCCGACGACCGCATCCCGTTCGACGCCACCGAGATCATCGCCCGAATCGTCGACGGTTCGAAGTTCTCCCCGTTCAAGCCCGAATGGGGCGAGTCGATCGTCACCGGTTTCGCCCGCATCCATGGTCACATGGTCGGCATCATCGCCAATAACGGCATCATCTTCAGCGAGTCGGCTCTCAAGGCCACCCACTTCATCGAGCTCTGCGAGCAGCGCCGTATCCCGCTGCTGTTCTTGCAGAACACGTCGGGCTACATGGTCGGCCGTGACTCGGAGGTCGGCGGCATCGCCAAGAACGGGGCGAAGATGGTCGCAGCCGTCGCCAACGCCACCGTCCCGAAGTACACGGTGCTGATCGGTGGCTCATACGGCGCCGGCAACTACGGCATGTGCGGCCGCGGTTTCAACCCCCGCATGCTCTTCGCCTGGCCCAACAGCCGTATCGCCACGATGGCGGCCGATACCGCCGAGACGGTGCTGGTCGACATCCGCCTCGCCGGCATGAAGGGTGCCGAGACGACCGATGAGGAGATCGTCGCGCTGCGGGCCGAGATCCGTGGCCAATACGAGACCCAGTCCGATCCGTACTACGCCACCAGTCGCCTCTGGGACGATGGCCTGATCGATCCGGTCGATACCCGTGATGCGCTCGGCCTGTGTCTCGCCGTCGCCGCCCGTCAACCGGAGCCCGAGGCGGGCCCTGGCCTCGTCTACCGGATGTGAGGTGATGGAGTGATGCGCATCCTCATCGCCAACCGAGGCGAGATCGCCCGCCGAGTCATCCGCACCGCCAAGCCGCTCGGACACGAGACCATCGCGGTGTACGCCGATCCCGACGCCGCGGCGCCGTTCGTCGCCGATGCCGACCATGCGGTCCGGATCGGCCCGGCCTCGCTCGCCGAGTCGTATCTGTCGAGCGAACGCCTCCTCGCCGCCTGCGCCGACACCGGCGCCGACGCCGTGCACCCTGGCTATGGCTTTCTCTCCGAGAACGCCGACTTCGCCCAGGCCGTCCTCGACGCCGGTCTGGTCTGGATCGGCCCCAAGCCCGAGGCGATCGCCACCATGGGATCCAAGATCGAAGCGCGTCGCCTCGCTGCCGAAGCCCGGGTGCCGATCATCCCGGGCTTCTCTGACTCCCAGGAGCCTGATGATCTCGCCGCGGCAGCCGAACGCATCGGGTACCCCGTGCTTGTGAAGGCTGCTGCCGGGGGCGGCGGGAAGGGCATCCGCATCGCTGAGACGCCGGCCCACTTCGCTCACGCCCTCAGCGAGGCCGTCACCGAAGCCACCCGCTCGTTCGGCGACGGGCGCGTCATCGTCGAGCGCTACATCACGCGGCCCCGCCATGTGGAGGTTCAGGTCGTCGGCGACAAGCACGGCACCATCATCGAGCTCGGTACCCGCGAATGCTCCGTGCAGCGCCGCTACCAGAAGCTGGTCGAAGAGGCCCCTGCACCGAACCTCCCCGATTCGACCGAGACCGGGCTGCGCACCGCTGCGCTTCGACTCGCCGAGTCGATCGGCTACGACTCGACGGGGACCGTCGAGTTCGTCGTCGACGACGAGACCGGCGACTACTTCTTCCTCGAGATGAACACCCGGCTCCAGGTCGAACACCCGGTCACCGAAGCGATCACCGGCCTGGACCTTGTCGAGCTCCAGATACGAGCCGCGACGTCGCTCCCGCTCGGCATCGCGCAGGACTCGGTGGCCTTCGCCGGCCACGCGATCGAGGTGCGCATCAACGCCGAAGATGCCACCAACGACTTTGCGCCCCAGATCGGGCAGGTCACCGTGCTCGACGTTCCGGACTCGGTCCGGTGGGACGCTGCGATCGAGCTCGGCTCCACGATCACGCCGCACTACGACCCGATGATCGCCAAGCTGATCGTGCACGCTGCGACGCGGGAGGCGGCCATCGCCCGTCTTCGCGACGGTCTCGACCGGCTCCTCCTCGGTGGCATCGTCACCAATGGCGGTTTCCACCGCTGGCTGATCGACCGTCCCGAGTTTCGAACCGGCCGCATCACCACGCGCTTCCTCGACGAGACGGAGCTTCCCGCCGACAACGGCGTGCTCGAGGCGGCTGCCGTCGCCGCTCACCGCCGGCCCGGATCCGGGCCATGGGGCGCAGGCGATCGACGGTTCCCCCCGCACCGACCGAGCCGAACCGTCGCCATGCGCGACCTCCACGGCAACGTTCATGAAGTCGAACCGGTCCCCGGCACGGCCGTCGACGGTGTGGTCAATGTTCGAGGCCAGAGCCATACGTTCACCCGGCTTTCCCGTTCCGAGCACTGGGCACCCGCCTCCGCTGGGTCGCACGGTGCGGCCAATGCGGTTGTTGCGCCATTCCCGGCCGTCGTCGCAGAGGTGCATGTCGAGCCGGGGCAGGTTGTCGACGGCGCCGACCCCATCGTCGTCATCGAGGCGATGAAGATGCTCCACACCCTGACTGCCGGTGGCCCGGGGGTCGTCGACGAGGTGCGGGTCGCGCCTGGCGATCATGTGGAGACCAACCAGATCCTGATCACGTTCGAAAACCCTGAGGAGACGGAAGATGCGTAACGCGTACATGACCGATGAGCTCGAAGCGATCTATGAGCAGACCGTGGACTTCGTCGCCAAGGAGGTCACGCCGCACGGCGATGCCTGGGAGGAGGCAGGCAAGGTTCCACGCGAAGTCCTGCAGCAGATGGGCGAGCTCGGCATGTTCGGCCTTCGGGTTCCCGAGGAGCACGGTGGGCTCGGCCTCGGCATGCTCGCGTCAGCCACCTTCTCCGAGGCACTCGGGGCCTCGACCTTCGCCGGCTTCGACGTCACCGTGCTCGTGCACACCGACATGGCCGGCCCTCACCTCATCAACTCGGGCAATGACAAGCAACTGGCCGAGTGGGTGCCGAAAATGCTTGCCGGTGAGGCGATCTTCTCGATCGGTGTCTCCGAGCCCGACGCCGGTTCGGACGTGGCCGGCATACGGACCACGGCAGTGAAGGACGGAGACGGCTGGCGGATCAACGGCCGCAAGATGTACATCACCAATGCGGTCTACGGCGATCTGACGATCGTCGCCGCCCGGACCGATCTCGAGAACAAGTACGGCATCACGATGTTCCTCGTGCCCGCCGGCACGGAGGGCTTCNCGGTCGCNAACAAGCTCGACAAGCACGGGTGGCGCTGTTCCGACACGGCCGAGCTGNTCCTTGACGATGTCTGGGTCTCCGACGAGCAGGTGCTCGGCACCGTGCATCGCGGGTTCTACGAGACGATGAAGAACTTCCANAACGAGCGNATGGTGCTCGTGGGCATGGGAGTTGGTGCNGCGCAGGCTGCCATCGACATGACCAACGCCTACACCCAGGANCGCAAGGCGTTCGGTGGGCACCTCTTCGACNTGGGGGCCATTCGCCAGCGCATGGCNATGAACCAGGCAAAGGTCGATGCCGTCCGCGCGTCGATGTATCACGCGGCCTGGATGCACGACGCCGGCCAGGACAATGTGAAGGCGATGTCGGGCGTGAAGGCCTGGGGCTGCGAGGTCGTGAATCAGGTCATGTACGACTGTGTCCAGTTCCACGGCGGGATGGGCTACATGCGCGAGTCCGCGATCGAACGCATGTACCGCGACGCNCGCATCCTNCCGATCGGCGGNGGNGCCACCGAAGTCATGCTCGAAGAGGTCGCCAAGCGCTCCTACGGCTGAGGGCTGTCACACCGGGGCGCGAGCCTCCGACGATGATCCTCCACACCCTCGAACTTCGGCGCTACCTCATCGCTCGCATCATCGAACGGGGTGGTGCTGCCTCCGTCGCCAACCTCGTCGACGATCTCGCCGACGCCGGGTTTGAGGTTGCAGGACGGCCGAGCAAGACCGTCTCCGACGTACTTCGCCCCGACGTCACTCGGCATCGACTCGTACGGCTCGAACGAGGGGTGTATGCCGAGGCGACCATCGCTCGATCCACCCGATACCGGATCCTGGCGGTCGCCCGCTCACTCCGATCCGCTGCCGCTCTGTCGCACCGTCGTGAGACTGCAGCGACGACCCGTCTCACGACAGTGCGACAACCATCAAGCCAAATCGTCGGACCCGAACTCGGAGACAGCCGACACGAACCGGGCAACCTNGGGATCGTCGAGACCGACNGTGCTCATTCGGCCGGAGGTTCGTAGTTGTCCCGAAACGAGAACGCGTGAGGCGACGATCCGTGNGCACGGAGGTGTTCGAGACGGGCGATGCCCTCGGCCGGCGTNGGGCGGTGTCCTTCGGGCACCCACCACATGACGTGCACCGGTTCGGCGTCGACCTCGAACCACTCCCGGCGNCGGCGGAGAAACTCGACATGATCGGTCTTGTAGACATAGTTCCAGAGCGACTCGAGGTCGTCCCAGACTGTGAGGTTCAAGAGGATGCGCGGGTTGTCGTAGGCCTTCACGTCGACGGAGCGACCGGTTTCGCTCTGGAACCGCCACACCGATCCGGGCGACTCGTCGCCGAGCCAGTTGAGCCGGTCAAGGTTGTCGATGAACTCGGCCAGACGCGGATCGTCGTCATCGAACCTGGCAGTGGCAACGTTGAACTGGGCGAGTTGCCAGCCGCTCATGGCTGTCGCTTCAGCGACGGGGCCCGAATTCGGGGCGCCGCTTCTCCACGAAGGCGGCGATGCCCTCCTGGCCGTCGGGAGCAACAGCACCAGCCGTCATCACCCCGGAGGCAAAGTCGTAGGCCGCGTCCTGGGCCATGTCGATCTGGGCGTAGTAGGTCTGCTTGCCGAGCGCCTTCGAGGTAGCCGAGCCCCGAGTGGCGCGGCGCATGAGTTCGTCGGTCGCCTCGACAAGCGCGTCGTCGGCGACNACCCGATTCACNAGACCCCAGTCGGCGGCGGTGTGCGCATCGATCGGATCACCGATGAGCGCCATCTCAAGGCCCCGCTTTCGGCCNACGGCCCGAGCGATACCGACCATCGGCGTGTGGCAGAACAGACCACCCTTGCCACCGGGGGCGGCGAAGGCAGCCGACTCGGCGGCGACGGCAAGGTCGCACATCGACACGAGCTGGCATCCTGCGGCCGTGGCAAGCGCGTGCACCCGGGCGATCACGACCTGGGGAAGTGCCTGGATGAGGGTCATCATCTCCGTGCAGACGTCGAACAGTGCCCGCACCTCCGCTTCGGACGAGCCGAGCATGTCGCCGAANTTGTGACCGGCCGAGAACACCGGACCNTCGGCTGCGATGATGACGCCGAGCGCGTCNGTCTCGCCGATCTCNCGAAGNGCNNCNGNGATCTCCTGCATCGTCTCGAGGGCGAGGACGTTGCGCTTCTCAGGGTTGGCGAGGGTGACCGTGGCCACGTCGCCAGCGTGTTCAACCCGAATCCGCTCATAGCTCATNGCCAAGACGCTACCGCGTCGCGCCCAGGGACTTCATCGTCACCGTTCACGCGCTAGACATCCGGGCATGCGAACACTTCGACAGATGTGGGCCGATGGCGACAACGCGATCGGCGGATGGCTCTCGATCCCGGCGACGCTCTCCGCCGAGGTCATGGCAAGGGCGGGCTTCGATTATGTCTGCGTCGACACCCAGCACGGCGCCGTCGAGTACCAGATCGCCGTCGAANTGATCCGGGCAATCGAACACGGCGGTTCGATCCCGATCGTCCGTGTCCCCTGGAACGAACCCGGCATCATCGGCAAGATGCTCGACGCTGGTGCCGAGGGCGTCATCATCCCGATGGTCAACACACCCGAGGAGGCCGAGGCAGCAGTAAAGGCGTGCCGTTACGCCCCAGACGGTGGTTCCCGATCGTTCGGGCCGACCATCGGTCGCATCCGCCGAACCGACTATGTCGAGTGGGCTCGCGACAACATCGCCGTCATCCCGATGATCGAGACCAAGCAGGCCGTCGACAACCTCCCCGAGATCTTNTCGGTTCCNGGGATCGANGCCGTCTACGTCGGCCCTGCCGACCTTTCNCTCACCCTCGATCTCCCGCCGGCGAACAACGACGGGTCGCCAGCGTTCGACGAGGCCTACACCCGGATCGTCGACGAATGCCAGAAGGTCGGTGTCATGCCCGGCTGCCACGCGACCGGGCCGCTCGTCCCAAAGCGCTTCCACCAGGGCTTTCGCATGGTGACGGCCACCGCCGACCAGCTGGCACTCGGCGCCGGTGCTGCCGCCTCGCTNGCCGCCGCCCGGGCCGACGTCACCGNCGATGNCGANAANGGCGGCTCGCTCTACTGACACCCAGCGGCGCGATCGGGGCCTGCCGACAAACTCGGCGTAGCCTNNTNNCNTGCTNCCCCANCGANTCGACGAACTCCGCAAGGACNTGGTGAAGCAGGGCTTCCGCACGCTCAACTCGGTNGTGCGNCCCATCGCCAAGGCAGGCCTCACCTCACCCCTGCCGATCGGTATCGGCATNGTCGTGGTCGAGACCACCGGCCGNAAAAGCGGCAAGACACGCGAAGTCCCGCTCGTCGCCACGAGGATCGGTGATCGCATCGACGTCTCGACCGTNCGTCGCGATTCCCAATGGGTCAAGAACCTTGCGGCCGACCCCGACGGCGCCGTCTGGCTCAAGGGCGAACGTCGTGAGGCCACCGCAGACATCACCGAAGGCGACTTCCTCACCCGCGCCACCTTCGAACTCTGATCGGGCGCGCCGAGGCGGCGGTTCAGGTCAGCTGGGAGGCCGGCGCCCACGTGGCGTGGGTGCCCGACGAGATGCGCTCGGGGAGCTTGACCCGGGCAATGGGACCACCGGTCGGGTCCGCGGCGTCGAAGATCTCACAGTGTGATTCGTCGTTCACCATGTCGCACGAAAACGTCAGCAGGTAGGCGTCGTCCTCCGCCGTCGAGTCGAGCCGGGGGGCGACCACGGTTTCGCTGACGAANGTGCCTTCCGGCGCNTGCCAGAACGTCTCGGNNCCTGTCTCGACGTCGTGTTTCACGAGGCCGTTGAACGCGAAGATGCCGTGGGCGCATAAGGCGTTGTAGCTGTAGCGGTAGGGGCGCCCCCAGTGCTGCCCGTTGATCATCGGGAACTCCGAACACGTCTCACTGAGCGGCTCTTCCCGGGTCTCTCCCGTGACAAGGTTGAAACGCCAACGGTGGTGGCGGGCCTGCAGCACATTCATGTCGAGNGTCTCGAANCCCTTGTGCTTCGGGTCGACGTTCNCACTGCGGTCAACGCCTCGAGCCGTGGGGTTGTGNTGGAAGAAGCCGTCGAGGACGACCTCGTCACCGTCCTCGTAGGCGTTGGTCCAGTGGAGGACGAAGGTCGGGTCGGCCTCGAACCACCGGATGTCCTCGGTGGAGCCGTGCCGCGGTACCAGCGCGAACCGACTCGGCAGGTCACGCCGGAACACGTTGGAGTAGTACCCCGACGCGAGCGCCTCGGGATCCCAGAACAGCGGCAGGTCGTTCAGGATCGTCCAGTTCTCCGTGAACATCATGTCGTGGGGCAGCCGAGGCCCCGGCAAGGGCACGTCGATGTAGGTGACGAGTTCGCCGGCCGGGCTCACGACCCCGTAGTGCATGTACGGCGCCTCGATCCCGTAGTTGAAGAAGAGCAGTTCGCCGGTGTGTTCGTCGACGCGCGGATGAGCGGAGACGCCTTCTCGCGGAAAGAAGCCACCCCATTCCGTGGTGCCCTTGGTCTCGAGCGTGTGCGGATCGAGGCGGTACAACTCACCGCACTGGTAGAAGCTGGCCAGCGCCTCGCCGCGGTGCACGATGACGTCGGTCGAGGCGTTGTCCTTCATCATCGAGCGAGCGCCCCAGCCGTGGTCGGCCTCGGCATTGGAAGGGTGTTCGGTGATGCCGGCCCACAACGACCGGCCCGCTTCTTGCTCGGCGAGGAAGCCTTCGGTTCGCACGAAACGGTTGGCGTACGTGGCTTCGCCGTTGGCGAACCCGATCGAATGGATCATGCCGTCGCCGTCGAAGGGGTGGTAGCGCTTGGCCGGTTTGAAGACCGCCGTCTCGGTGTTGCGCAGGTACACACCAGCGAGATCGTCGGGGATCTCGCCCTCGACGTCGAGGTCCCACGCGTCGTATTCGCGGTACTGGGGCCGCCAGACGCCGCTGCGGTAGGGATGATCGTCGTGGGGCGGGAGACCGCCATGGATCTCGTTGCGCAGTTCCACCTTCATGGCTCCATGCTGGCTC
This sequence comes from Acidimicrobiaceae bacterium, assembly GCA_002694825.1. Classification (GTDB taxonomy): domain Bacteria; phylum Actinomycetota; class Acidimicrobiia; order Acidimicrobiales; family Aldehydirespiratoraceae; genus UBA11606. The sequence goes on along the minus strand of NZNH01000058.1, from coordinate 2,253 downwards.
ATCGGTGCGGCGACGTCACGTCTGCGATCATGGCGCAATGAGCGAACCCACCACGATCGACGAGCTGGTCCGACGCGCCGTCGTCGCGCGACCCGACGAGGAAGCGCTGGCCGACGCGCCGAATCGGGCCACGCTCGATGGCGGCGTGCCCCAGCGGCTCACATGGACCGAGGTCGATGCTCGCATCGACGGTGCCGTCGCTGAACTGCAGGCGGCGGGCGTCGGGCCCGGCGACACGGTCGGGATCCAACTCGCCAACGTGGTCGAGTTGCCGATCACCCTGCTGGCATGTTTCCGGATGGGGGCCGTGGCCGTGCCGTTCCCTGTCCAGCACCGGGCGCACGAGTTGCGTCATGGGTTCGCGACGGCCGGGTTCAAGGTGTTCGTCACCACCGACCGGACCGACCGACCCGATCAGGTGGCCGCTGCGGCCGAAGCGCTGGGGCCGCAGGTGGCAATCCTTGCGCCCGCGACCGAGCCCGGCCCACCCCTCGAGCCGGTGGCGATCACTCCAGACACGCGAGCCACCGTCTGCTGGACTTCCGGCACGACGGGCACTCCGAAAGGCGTCCCCCGCACCAACGGTAAGTGGCTGGCCACCTCCGGATTCCAGGTGACCGAACTCGACTTGCACGCGGACGATCGGGTCCTGTGCCCGTTCCCGGTGGTGAACATGGCCGGTATCGGCGGCATGTTGCTGACCTGGATCGAAACCGGCTGTTTCCTGGCCCTGCACCATCCGCTCGATCTGCAGGTGTTCCTCGGCCAGATTCCGGGTGAGCGGATCAGCTACACGGTCGTGCCGCCGGCGGCGCTCAACATGTTGTTGGCGAACGACGCCATGCTCGATCAACTCGACCTTTCGAGCATTCGCAAGATCGCATCGGGGTCGGCCCCGCTCGATCCGTGGATGGTGGAGGGCTGGCAGGCCCGAGGCATCGAGATCGTGAACGTGTTCGGCTCGAACGAGGGCGCGGCGATGATGTCGACGATGGCAGCGGTACCTGATCCGACCGAACGGGCCCGCTACTTCCCAGTGCCGGAGCGGGAAGGCGTCGAGATCCGACTCGTCGACCCGGCCGACGAGTCCGAGATCACAACCACCGGCACGGTCGGTGAGCTGCGCTTCCGGGGAGTGACCGTGTTCGACGGCTATCTCCCCGCCCCAGCCGGGACCGAGACCGCGCCGGAGGGCGACGTCTTCGATGCCGACGGCTGGTACCGCACCGGCGACCTGTTCGAGTACGCCGGCGCCGACAACCCGCCCCGCCTGTTGCGTTTCGTCGACCGGGCGAAGGACATCATCATCCGGGGTGGCATGAACATCAGTGCGGCCGAGCTGGAGGCGTTGATCGCCGACCATCCCGCCGTCGTGGAGTGCGCAGCGGTCGGCTTCCCTGATCGGGATCTCGGCGAGAAGGTCGGGGTGTTCGCAGTGGCGGCGCCTGATACCGCTCCACCGTCGCTTTCGGACGTGGTCGCTCACCTGCGCGAGCATGAGATCGCCAGCTACAAGCTGCCTGAACGACTTGAACTGATCGACGCCCTTCCCCGCAACCCCGTGGGCAAGGTCGTCAAACCTGCATTGCGTGATCTCTGGAGCCGCCAACCATGACCAACATCCTCGGTGTTCATCAGACCGACTTCGCCAACAATCTGGCCAAGACCGACGGCGACATCGCCGACCTCACTGCTGAGGTCGTGACAGCGACCTTGGCCGATGCAGGGATCGGTGCCGACGCCGTCGAGAGCATCCATGTCGGCAATGCCTTCGGCCAGCTCTATACCGGTCAGGGGCACCTCGGGGCCATGCCTGCGACCGTCGAGCCGGCGCTGTGGGGCGTGCCCGCGATGCGGCACGAGGCCGCGTGTGCGTCGTCATCGATGGCCGTGTTGGCCGGCATGGCCGAGATCGAAGCCGGGCGCTACGACTGTGTGCTGGTGCTCGGGATCGAGCAGGAGAAGACCATGCCGGGGGGTCCGGCAGCGGCGGTGCAAACGGCGGCGGCGTGGGTCGGGCACGAGACCGAGGGCATCGAGTTCTTCTGGCCGTATGCGTTCGAGCGGGTGGCGGGTGAATACGACCGTCGCTACGGCATCGACGAGCAGCATCTGCGGGCCATCGGTGAACTCAACCTGCGCAACGCGAAGGACAACCCCAACGCCCAGACCCGGGCGTGGGCGCTGACACCGGAGTCGTTTATGGCCGACGACGAAGCCAACCCGATCGTGGAGGGTCGCCTGCGCCGCAAC
>NZNH01000057.1 GCA_002694825.1 Acidimicrobiaceae bacterium | reverse complement strand
CAGGTGCACTATGTCGGCTCGGCCCGCGGTAACGAGACCCGCCTTGTTCCCGAGGCTGGCTTCCCGCTGACCGTCTTGCCGGGGCGAGGGATCCAGCGCCGCCTGACTCTGGAGAACGTCCGCTCAGTCTTCGGTCTGCTCGCCGCGATCGTCGCCGGTGTCCGACTGGTACGCCGTCTTCGACCGGCTGTCGTTGTCGGCCTCGGTGGTTACGCCTCGGTTCCGTGTGTGATCGGGGCGGTGCTGTGGCGTGTGCCCATCGTCGTCGCCGAGCAGAACGCCGTTCCGGGCGCTGCCAACCGGTTGGCCGGGCGGTTTGCGAAGGCCTGTGCCGTGTCCTTCGAGGGCGTCGACCTGCCGAATGCAATCTGGACTGGCAACCCGGTCCGCTCCGAGGTGCGGGCACTTGCCACCCCTGATCCCGACCGCCGGGCGAGTGCTCGCCGGGCTCTCGGCGTGCCGGACGACCATGTCTTTTTCGCAATCTTCGGAGGGTCGTTGGGCGCCCGGCGGATCAATCACGCAGCGGCAGACGCCGCTCCCCGGTGGAGTGATCGAGTTGCGATGACGATCCGACACGTCTCCGGGACTCGAGATCATGCCGCCATCGCCGAGCGCCTCGATCTGCCGGCGGACGCAGCCTTCACCCACCAACTGATCGAGTACGAAGACGACATGCCCACGGTCTACGCCGCTGCTGATTTCGTCGTCTGTCGAGCCGGGGCGTCATCGGTCGCCGAAGTGGCTGTTGCTGGTCTTCCCAGCGTGCTCGTCCCCTTGCCGGGCGCACCCGGCGATCATCAGACCGCCAACGCCCGCGCACTCGTCGACGCAGGTGCTGCGGTGCTTATCGTCGATGGTGAACTCGACGCCGCCCGGTTCGCGGCAGAGGTCGACCGCTTGGTGGACGACCCCGACCGATTGGCATCGATGGCGGCGGCCGCCTCGTCGGTGGCCCGTCCCGACGCGGCGGTAGCGGTTGTCGATCTTCTCGAGCAGCATGCGTCGCGGCCTCGCCCCGACGCCGTCTCCCCGGAGGGAACACGACGATGACCCCGGACCTCAGCGAAGCCCGCCATATCCACCTTGTCGGCGCTGGCGGGGCGGGCATGGGCGCGATCGCAGACGTGCTCTACCGCATGGGGCACACCGTCACCGGCAGCGACCTGAAGGATGGTCCGGTCGTCGAACGACTGCGGGTCGCTGGCATGGAGATCCACGTCGGTCACGACGCCGCCAACGTCGGCGCCGCTGATCTCGTGGCGATCAGCACGGCGATCCCCGAGCACAACCCCGAGGTTCGCGCGGCGAACGAGCGCCAGATCCCGCTGCTGCGCCGCAGCGACATCCTCCCGGCGATCTCGGCCGAGCGTCGTTCGATCGTCGTCGCCGGCACACACGGCAAGACCACCACGAGTTCCATGCTCGCCATGGCGATGGTGGAGGCCGATCTCGACCCATCGTTCATCATCGGCGGCGACGTCAACGAGATCGGCTCCGGTGCCGTCTGGGCCGATGGGGAGTGGTTCATCATCGAAGGGGACGAGTCCGACCGCACGTTCTTGTCGCTCGGTGCGGAGATCGCAATCGTCACCAATGTCGAACCCGACCATCTCGAAACCTACGACAACGATCCCGAGCAACTCCTGGCGGCGTTCGTCCAGTTCGCCGATGCCGCCACGACGCCGATCTACTGCGCGGACGATGCCGGGGCGATGCAGGTCGCGAGCGCGGTGCCGGGCATCACCTACGGCACGGCCGAGCACGCCGACTACCGCATGGTCGACATCGCGACGGGCCGGGCGTCGGTGGCCTTCACAATCCGGCACGATGGTGCGGAGGTGGCCCGCGTCGAGTTGCCGACCCCGGGCATGCACAACGCCCGCAACGCAGCGGCCGCCTTCGTGGCGACGATCGCCGCAGGTGGTTCGGCCGCCGCAGCTGCCGCAGCACTCGCCCGGTTCGGCGGTGTCGCTCGGCGCTTCGAGTTCCGAGGCGAGATCGACGGGGTGACCTTCGTCGACGACTACGCGCATCTGCCTACCGAGGTTGAGGCTGCGCTTGCCGCCGCCGCCGACGGCGGATGGGAACGCATCGTGTGCGTCTTCCAGCCGCATCGCTACAGCCGAACGGCGGCGCTCTGGCAGGACTTCGCTGACGGGTTTGTCGGTGCTGACGTTCTCGTGGTCACCGACATCTATGCCTCGGGGGAAACCCCGCGCCCTGGCATCACCGGCAAGCTCATCATCGATGCCGTGCTCGACGCACATCCTTGGTCCACCGTGGCCTGGATGCCGCGTCTCGATGACGCGGCCGGATGGCTGGCCCACCGACTGCGTCCCGGTGATCTCTGTCTGACGCTGGGCGCCGGTGATCTCACCGGCCTGCCGGATCAGGTAATCGGACGACTCGAGCATCGGGGTGCGGCATGAACCCCGTCCTCGTTGCGGTGATCGAACGATTGATGGACGACATCGGCGACAAGATCGCCGTCGACGTCCCGATGGGCGCACTCACGACGTATCGGGTTGGCGGCCGCGCCGCCGCCATGGTGGTCGTCGACGATCACGAGACCCTGAGCGCCGTTGCCGCCGCCGTTGCCGGCACGGGCATTCCCGTGATGACACTGGGTCGCGGCAGCAACATGCTCGTCGCCGATCGCGGGTTCGACGGCCTTGTCGTGCACATGGCTGGCGACTATGCGGCGATCAACGTCGTCGATGAGACGATCGTGATCGCCGGCGCGGCGGCGAAACTGCCGGTCGTTGCTCGAACGACGGTCGGGTACGGCCTCACTGGCTTCGAGTGGGCGGTCGGTGTGCCGGGTTCGATCGGCGGCGCAGTTCGGATGAATGCCGGTGGCCACGGCGCCGACATGAAGGACGCACTGCTCGACGCCGACGTCGTTGACCTTGCGGCGGGGGAGCGGCGCATCGTCCCCGCCGAGGAACTCCAGCTGTCCTATCGCCACTCGGCACTTCGCACCGATGAACTCGTCGTCGGTTGCCGGCTGTCGCTCAGCCCGGGTGATGAACGCAAGGGCAAGGCCGAGATGGCCGAGATCGTCCAGTGGCGCCGCGACAACCAGCCCGGCGGTCAGAACGCAGGTTCGGTGTTCACCAACCCCGACGGCGACAGCGCCGGACGACTGATCGACACCGCCGGCGGGAAGGGTCTCCGGGTCGGCACCGCAGAGGTGTCGGACAAGCATGCAAACTTCATCCAGGCCGACGAGGGCGGCACTGCGGCCGATGTGCTCCAGGTGATGAACGAGGTCCGAACCCTGGTCGAGTTCGCCCACGGCGTCGTGCTGCAACCCGAGACCCATCTTGTCGGTTTCACCGACGACGAGGTGCCCTGGTCGTCGTGACATCGATCGATCCTCGGCTCAGGCAGCGGAGAATTGCCGTCCGTCGCGCCGAAGGACGGCGCCGTCTTCGCGTTCTCGTGGGCATCGTCGTGCTCGTCGCCCTTGCAGGTGGTGGGTATGCCTTGAGTCGGTCGGCCGTCTTCGATCTCGACACCATCGAGATCGACGGGGCGTTCGGCGTAGAGGCCAATCAGGTTGCCGAGGCATCTGGCCTGGTCGTGGGCACGCCGATGCTCGATCTCGACCTCGGCCGCGCCGCTGAGGGGATTGTCGCGTTGCCTTGGGTCCGGACGGCTGCCGTCGACCGAGCGTGGCCCGGCACGGTTGAGATTGCGGTTACCCGCCGTATCGGTGTCGCCCTGTTGCCCGTAGGTGACGGCAGCGGGGTCGTTATCGATGCTGAAGCGGTGGCGATCGCCCGCTCGGAAACCGTCGCGGTCGGCGACCTGCCCGTCATCACGCTCGGGCCCGTCGGTGATCTCGGCGACGTGCAGACCCTTGCCCTCCCGGCACTCAAACTGATCGACGCTATGCCGCTCGACCTCGCACCGTGGGTCGAGACATTCGGCACCGACGACGCAGGAACCGGTTCGCCGCTGCTCCGACTCGATCTGGTCGGCGATGTCGTCGCCATCATGGGCGACGATCGTGATCTCGACACCAAGTACGACGCGGTTCGCTCCGTGCTCGACCAGGTCGACCTGGCGGGGATCTGTGAGATCGATGTGCAGGTCGGCGATAACCCCGTGCTGAAGCGCTCACCCCAGTGCGCCGAGCCTGTGACGGCTGCCCTGACGGGTTAGCGAGGGTGGGCGTCCCCAAAATCCGTGGGGTTCGGGTGTACGGTCTCGTCACTCCGGCGCGCACCATTGCGTGCCTGGGCACTGCTCTACTTGATCTCGCACGGGGGATCCCAAGGTGATGTCTGATCCGCAGAACTATCTGGCTGTCATCAAGGTCGTCGGCGTCGGCGGCGGCGGTGTCAACGCCGTCAACCGCATGATCGATGCCGGGTTGAAGGGCGTTGAGTTCATCGCAGCCAACACCGATGCACAGGCGCTGCTCATGAGTGACGCCGACGAAAAGCTCGACATCGGCCGCGACCTCACGCGCGGGCTTGGCGCTGGCTCGGACCCAGAGGTCGGGCGCCAAGCCGCAGAGGAACACGTCGACGAGATCCGCGAGTCACTCGCTGGCGCCGACATGGTGTTCATCACCGCCGGCAAGGGCGGTGGCACCGGTACGGGTGCCGCGCCGGTGATCGCCGAGGTCGCAAAGAGCCAAGGTGCGCTCACCATCGGTGTCGTCACCCGCCCGTTCGCCTTCGAAGGTCGTCGCCGATCTGTTCAGGCCGAGCAGGGCATTCAGAAACTCAAGGAGAAGGTCGACACCCTCATCGTCATCCCCAACGATCGACTGCTGTCGATCTCGACGAATGACACGTCGATGCTCAACGCGTTCAAGATGGCAGACGAGATCCTCTTGCAGGGTGTGCAGGGCATCACCGACCTCATCACCACACCCGGCTTGATCAACACCGACTTCGCCGACGTTCGAACCGTCATGGTCGACGCCGGTTCGGCACTCATGGGGATCGGTCACGGCAGCGGTGAGGGCCGAGCGATCGCCGCCGCCCGCGCTGCGATCTCGAGTCCGCTGCTCGAGGCGTCGATCGAGAACGCCCGGGGCATTCTCCTCAATATCTGCGGCGGTCCGGATCTCGGTCTGCTCGAAGTCAACGAGGCGGCCGAGATCATCCACGGCGTCGCCCACCAGGACGCCAACATCATCTTTGGCACGGTGATCGACGACGAGATGGGCGACGACGTCCGTGTCACCGTGATCGCTGCCGGATTTGATCGCTGGGATGAGTCGATCGCTCGCACGGGGCAAGCGCCGGCCCGAGAGCCGATGCTCGAGGGCGGTGATCCCACCGGCGAGGTGCCGATCGTCGACGTGTTTGCCACCGACGACGAAGGCGATCTTGATCTTGGCGATCCCGACTTCGACGTCCCGTCGTTCCTGAAGTAGGCCGATGCGCTTCCGGCGACTCCCCGCAGGCGCCGGCACAGCAGTCGAACTCTGCGTGACCGACCGGTATGACGGCGACTTTCGCATCGACGCACCTGCCGACGAACTCGCCGAGCGTCGCCGCAGTGTTTTCGATGGTGAATGGACATGGCTGCGGCAGGTCCACGGCTCCGACGTCGCGCTCGTTGACTCACACGGCGAGCACGCCGGCACCGACGGTGATGCCGCCGTCACCGGGCTGCTGGGAGCGGTGCTGTGTGTGCAGACCGCGGATTGCGTCCCGGTCGTCGTGGTCGGCGAACACGCGGTCGGGGTGATCCACGCCGGGTGGCGAGGTCTTGTCGCAGGCGTGATCGATCACAGTGTCGAGGCGCTGCGAACGATCGGATCCAGCCGGCTCCAGGCGGTCATCGGCCCGTGCATCCGGCCAGGCCACTATGAGTTCGGGGCCGACGAACTCGCCCAGGTCGAAACCGCTGTCGGCGGCGCCTGCCGCGGCGAGACGGTCGCCGGTACTCTCGCCCTCGACATGGCTGCCGCGACCACGCTTGCGCTGCACCGAGCAGGTGTCGACATCGTCGACGATCTCGGTTTCGACACCGCTGACGAGCGCTTTTTCTCCCACCGCGTACGCGGCGATGTGGGCCGCCAGATCACTGCAGCTCGGCTGGTGACCGCATGACCCCGGTCGACCCGGCGGTCGTCGCCGAACGGGCTGCAACCGTCCGGGCCCGCCTCGATGCTGCAGGTGGAGCCGATATCCGCATCGTGGCGGTCACCAAGACCTTTGGTCCGTCGGCCGTCGACGCCGCTGTCGCAGCCGGGCTCGACGACGTCGGCGAGAACTACGCCCAAGAGGCGGCTGCCAAGCTCACCGAGATCACCACGACACCAACGGTGCACTTCATCGGCCGACTCCAGCGCAACAAGGTTCGGCTTCTCGCTCCGCATGTCGACGTTTGGCAAACCGTTGATCGGCCCGAGCTCGCCACCGAGATCGCCAAGCGAGCGCCAGGCGCCAAGGTGATGATTCAGGTCGACATCTCTGGTGAGGAGAACAAGGGCGGCTGCGGCCCCGACACCACCGAGGATCTCGTCATGCACGCCACCGATGCCGGGCTCGAGGTCATCGGTCTGATGGGGGTCGCACTCCTCGCCGAACCGCAGGCGGCTCGCCCCGGCTTCGCCGTGCTTCGACGCCTCGTTGATCGACTCGATCTCGACGAGTGCTCGATGGGGATGAGCGCTGATCTCGAGATCGCCGTCGACGAGGGCGCCACGATGGTTCGAATCGGCCGCGACCTCTTCGGCGAACGACTCGGGTGACCGTCNGCCAGGTGNGGGGATGACACCGACGACGGCGGGGACGGGAGTAGCCTCTCCTCAAGGAGGGCAATCGTGTCCATGCTGAAGAAGACGCTCATCTATCTCGGGCTGGGTCCTGATGATGAATACGACTCGTTCGACGAGTACGCGCCCATTGATGCCGGTTTCGAAGGCTCCGGTTTTCAGGCCGCGCCGGCGTCNGCCAACCCACGTCCTGTGCAGGCGGTCGCCGACCCCGCCCCCGGCCCTCAGAGTGCGACGGTTCGTCCGATTGCAGCCATTTCGCCTTCCGAATCCTCGGGCTCGGTGCGCGTCGTCCCGAGCGAACCCCGCCCCGAATCCGCTCCCTCGAGTCCCGCCCCGGGGGTCGAGACGCCAGCCCCCAACGCTGCGGTGCCGCCGGCGGTCCGCATTGTCGACAGTCGTGCGACGAGTCCCCACACCGTCAGCCCAGAGACCTTCAACGATGCCCAACTGATCGGTGACCGCTTCAAGGCCGCCCAGGCGGTAATCGTTAACCTGCAGCACGCCGATCGTGACTTGCGTCGCCGAATCGTCGACTTTGCAAGTGGNCTCTGTTACGCCCTCGGCGGGAGCATGGAGCGGGTTGCAGACCAGGTGTACCTGCTGGTGCCCGCCGATGTCGAAGTCTCGGACGNCGACACTCGCCGCGCCTTCGAGTGACCCATCGTGCTCATCATCTGTCTTTTTCTCGATCTCTACCTGCTCGCGGTCTTTGCTCGCATCATCCTGAGCTGGTTCCCACTCGACCCGAATGGGTCGATGGCGACCGTTGCGGGCTTTTTGTTCATGGTCACCGACCCGGTGCTGGCGCCGCTGCGCAGGGCGATCCCTGCCGTGCGACTGGGCTCCGTCGCCCTCGATTTGTCGCCGATCATCGTGATCATCGGCGTGCAGGTCCTGCGAGGCATCATCTGCTGATTCTGGACTCGGGACGCTGCGCTNCGGTCCCTCATCANCTGCGGCACGGAATCTAGGATGCGCCGCATGGATGATCTTGCTCCGCTCTTCCAGGACATTGCGTTCAACGAGCGCTTCCGCGGCTACGACGTTGCTGAGGTCGACGCCTACATCGACCGAGTCGCCAAGGCGGCTGCGCTCGTGCAGGGCCGAATTGCCGAGCTGCAACGTCGAGTCGAGGCTGCCGAGGCGCACACCACCGGGTCGAGCGGTGCCGATCCGGTCGAGGCGGAAGAGGAGAGCCTGACCAAGATGCTCGTGTTGGCGCAGCGCACCGCCGACGCCGCGATCGAGGAGGCCCAGGCCGAAGCCGCCGAAATCCGTCGCCAGGCCGACGAGCATGCTTCGCTTGTCGTCGCCGAAGCCGAAACCGATCGTCGTCGCATGCTTGCCGAAGCCGAGGCCGCTGTTGAGGAGAGCGTGCGCACCGAGCGGGAACGCGTCGCCGCCGAAGTCGCGGAGCTTGAGCGGTATCGGGCGTTTCTCGCCGACGACATCGCGATTCTCGAGCGGCATCTCGAGCAGGCCCGCAATGTGCTCGGGGCGTCCGCCGCTGCGCTTCAGCACGTGCTTGACGATCCCGAACAGTTCCGCCTTCCGGCAATGCCCGCAACGAGCGGTGTCGTCGCCCCCGCCGAGATCGCCGATCCCGTCGTTATCGAAGCGGTCGACTCGACTGGCTCTGCGCCCGAGCCCGCTCCCGAGTCGNAGATCACCCAGGCCATCGAGGCCGTTGTCATTGCGGATGAGGCTGCGTCGGATGGCGTCGCCGAGACGGCGTCGGTCGAGGAGGAAAAGGTGACAACCTTGGACCCCCTGACTGAGGACACTCCGCAGCCAACTGACGAAGCGGCCGAAGCGGACGTGTTCACGTTCGCTCCGAGCCCGATGCCGGACTCCGAGCTCACCTCGCTGATGGTCGCTGACGAGGCGCCGGCATTCGACATCCCAGACGAGGTGACCGTCGTTGAGTCGGACGGTGCTGAGCCGTCCACCGCCGATGCCCCACCGCTGCTGATCACGTCGGCGGATCTTGAGGAGATATCGCCGAGCGACGAACCCCCGTTGTTCGACGAGCCCGAGCCGGATGCGAGCAGCGACGCTTTTCTCGAGCAATTGCGTGACGCGGCCAGCGGCGAAGGTTCCGACGAGTTCGGCGAGGACGCGCTGGCGATGTTCTTCGACGACCGGGAGGACGACGGCGGGCGGAGCTGGTTCAACCGCCGGCGCTGACCGTTCCTCAGGGTATTCGCGGTAATCGTCCGTGCCGCCCCTACAATTCGCCGCCTTGAGCCGGTTCAAGGCGTGAACCAGCGACGAAACGAGGACGAGCGCAATGGCGACGGCGAAGAAGGCGGTCAAGAAGTCCGCCACCAAAAAGGCCGCGAAGAAGGCTCCTGCGAAAAAAGCACCTGCCAAGAAGCCCGTGGCGAAGAAGGCAGCGGCGAAGAAGGCGCCTGCGAAGAAGACAGCGGCGAAGAAGCCCGTGGCGAAGAAGGCCGTGAAGAAGGCGCCTGCGAAGAAGACAGCGGCGAAGAAGGCCCCTGCGAAGAAGGCCGTGAAGAAGGCGCCTGCGAAGAAGACAGCGGCGAAGAAGGCCCCTGCGAAGAAGACCGTCAAGAAGGCCAAATCGCCGTTCGGCAAAAAGTTCATCGGCGAGATGAAGGCCCGTCTCGAGGAGGAGCGGGCCAAGTACTTGCACTCCGAGGAGACCTATCGGGCCGAGGCCGACGCCCTCATCGAGGGGCGTGAACCCGGCGACGTCCAGTTCGACGAAGAGTCAGGCGAGGGTGACACGCTTGCGGTGGAGCGTGAACGCGACCTTGCGCTGTCCAACCAGGCGCGCCAAGCCGTCGAGCAGATCGACGCCGCACTCGGCCGCATCAAGGCCGGTACGTACGGCATCTGTGTCGCCTCAGGGAAGTCGATCCCTCAAGAGCGCCTCCGTGCGATCCCGTGGGCCGCAGAGCGCGTCGAGTACAAGGTTGGCGGACTCGGCAACCGTCTCTGAGTCGGCTTGGGCCGACGAGGCCGCCATGAACGACCAGCACCTGATCGAGACGCTTCCAGAAGCCTTCCACGGCGAGCGGATCGACCGCGTCGTGTCGGCGATTGCGGGGATCAGCCGCTCGCTTGCGAAGGAACTGATCGTCGGGAGCAAGGTCGTTGTCGACGGCCGACCAATCACGACGGCGAGCCGCAAGGTTGACGCCGGAATGGTCGTCACGATCGAACTCCCGCCTCCCGACGATCCCACCCCGGCGCCCCAAGTCGATGTCGAGTTCACGGTCGTTCACGAAGACGACGACGTGATCGTGGTCGATAAACCGGCCGGCCTTGTGGTGCATCCTGGGGCCGGGCAGGCCGATGGCACGCTCGTGAACGGACTGGTTGCGCGCTATCCGGAACTCCTGCGGATTGGCGAGGTCCACCGTCCGGGCGTTGTGCACCGGCTCGACCGGGGAACATCAGGCCTGCTGGTCGTTGCTCGCAGCGAGGAGGCCTACGTCGGGTTGGTCGGCCAGATGAGCGCCCACGAACCCGAGCGCGTCTACCTTGCCCTCGCCTGGGGCCATCTCGATACTGACGCCGGCACGATCGATGCTCCGATCGGGCGATCGGCTCGCCATCCGACCCGCATGACCGTCACCGAGAACGGGCGCCACGCGATCACCCACTATCGCGTCGAGCGGCGATTCGAGATGCCGGTTGCCTGCTCGTTGGTCCAGTGTCGACTCGAGACCGGGCGTACCCACCAGATCCGGGTGCATTTGCGGGCGATCAACCATCCGGTCGTCGGCGACCGCGACTACGACGGCGGCCGGCCAGGGCTGGATCCGGGTCGCCCTGGAAACGGGGGAACGCTCTGAAATCATGGAGCAGCCCGACGGACTGGAGGAGTCCCGCGTGCCAGCGGACTTCGCGCCTCACGGAGAGGAGCAGGGGAAGGAAGGGCCGAAGGGCACAACCTCTCCGGATGGAAAATGGACCCTCCAGGTTGGGAAACAGGAGATTGTCCTCCGCCCGGGCGAGGGAGGTGAAGGCAAGGTTGTCGGCCGGGCAGGGAATGGCTGGCGGTTTTCGCCAAACCGCGTCCTGTGGTCGCACGACTCGCAGTTTTACACGGTTTGGAAGAGCGAGGACCGCGCCGGACGACAGGTGACCTACGTCGAATCGTCCCCGGACGACCAGCTGCAGCCAAAGACCTTCACGCGGGACTACACCAAGCCCGGCGACGAATTAAGCGTCGAGCGCCCTGTCATCTTCCCGGTGGCGGGCGAGCCCATCATGGTTGAGGAGTCGCTCTGTCCCAATGCCTTCATGTTCCGCCGCCACCGCTGGCGCGAGGGAGGAGCTCACTTCGTCTTCGAGTATATCGAGCGGGGCTTCGGCAAGCACCGCCTGATTGAGATCGATGCGAGGAAGCGGCGCCAGCGCATCGTGGTCAGGGAGGACAGCGAGACGTTCGTCTTCGTCTTCGGCAAATCCTACCGATGGGATCTCGACGACGGAAAGGAGATCCTCTGGCTCTCGGAGCGGGATGGGTGGAACCACCTCTACCTCATGGACGGGGAGAGCGGAAAGGTGAAGAAACAGCTCACCTCCGGCAAGTGGCTGGTGCAAGGCGTAGAGGCGGTGGATGAGGAAAAGAGGGAGGCTCTCCTCCG
>NZNH01000056.1 GCA_002694825.1 Acidimicrobiaceae bacterium | reverse complement strand
CGACCTCAACACCGCCTTCGCAGTCACCGCCGCCACCGCGAAGCCGACGGGCGTGAGCTTCACGTCGGCTGACACCGTCGATCCCGTCGTCGACCTGTTCGACATGATGCTCGGCGGCACCGGGCGCTTCGCAGCCCAGCCGTTCTCGATGGCGGTGGTCGTCCACGTCGTTCCACCGCTCCGCTTCTCGCCTGAGGGCTGCGAGATCATGGAGCGGGCGATCGAGCGGGGGATGATCATCCAGACCTGCTCCGCCGGACAGGCCGGAGCCACCTCGCCGCCGTCGCTTGCCGGATCGCTGGCGCAGGGCCTTGCCGAGATTCTCGCCGGTGTGGTGCTCGCCGATGCCATCAAGCCCGGCCATCCGTGCATCCATGCGTTCATGCCGTTCGTTTCCGACCTGCGTACCGGTGCCATGACCGGTGGCAGTGGCGAGGCGGCGGTCGTCTCGGCGGCGGCCGCTCAGCTGCTGCGAGATCTCGACATTCCCAACGCCGTCTCCGCCGGCATCACCGAATCGAAGACCGCCGACGCTCAGGCGGGCTACGAGAAGAGCTACACCGTCACGCTCTCGGCGCACGCCGGCGCCGACATGGTGCAACTCTCTGTCGGCATGCTCGGCTCGATCATGGTCGCAAGTCCCGAGATCCTCGTGATCGACGCCGACATGTGCGGTGCCATCCTTCGCTCGGTCCGAGGGGTCGAGGTCGACCCGTCCTATCTCGACCTCGCCGTCATCGAGGATGTCGTCAGCGGTGAGGGGCACTACCTCGGGAGTCCACAGACGCTCGAGTTGATGCGCAGCGAATATGTCTACCCCGACCTCGGCGATCGCCAGTCGGTCGCCGAGTGGGTGTCGGCCGGCGAGCCGAGCATCTGGGATGCGGCCAGCCAGAAGGTCGCCGAGATCCTGGCGGCCGGGCGACCGGACCATCTCGACACGACGAACGAGGCCGCGGTTCGCGCCGCGTTCCCGATCCATCTGGAGCAACACCCGTGATCGACCGTTTCGAGATTGTCGTCATCGGCGGCGGTGCCGTCGGCGCGTCGATCCAATGGCACTTGGCTGCGGCCGGCCGCACCGACTCGGTTCTGATCGAGAAGCATGAACTCACTGCCGGTTCGACGTGGCACGCGGCCGGCAACGTTCCGACATTCTCGAACAGCTGGCTGGGTCAGCGCGCCGGAAACTATGCGTGGGAGACCTACTCGAAGCTGGCCGATGATCCGGACGACCCGATCACCTATCGCCACACCAGGGCGTTCTGGCCGGGCCACACGCCCGAGCGCATCGATCACTTCCACCATCTGGTCGCCATCGCGACCGGCCTCGGGTTCGATCTCGAGATCGTCTCGCCGGCCGAGATGGAGGCAATGCATCCGTATTGGTCCGACGACGGCACGGTCATCGCCGGCCTGCTCGACCCCTATGAGGGTGATATCGATCCCAGCGGCCTGACGCAGTCGTTGGCTCGGAGATCGCGGTCGATGGGTGCGGAGGTTCGGCGTCACTCCCGAGTCGTGGATATCGACCGCCTCGAGGGCACCGATGCCCGCTGGCGGGTGCACGTCGAGTCCAACGGTGAGATCTACGCGATCGACTGCGACATCGTCGTCAACGCGGCCGGTTTCTACGGCGCCGAGATCTCGGCGATGGCGGGTATCGGCGCGCCGCTTGCGGTGCTCGAGCACCAGTACCTCGTCACGGGCGCCGTGCCGGAGTTGGTCGAGAACACCGAGATCTTCCCGCTCGTCCGCGACCCGGAGATCATGTTCTACCTGCGACGCGAGAACGACCGTCTGCTGTTCGGCAACTACGGCCACGAGGGTCGCACGGTATGGGAGAACGGTGCGCCCGACATCTTCGACGCGTCACTGTTCGCTCCGGACGACGAAGGCATCGCCGAGATCGCCGAACTGGCGATGGCGCACGTCCCGCTGTTGGGCGAGGTCGGCATCGCCGAGTTCGTCAACGGTCCCATCACCTACACGCCGGACATGAATCCGCTGATCGGTCCGGCGGCAGGTGTCGAGGGCTTCTACCAAGCGGTCGGCGTGCAGATCGGCATCACCCACGCCGCAGCGGCCGGCAAGGTCCTGACCGAGATGATCACCGGCGGCGACACTGAGTGGGACGTCTGGCCGTGGGATCCCCGCCGCTTCGGAGACTGGGCCTTGGCTGGATCCGGACGCGACTCCTACACCAACACCCGGGTACGGGAGATGTACGAGCATCAGTATGGTGCCCCGTTCCCACATCGCATGTGGACCTCGGCCCGGCCGGTGCAGCAGACCGCGCTCTACGACACACTCGCTGCCAAGGGAGCTCGCTTCGGGCAGATCGCCGGTTGGGAGCGTGCCTTCTGGTTCGGTTCCGACGAGTACTCCCACGACACGCTCAGCTACCGCGACGAGCACTGGCACGATGCCGTCGCCGAGGAGTGCCGAGCCGTACGCGACGCCGTCGGTGTGATGGATCACGGCGGCTTCACCCGCTACGAGATCTCCGGCCCCGGCGCAGCCGACTTCCTCGATCGCGTCATCTGCACCCGTCTTCCCGGCGCCGGTCGTGTGCGGCTCTCGTACCTGCTGCGTCCGAACGGCACGGTGTGGAGCGAGGCGACGATTGGCCGTATCGCCGACGACCACTTCCTGTGGCTCGGCCCGACCGCGGCTCGCGAGCGTGACTTCGACTGGCTCCAGCAGCACCTGCCCGACGATGGTTCGGTCGAGCTGAGGCTCGGTACCGAGCGAACATCGACCCTCATGGTCATGGGGCCCAACTCGCGTGCGCTGCTTTCTCGCCTGACCGACGCCGACCTTTCGGCGTCGGCGGCCCCGTGGATGTCGCTGCGCGAGATCGAGATTGCCGGCGTGATGGCCACCGCACTGCGGGTGAGCTTTGTTGGCGAACTCGGTTGGGAGCTTCACGTCGATGACGCCGACCTCATCGAGCTCTACGAGGCGCTGTGGTCGGTCGGCGCGGATCTCGGGCTGCGCGACTTCGGCTCCTATGCCCTCAACTCGATGCGCGTCGAGAAGGGGTACCACGGATGGGGGAGCGAGTTCGGTGTGGAGTACACCCCCTTCGACGTTGGCCTCGATCGATTCCTCGATCTCGACAAACCCGATTTCATCGGCCGTGATGCCGTCCGTGCGATGGCCGATCAGCCGCCCGGTTGGAGCTTCGGCGTGTGGACGATCGACCCCTCGTCGATGCCCGGCCCAGTCGGCGATCCACCTCCATCAGCTCCGATCCGCGTCCATGGCGAAGCCGTCGGTTTCGTTACGTCGGCGGCGACGGGCTTCCGCACAGGCGAGCGGGTCTGCCTCGGCTATGTCGAGGGCCGCCATGCCGGCACCACCGAAGGCTTCACGATCGATGGTTACGGCGCCGACCTACCGGCCGTCCGCCACGCTCACGGCATCTACGACCCGCATCACGAGCGGCCTCGTCACTGAACGCAGTGGAGGGTCAGGCCGGCGCCATGGCAGTCATGTGGTTCCGGATCGCCGAGAGTCCGGCTCGGATCTCTGCTGCGACTTCGAGCGCCGGGGTGCTGGTGCGGGCCGCGATCTCTGCATGATCGAGGCGGTCGACGAGCGCAAGTGTGACGAGACGGCGACGAGGCTCGGCGAGCTGCCGGAGCCCATCGGCAATCCGAATGCGCTCGACCGCGTCAGCGACCGCACTTGGGTCGGCGTGGGTGGCGAGTCGGCGTGCCGCTTCGTCGAGCAAGGCCGGAGCCTGATCGGCCCCGCCCTGAGCGGCGACGGCCACGAAGATGTCGCGGGTGAGCGCCGAAGCATCCGCATCGTCGAGAAACCGACGACAGAGGGTAAAAATCGTTGAGCCGTGGGCGTCGAAGGCCTGACGGATGTCGATGGCCTGGTGTTCGAGTGTCGTGTTCGCCACGGAAGTCCCTTGATCCCGAAGAACGGTCCGGCGGCGCTGACGAGACAGCGCCTCGGAGGGGACTTTCGACCGATCAGACGCCGGTCAAACACAGCTCGTGGTCAGAACTCCGATGCGGCGTCGTGCAACGCGCCCAGGAAATACGTGATGAAGCTGCCATCGAGCAACAGCAGATAGCTCCGCACACCGCGTTGGTCGTCACGCACGATGTCGCATGTGACACCTGCGATGCCGTTGCCCAGCGCTGCGCCGTTGGGAGTCATGTGATCGCTGAAGTCCGCGCTCCCGAGCTTGGCCAACGTGTCGGCAGCACGATCGCCGGTGAGACGAACGGCGGTGCGGCTGTGGCTGATGTCGACCGTCGACGCGAAGCCCGAGAGGTCGAGACCGTCCGCCATCGCCGGAGCGCCATCGCCGAGCAGGTACCACTCGTCGGGCCGGATCCGCACGACGAGGGTGTCGCCTCGCTGCTCCGATGAGGCGAAGTTCAGGCCGAGTGTTGCGGCCGCTGCGGTGCCGTCCGCGGCCCGCACGCTGGCTTTGGGCACGCGGGTGTCGGGCGATGCATCGAGGTGGGTGATCTCAACCACGAAGACGCGCTCCTTCCGGATCGAAGTGGGCGTGGTGCTCCTGCACCGTCGCCGTGATGCGCTCGCCGCTGACGAGCAGGACCTCGAGCGAGGTACCGGGAGCGGCGAACTCCTTGGTGACCTGCGCAAGGCAGATCGACCGGTTCAGGGTCGGTGACATGCGACTTGATGTGACGCGGCCGACGATCTCGGTGGTGCCGGATCGCAGGATCTGTGCCGCCTCCTCCGGAACAACCGAGCCGTTGTCGGGCTGACACGCCACGATGACCGGGTGGTCGCCGGACTCCATGGTCCAGGCGACCTCGGGCATGCCCGCCCAGTCGTCCTTGTCGAGTTTGAGGAGCGGGTTCAGTCCGGTGACCGGCGCCTTCGACAGGCCGTCGGTGTCCTGGCCCACGATGAAGTGCCCCTTCTCGAGTCGCATGATGCGCTGCGCCTCGAGGCCGAACGCCTCCACACCGAGATCGGCGCCCTGCTCGAGGAGTTGCTCCCAGACGTGCACTGCGTGGCCCGAGGGAACGTGGATCTCATAGGAGAGTTCACCGGTGAAGCCGATGCGCCAGGTGATGCAGTTCTGAACGCCGGCGATCGTGCCCCGGCGCACGTTCATGTAGGGGAACGCCGCCGGGTCGAGATCGATGTCGGCGGTGAGCCGGCCGAGCAACTCGCGGGAGTTCGGACCGGCGATGTTGATCGATGTCAGGCCGGTGGTCACCGGCGTGACGTGGACCTGCCAGTCGGGATGCTCGGTCTGGAGCCACATCTCGATCCAGTTCCAGATCTTGGCGGCGCCTGACGACGTCGTGGTCATCAGGTAGTGCTCCTCACCGAGACGAGCGGTGACGCCATCGTCGAGCACGACGCCGTCCTCGGCGCACATCAGGCCGTAGCGAACGCCCCCGATCGGCAGTGCCGTCCACTTGTTGGTGTAGAGCAGGTTGAGCAGCTTCGGGACGTCAGGGCCCTGCAGGTCGAGTTTGCCGAGCGGCGTGACGTCGATGATGCCGACGTTGGTGCGCGTGTTGCGCACCTCGGCGGCGGGGTCGCCGTAGTGCTCGGGGCGCACCCACTGCCCGGCCAGGATGGGCGTGGCGCCGTTGGCCTCGTGCCAGGGCTGCAGCACGCTGACCCTCGTCGGCTCATTGATCCGACCGGCAAGTGCCCCCAACGAGATCGGTGCGTACGGCGGACGCCACACGGTGGTGCCAACCTCGGCGATGGATTCGTTCCTGGCCTCGGCCAGCACGGCGACGGTGTTGACGGTCTCGAGCTTTCCTTGGCTCGGGCCCATCGTCGCCGTTGTGAACCGCTTGATGAGTTCGACCGAGTCGAAACCCTCACCGGCGGCGCTGAAGAGGTCCTTCGAGGAGACGTCCTCGGAGTAGTCGACGATGCCGTGGGTTGTGGAGCGGTACAGCTCGGGATGCCGGGCTCGCTCGAGCGGGGCGCGTTCGTCGGCGGGATAGTCGGGTTCGGGCCCATCGACCGCTGCCGCTCGGGCCGTTGCAGCCTGAAGGCGGTGGCGAACGACGGCGGCGCGGCCGGCGGCGAGTTTGCCCGTGGACCGCCCGTGGGCGATGAGTTCGTCACGGCTGCCGTCGCCGACCATGCCGCCGGTGGCGAGCACGTTGTCGGGTGGGCCGGCGGGGAAGAAGCGGGCAGCGTCGGCGTCGTCCCCCGGCCGGTCGCCCGCCATGTTGAGCAGCGACGTCGGCGTGGTCCATCCGACTGCGGTGACGAGCAGGTCACACTCGACCGTGGTGCCGTCGCTCAACGTCACCCGCTTCACCCGGCTCTTCGAGCCGGAGGCGGACGTGATGCCCTCACCCGATCGGGCGTCGACGACTCGGGCGATCGAGATGCCGGCGGACTGCAGGGCCTCGACGGCCGAGTCTCCGGATTCGTTCGCCGTGAACACCACTGCTCGAGTTCCCGGCTTCACGCCGTACATCCGGATCAGCCGCTGGACCGCACCCGATGTCATCACGCCGGGAAGATCGTTGCCCTGGAACACGTACGGACGCTCGATCGTGCCGGCTGCAACCACGAGGGTTTTGGCTCTCGCCTTGATGAGCCGCTCGATCACACCGGGATGGCTGCGCTGGGAGATCGAGATCCAGTTGTCCTCGTAGCGCCCGGCGACCGTCGAGTTCGTGAGGATCTCGACTCCCGCCGCTGCGCAGGCGGCTGCGAGTTCGTTGGCTGCGGCCCGGTCGTCGTCGGAGCCCCACAGCAGATGCCCGCCGAGCTGATGTTCGTGTTCGACGAGCACCACCGACGAACCGGCCTCCGCCGCGGCAAGCGCCGCAGCCATGCCCGACGGCCCACCGCCGGCGACGACGACATCCGGATGGGCGTAACGCTTGTCGTAGCGACCGTGCGGCGTGTCGAGATCGACACTGCCACCCGGGGCGAATTTCGCCAGGACATGTTCGTACGCCGGCCACAGTTTCGCCGGCTTCATGAAGGTCTTGTAGTAGAAGCCAGCGGTGAGGAAGCGGCCGACGAGGCCGTTGGCGGCTTTCACGTCGAACTTCAGCGACGGCCACACGTTCTGCGCCGACACGGCCATGCCGTCCGCAAGCCTGCGATGGGAGGCACACACGTTCGGCTCGTCGTCGACCTGCACGGTCGTGTTGGGATCCCAGAAGTCGGCGGTCAGCACACCGCGGGACCGGTGGTACTTCATGGAGCGGCCGAGGATGTGTTCGCCGTTGGCCAAGAGCGCCGAGGCGATGGTGTCGCCCTCGAAACCCTGGAGCTTCTTACCGTTCCAGGTAAACGAGATCGCCGATGAACGATCGATCACCTCACCCAACGGGGCCGGAAGTCGGTGACTCACTTCATGTCTCCCTGGGTCGCGCCAGGCTTGCGGCCGGGCAGCACCGGCGCCCGCAACTCGCCGGTGAGGGTGTGGCGTTCGATCTTGAAGTGCCTGCGGCAACCAGAACTGCAGTACCAGTTCTCGAGCAACCAGCCCGACGGGTTCTCCCGCAGGTACAGATAGCTGCGCCACTCCTCGGGCGTGCAGGTCTTCGGGTCGGGTCGGCGGTGCGACTCCCCGTTGTACGAGAGGTCGGCTGCGTTCATCGGACCGCAGTAGGGGCAAGGAACCAACAACATGATCAGTGCCCCACCGCAGCAGCGCCCTTTTCACCGACGAGGGTTCCCTCGGTGAAACGGCTGAGTTCGAAGGGTTTGATGAGTTCCGGCGTGGTGCCGTTCGCGACGCAGGCCGCCATCTGTTCTCCTGACACGGGCCCGGCTTTGAAGCCGTAGGTGCCCCACCCGACGTCGACGTAGAACCCGTCGACCGGGGTCGGGCCCATGACGGGCGAGTAGTCGGGGGTCATGTCGCAGAGGCCGGCCCACTGTCGCAGCAGGCGCATCTTCGAGATGCCCGGCATGAGTTCAAGCACGTGCCCGGCGAGCTCTTCGGTGAATTCAAGTGTGCCGCCCATGTTGTACGTGGCGACCGGGTCGACCGAGGCGCCGAAGACGAGTTCGCCGCGATCGGTCTGGCTGACGTAGACGTGCAGCGAGCCGGACACGACCACGGTCGGCAGGAAGGTCTTCACCGGTTCGGTGACGGCCGCCTGCAGCGGGTGGGTCGTGATGGGGAGGGTCACGCCGGCCATGTTCGACAGCTGGCTGGCCCAACCGGCCGTGCAGTTCACGACGATCGGTGCGTGGATATCGCCCTTGCTGGTTCGCACGCCGGTGACCTTGCCGCCCGGGCCCTTGCCCTCGGGGCCGGAGCCGCCCTCGACAAGAATGTCGAGCACTTCGGTCTTCTGATGGAGGTCGACGCCATAGGCATCGGCGCCGCGGGCGTATCCCCACACAACGGCGTCGTGGCGGATCGTGCCGCCAGGCGGATGGTAGAGGGCGCCGAGGATCGGGTATCGGGTGTCGGCGCTGACATCGAGCGATGGGGTGAGCTTCTTGATTTCGGCTGGCGTGATCACCGACGAGTTGATGCCTTGCAGCTTGTTGACCTCGGCCCGCCAGTTCATCGTCCGCAGCGCCGAGTCGGTGTGGGCAAGGGTGAGGTGGCCGCGTTCGCTGAACATCACATTGAGGTTCAAGTCGTTCGACATTGAGTTGTAGAGGTCGAGGCTGCGGTCGTAGAACGCCACACCTTCAGGCGTCAGATAGTTCGAGCGCACGATGGCGGTGTTCCGGCCCGACCCGCCGCTGCCGAGGTACTGCTTGTCGACGACCGCGACGTTGGTGATGCCATGGTTCGATGCGAGGTAGTACGCCGTGGCGAGTCCGTGGACACCGCCGCCGATGATCACCACGTCGTAGGTGCTCTTGAACTCCGGCTCACGCCAGACCCGCGGCCACGACTGTTTCCGGAGACCCCTCCAGAGCAGCCCGACCGCGGAGTACTTGGCCGGTGGTTTGTTCTTCCCCATCGCCTCAGTCTGCCCGATCCGCTCATGCGGGTGAAGGAGGGAATTCGGTGAGATTGATATAATTTGTGCATGAGTGAGCTGGCGAACCTGCGGCGCCTCAATGCCTTCGTCGCCGTGGCCGAGGAACTGCACTTCGGACGGGCCGCCGACCGCCTTCACATTGCCCAACCGGCGCTCAGTCAGCAGATCCGGCAGCTCGAAGCCGACCTCGGTCTCGCGCTCCTCGAGCGCACCACGCGACGGGTGGGGCTGACGCCCGACGGCGCCGCCTTTCTGCCCCACGCTCGACAGCTTCTGGTCTCGGCGCAGGGGGTTGCCAGGGCGGCCGAGGAGCTTCGCGTTGGTGCGCGCGGCCGTCTCCGTCTGGGTTTCGTCGACTCGACCGCCTTCGAGTTCGTTCCATGGTTCCTTCGCCGGTTTCGCTCGGCGTGGCCCGAGGCCGATGTCGAACTCCATACCATGTCGTCTGATGAGCAGGCCCGAGCGCTCGTCGACGGTGACATCGACCTGGGTGTCGCCCGGACGGTGCCGGTTCGGCCGGCGGTCGACTCGGCGGTGCTCGGCCATGACCGATTCATGCTCGCCGTGCCGGCTGACCACGCCGCTGCCGGTCAACGGACGGTGTCGCTGCGGCGGCTCGTGCGGGAGACGTTCGTGGGGTTCTCGCGAACGAGTTCACCCTCGTTGCACGCCGAACTCCGTTCGCTGCTCGGAGGCCACGGCGTCGGGTACGACCCGGCGATCGAAGCAACCGAGTACACCACGATCGTCGGTCTGGTGGCAGCAGGGGAGGGGGTCGCTCTCGTGCCTGCCGGCGTGCGCCGACTTCAGCTCCCCAACGTGGCCTATGTGAAGGTCGCCGACGCCGACGCCCGTGTCGCGCTCGTCCGCCTCAGCCGGATCGACGAGCCGCAGACGATCGTCGCGAACGCGATCACCGAACTCACCCGAACCGCCGCTCAGTAGGCCTCGATCACCGAGCGAAGCTGGCTCGGGTTGACGCCGTGCATGATCACGCCGTCGCAGCCCATGTCGAGCTGGCCCTTCACCGCCTCGGCGCATTGAGCGGGTGACCCGGTCGCCATCGGTGCAAGCCACTCATCGGGGATCAGGGTGGCGACGTGGGCGAGTTGGTCGGGCGTGGCGACGTCATCGAGCGCGCCACGGAACGTCGAGACGAACTCGTCGCCACGGAACGCATCGAGCGCAGCGGGATCCCACCCGTTCGTCTTCACCATCAGGTCGCCGTAGCCCTGGAGATAGGTCGCAAGCCGCCCCACCGTCTTCTTGAGCCGGACGTCCTCGCTGATTTCGTCGCTCACGACGGCGAAGCACGACCAGACCTGTACGTCGTCGGGATCTCGCCCTGCGTCGACCGCTGCCTGCTTCACCGTGTCGACGCATCGTCGAGTCGTCTCCTCGGTGAAGAAGGTGTGCAGGATGACCTGATCGAATGCCCGTCCGCCAAGTTTCAGTGTCTCGGGGCCGAAGGCACTGATCCCCAGCGGGAGGTGCTCATCGAGGCCGGCGTTGAGGTGGAGCACGGGGTACTTCCCGGCCGGGCCGTCATGGCCGATGATCGCTTCGCCGCGAAAGAGGCGGCGCATGAGTCCGGCGAAATCCTCCATCTGCGCAGTGGTGATCCGGCCGAGGCCGAACGCATCCTGCATCCGCGCAATCCCGCGGCCGAGGCCGAGCACGAAGCGACCGCCGGTGAGGCTCTGCATGGTGTGGGCGTAGCCGGCGGTGACCATCGGGTGACGCGTGTTGTGGTTGGTGACGCCGGTGGCGATGGCGATTTTCTCACTCACCGCGCCGACCGCACCGCTCTGCACCGCCGCCTCCTTCTTGTAGTAGCGCTCGGAGACGAAGGCGTATCCCAGACCGAGGTCCTCGGCCTCGCGTACCTCGTCGATCAGCGCTCGCGTCGTTTCGGGCGCACCAGCGAGGGTGTAGAAGCCGAGTTCGGGATGGGCGACGTCGGGGCGGGGCAGCATGGGCGAAACGTAGTAGGCGGATCCGCCCGATTCCGAATACGGTCGCGGCATGGGGCAGTTGGACGGAAAGGTCGCGCTCGTCACCGGGGCCGGTGACGGCATCGGTGCGGGTATCGCTCGGGTGTTCGCCGCCGAGGGGGCAAGGGTGGTCGTTGCCGAGATCAACCCCGATACGGGGCGTGCCGTCGCCGACTCGCTCGGCGACGCCGGCCACTTCGTTGCGTGCGATGTCGCCGACAAGAGCCAGGTCGAGTCGGCGGTCACGTCCGCCGTCGATCACTTCGGCACGCTTGACGTGCTTGTCAACAACGCCTGGGGCGGAGGCCGCATCAGTCGGGTCGAGCACAAGACTCCTGAGCTCGTGCAGGGCGGTCTCGACATCGGTTTCCTGGGGCCGCTCTGGGCGATGAACGCTGCCCACACCGTGATGAAGCCAAAGGGCTGGGGCCGCATCATCAACATGGCGTCGCTCAACGGGGTCAACGCACACATGGGCACCCTCGAATACAACAGCGCCAAGGAGGCACTGCGGGCGGCGAGCCGCACCGCTGCCCGCGAGTGGGCGTCGACTGGCATCACCGTCAACGTGATCTGCCCGGCCGCGAAGTCGGCGTCGTTCCGACGGGTCATGCAACAGAATCCGGAACTCGAGGCGGCGGCCGACGCCGGCAACCCGATGGGTCGCATGGGTGACCCGGACGGCGACATCGCACCGGTCGCGGTCTTCCTTGCGAGCGATGCCAGCCGCTATCTCACCGGCAACACCTTGTTCGTCGACGGCGGTGGCCACATCAACGGATCGTCGTGGGCTCCTGACCTCGGCGACTGACGTGGCCCGGGAGCTCGATCCGGATCGGTCCGTGTGGGCCGAGTTGCGGCGGCTGATCCCGCCGCTCTACGTGCCCATCGCCATGATGACGCTCGGCGTCGGCATCATCTTGCCGATCGTCCCGCTCTACCTCGAGGACACCGGCGTCGGTCTTACGGCAGTCGGCGTGGTGATGGGGGCCTTCGGCGTCGGTGCCGCGCTCGTCGGGATTCCTGCCAGTTCGTTCGCAGAGCGGCGCACGAACGATCACCTGCTCCTCATCGCCATCGCTGCCGCGGCCACGAGTGTGGTGCTGTTCGGGCTGACCGAACTCGCCGTGCTACTGGTCCTCGCACGGTTCGTTGCCGGTTCCGGATTCGGAGCGGTGGGTCAGTCGCGCCAACTCTTCATCACCCGCGGTGTCCCGATCCGGTTCCGGGGACGCGTCAACTCGGGTATGGGCGGTACGCACCGACTCGCGCTGGTCATCGGCCCTGTTCTCGGTGGGGCGGTCGCCGAGGCGGTGAGCTTCCGAGCCGCCTTCGTGCTCGCCGGTGCCGTCATGGCGGTCGGTGCCGTCTTCTGGATTCTTCCCGGTGGCCGCGAGGACCAGCGCATCGTCGGTGCCGCCCCGCCGGTGGCGGTGCGCGCATCGTTGCGGCGCCACCGAGGTCGGGTGGCCCGAGGCGGCGTCGGCCCGATGCTGATCCAGGCCGGCCGGGAAGGCCGCTACGTGATCATCCCGCTGGTCGCCGATCGGCTCGGACTCTCGGTCGCAGAGATCGGGGGCCTCCTTGCCGTTGGCACCGTGATCGACTTTGTCGTCTTTCCCATCTCGGGCGTGATCATGGACCGCTTCGGGCGGCTGTATTCGATCGTCCCGGCCTTCACGGTCATGGCGATCGGATTGGTGATGCTCGGCCTTGCCGACGACGCCACCGACGTCGCGATCGCCAGCGTGCTGATCGGCGCCGGGAACGGTGTCACCTCGGGTGCGGTCCTGACCCTCGGCGCCGATCTCGCCCCGGAGGGCGAAGAGGGCCCGTACCTCGCCGGATTCACCCTGGTGTCGAATCTGGGCCTCTTTCTCGGCCCACTCGTCGTCGGCGCCGTCGCCGACGTCGCCGGGCTCGATGTCTCGGCCTTCGTGCTCGGCGGCATCCTGCTCGCCGGTGTCGCCTGGATCGCGCTCGTGATCGGCGAGACCGGTCGTCGTCCGCCAAACCCGACCCCTGACGAGGCGCGTCAGGCCAGGTCGGCGTAGTGGCGACGAGCGACGTCGGGGTGTGAACGAAGCCTCGTCTTGAGGTTGTTCTCTCCGAAGACACGGAGGCCGACGCCGTCGTGATCGGCCCCCGGTGCAACCGCGGCGAGTTCGTCGGGGAGCTCGACCCGCTCAAAGGGCAGTTCGAAGCGAGGGTTGAAGAAGTAGGCGATCGAGATTCGCTCGCGACCGGGGGGCGGGCTGACGACCCGGTGTGGCGTGGCCTTGAGATAGCCGTCGGTCGCGGTCTCGAGCATCTCGCCGAGATTCATCAGGTACATGCCGGGACGGGCTGGCGCGTCGATCATCTCCCCGCCGATCTGGACCTGGAGACCGCCGACCTCGTCTTGAAGAATGAAGGTCAGGAGCCCGGTATCCGAGTGCAGACCGACACCTTGGCCGTCACCGGCATCGGTGGTCGACGGGTAGCGGATGATCTTGAGGTGGACGTCGCTCTCGGGCAGGAAGCCGTGGTCGAAGTGATCGATCGGCAGCCCGAGCCCCACGGCGAGGGCGCGAAGCGCAGTGATGCCGACATCGTCCATCGCCGCCATCCAACGCAGCACGGTCGGAGCCATCGTCGGGAGCGCGGTGGGCCACTGGTTCGGGCCGCGCAGTCGCATCCACGCAGGGTCATCTGGACCATGTTCAGGTGGTGGCTGCTCTGGTCCGAGATCAAGTTGGTCACGCCAGTCGGAACGCCCGTTGGTGACCTCGTCGCCGAGGATCGTGTAGCCGCGGAAGGCGGGGGAGTGCTCGATGGCGAGGGCGCGCCGGTCGGCCTCCGGCAGATCGAAGAACTCCCGTGCCGTCCCGAACATCGCCTCGTCGAGGTTGGGGTCGACGCCGTGGCCGCAGAGATAGACGAAACCGACCTCGTGGGCTGCTCGGCGGAGTTCCTCAACGACAGCGAGCCCTTCGGAGCCGGACGGATCGTTGAGGAAGGCCGTGAGGTCGACGACCGGCAGCGCATCCATGGCCCGATCCTATGGTTCCAAATGCACCCTCGGTAGCTGAGGACGGCCATCTCGTCTGCGACGAATCGAGGTCCTAAGCTCCCGAGACCAAACGGAGAAGGGCCTCATGAGCGAATTGGACATCCGGCCGGTGGCTGGAATGGGTGCCGAAGTGCACGGACTCGACCTCGACGCCATCGACGAAGGTGTCGCTTCCCAGCTCACCAAGGCGCTGGGTGACCACTTGATGCTGGCGCTGCCGGGCCTCGACCCTTCGCTTCGCGGCCTTCGCGACATCGCCAGCCTTTTCGGCACGGTCGACCCGGTGCCGTATCTCGACTCGGTCGACCCCGACATCCCGGAGGTCATCAGCCTCGACTCGATGTACCAGGTCAAGGCCGATCTCTGGCACACCGACGCCACCTTCCTCGAGCAGCCACCGGCGATCGCGCTCCTGCACATGGTCGACTGCCCCTCGCACGGCGGCGACACCATGTTCATCGATGGTCATGCGGTGTACGACTCGCTCTCGCCTGCGATGCAGGGTTTCCTCGCAGGGCTGACCTGCATCCACGACGACGCCCGCGGCGACAAGAGCGCCGAGCATCCGGTGGTGCGCACCCATCCCGACACGGGACGTCCGGCGTTGTTCGTCAACAAGCAGTTCTCGCGCCGGATTCCGCAGTTGTCGCGACCGGAGTCCCAGATGCTGTTGTCGTACCTCTTTCGGTGGCAGGAGCAGGTCCAGTTCTCAGCCCGGTGGCGGTGGTCGCCTGGCGATGTCGTGATGTGGGACGAGCGGGTGACCCTCCACATCATGGTCAACGACACGGAGGGGCGTCGCGAGTTGCGGCGGGTGAGCGTGCTCGGTGACCGGCCGGCTGCTCATGCGCCGGGAGCGATCGGTGAACCGTTCGGTCTGCCGAAGACCGCCTCGTCGGGCTTCTACGGCATCGGGAGCTACGAGTTCTGATGCCCGACCTCTCCGCCGACGATCGTCGTGGCCTTGATGCGGCGATCGAGGAAGCGAGGATCGGACGGTCCGAGGGTGGTATTCCGATCGGCTCGTCGTTGATGATCGACGGTGAGATCGTCGGTCGAGGCCACAACCGTCGCGTCCAGAACGGCAGCGCAATCCTCCACGGCGAGACCGACTGTCTCGAGAACGCCGGGCGGCGCTCCGCCGCCGACTACCGACGAGCCACGCTCTACACGACCCTGTCGCCGTGCGACATGTGCACGGGCGCGGCGCTGCTCTACGGCATCCCCCGCATCGTGATCGGTGAGAACGAGACCTTCATGGGGGCCGAGGCGTACCTCGAGTCACGCGGCGTCGAACTCGTGCGGGCCAACGACCCCCAATGCGTCGAGATGATGACCGAGTTCATCGCCGCCGAGCCCGAACTCTGGAACGAAGACATCGGCGAGTAACGCGCCGGCGGCGTTCAGCCGAGCGCGGCTGCGACGCCCTCGGCCGGAACACCGGCGATGACGCCATCGATCCCGAGTTCGAACAGCGAACGGTAGAACGCCTCGTTCTCCTGGTCGTCGGAGTTCGGCCAGATCCACAAGCCGATGCCCTCCGCCTGGATGCGGGCGATGAGCTCGGGATCGAGGATGTCGATGCCGAGACGCTCTGGCGGTAGCTGCGCGAGCACGTCCTGCTCGGCGATCCCGCCGGTCCCGAGGTACCAGGCCAACATTTCGTCCTCGCCCGGGCTGGTTGCGACCTCGGGGGCGAATTCTCGGAATGCGATCATCACGTCACTTGAGAACGAGGTGACGATCACCGAATCGGTCCG
This sequence comes from Acidimicrobiaceae bacterium, assembly GCA_002694825.1. Lineage (GTDB taxonomy): Bacteria > Actinomycetota > Acidimicrobiia > Acidimicrobiales > Aldehydirespiratoraceae > UBA11606. Next base: position 18,254 of record NZNH01000056.1, on the reverse strand, counting down.
GTCGAGTTCCTCGATCGCAGCGGCGAGTACCCGGGCGGCCTCGATCGCGTAGGCGACGTCGCTTTCACCGTCATCGTCGAGCGGGACCTTGATCTCGAGGTCGAGCACGTGGTCGGGGAACGTCTCGGCGAGGGTTCGGAAGGTCTCGATCTTGAAGTCGTCGGCGGTGTAGCCGGCCGGCGGTTCGACATCGCCCGTCCGCATTCCCCGGAACGGGTACTGGTCGTCGGGGAGGTCTCGTTCTTCGCCGCGGTCGTGGAACCAATAGGCCTTGTCGAGTTCCTGAAGTTCGACAACGGTGAGGTCGCGCACCCGTCCGGTCGTTTCGGTGCGCCGGTCGACGGTTGCGTCGTGGTGGACGACAAGGACGCCGTCGGCGGTCATCTGGAGATCCATCTCGAGCACGTCGGTACCTGCGAGAGCGGCCTCGACGAAGGCGTACATCGTCGAGTGCGGGTAGGAGCGATCGCCGCCGCCGTGCGCGGCGACGACCGGCCGGTCAAGAGAGAGCAGATCGGCGACGGTCGATGCCTCGGGCGTGGGCACCTGCGAGACGGCGGTCGGTGCCTCGGTTGTCGTGGTGGTCGCAACGGTGGTCGTGGTCGACGGAGCCGTGGTCGTCTCGGGCGGTGCGGTTGTCGCCGTGTCGTCGGCGTCGGTGCCCGGCCCCTCGGAGGTGGTGGACTCACCGCCACCGCCACAGGCCGATGTGAGCACGGCGAGGAAGAGAATCGCGAAAAGGCGTCGCATGTCCGCAGCTTAGGAGGCACGCCCGAGGAGATCGAAACCGATGGTCATCGCCACCGATGGCGTCGCTCTGGGTGGTGTTTTCGGCTCAGAGGACAAGATCGACGACAAGCGGTGCGTGGTCTGAGGGCCGCTCGTGGGCGCGTGCCGTTCGGTCGACCCACACACCGGTGGCCTTGTCGGCGACGACCGACGAGCAGAGGGCGAGGTCGATGCGAAGCCCGTGGTCCTTGTCGAACTGACCGGGCCGATAGTTCCACCACGTGAACTCGGGTGTGTCGGGGTGACGATCGCGGGCAAGGTCGATGAGCCCGAGTTCGAGCAGCCGTCGGACGGCGTCGCGTTCGGGTGGGCTGGCGTGGGTGCGCCGTCGCCAGCGCGTCGGGTCGTAGACATCACGATCAGCGGGGGCGACGTTGATGTCGCCGGCCACGACTGAGTGACCCTCGGCGGCTCGGTGCTGCTGAAGCTCACCGCGGAGCCGTTCGAGCCACACGAGTTTGTAGAGGTAGTGCGGATCGTCGAGCGCGCGTCCGTTGGGAACGTAGACCGACCAGCACCGGATACCTCCGCAGGTCGCGGCGACGAGGCGGGGCTCATCGAACGGGGCCGAGACTGAGCCACTGAAACCCCGTTGCACATCGTCGATGCCGACCCGACTGGCGATCGCAACGCCGTTCCAGTGGTCGACGCCGTGGTGAACGACGTCGTAGCCCGCCTCGGTGAAGGCATCGAACGGAAAGTCGTCGTCACCGCACTTGGTTTCCTGCAAAAGCACCACGTCGGCTGCCCGGTCGGTCGACCACGCAACGACCTGATCGACCCGGGTGCGGATCGAGTTGATGTTCCACGTGGCGATCCGCATCCGAGCGGACCCTACGCGGTTTTGGCAGATTGCCTGGTACGGCCCGGCACGAACCCCCGGATCGCCCGACACCACTGCCCGCACGCCGAAGGTTGGCGCTGACTGCGGCTAGGTTGCGAACCGTGCAGCAGTACAAGCGCGACTTCATCGAGTTCATGGTTCGGTCCGATGTATTGACGTTCGGCGACTTCACCACGAAGTCCGGCCGCCAGACCCCGTTCTTCATCAATACGGGCCGCTATCGCACCGGCGAACAACTTGCGCAGCTCGGTGAGTTCTACGCCGCTGCGATCGATGAGTCGTGGCCTGACGATGTCGACATCCTCTTTGGTCCCGCCTACAAGGGCATCCCGCTCGTCGCCACCGCCTCGATCGGCCTGGCTGCTCGTGGACGCGACATCGGCTACCTGTTCAATCGCAAAGAGGCCAAAGACCATGGCGAGGGCGGTGTTCTTGTCGGTGCGCTGCCGGCCGACGGCGATCGGGTACTCATCGTCGAGGATGTCACCACCGCAGGAACGTCGATCCGCGAGACGGTGCCGATCTTGCAGGCCCATGCCGACGTCGACATCGTCGGCCTCATCGTTTCCGCCGATCGGCAGGAACGCGGCACTGGCGACCGGTCGGCACTCGCTCAGGTTGCCCAGGACTTCTCGATGACGACGCGAGCCATCGTCACCCTCGACGACATCGTCGGTCACCTCCATAACCGAGAGGTCGACGGTGTCGTTGTGCTCGACGACGGCATGCTTGAACGTATTCACGCCTACCGAGAGCAGTACGGCGCATGACCGACGACACCGTCACACTCGAGATCGCCGCACCGGACGACTGGCACGTCCACCTTCGCGACGACGAGATGCTCAGCGCCGTGACCCCCTACACGGCCAATGTGTTCCGTCACGCCGTCGTGATGCCCAACATCAACCCGCCCGTGACCTCGACGCAGGCAGCCGCCGCGTACCGAGCACGCGTCTTGGCGGCCGCCGGCCCCGATGCTCGTCACGACTTCACACCGATGATGGTGCTGTATCTCAACGACCAGATCGTCGTCGACGACCTGCTCGCCGGGGCCGCCGACGGCGTTGTCTTCGGCGCGAAGTACTACCCGGCCGGGGCCACCACCAACAGTGCTGCCGGTGGCAACGATCTGCTTGCGTTTCGCCCTGTGCTCGAAGCGATGGCAGGGGCGGGGATCCCGCTGCTTGTGCATGCCGAATCGACCGACCCCAGCCTCGACATCTTCGATCGGGAGGCTGACTTCATCGAAAAGCAAATGTTGCCAGTCGTCGAACAGATTCCGGAGCTGCGGGTCACCGTCGAGCACATCTCGACGAGGGCCGGACTCGACATCGTGAAAGACCACCCCCAGGTCGGTGGATCGATCACGCCGCATCACCTCACCTGCGACCGCTCCGATCTGCTCGCCAACGGCATGCGACCACACCTTTACTGCAAGCCGGTGATCAATTCCCGCGAGGAGCGCATGGCGATTGCCGAGGCGGCGACATCAGGCAACCCGTCGTTCTTCTTCGGTACCGACTCGGCCCCGCACCCCCTCAGCAAGAAGGAGGCGGAAAAGGTCGCGGCCGGCATCTTCAATGCGCCCTACGCACTCGAGGTTGTCGCCGAACTGTTCTTCGAGCTGGGCTGTCTCGATCGATTGGAGGGCTTCGTGTCCCACCACGGCGCCGACCACTACGACGTTGAGCGTTCGCTGGCCAAGATTCGGCTCACCCGCCGAGCCGACACCGAGATCGACCCGCCCGAGGCGATGTTCACCGCCGACGGTACTGAGGTTCGGATCTTCGGCGCTGACGCCGCTCGCCGCTGGGCCTGGGAGGCGGTTTCGTGATTCCGGTGAAGGACGAGAACCCGACACTGCGCACGCCGTATGTGACCGGGTTGATGATCCTGATCTGTGTGGTCGTCTTCGTGTGGGTGCAGCCATCAGCGACCAAGAGTTTCGATCTGCCGTCAGAGCAGGAGACGATTGAGGACATTCGTTTCACCTACGAGCGGGCTGCGATCCCGTGTGAGCTCAGCGAGGGGCGTCCGCTGACCGCTGCTGAGATCGCCGCCACGGTCCAGGGTGGAGACACGGAGGCATGCATCGATCGACTCGGCGGTGGAGGTATCACCCCGTTTGCCGACAAAAACATCTGGCTGTCGGTGCTCGTCTCAATGTTTCTGCACGCCGGCTGGCTTCACCTCTTCGGCAACATGCTTTTCCTCTGGATCTTCGGCAACAACGTCGAAGACCAGATGGGGCGTTTTTCGTTCCTGCTCCTCTACCTCATCTCCGGCGTGGTCGCGACCGCTGCCCACGTGCTCGCCCAGGTCGACTCGACGGTGCCGCTCGTCGGGGCATCGGGGGCGGTGGCCGGTGTCATGGGGGCCTACCTCGTGTGGTTCCCGTGGGCCCGGGTCCGCACGGTGATCTTCCTTGCGTTCATCCCGGTGTGGCCTCGAATTCCCGCCCTCGTGCTGCTGGCGTTCTGGCTGATCAGCCAGTTCTTCATCGGCAACGACGCCGGAATCGCCTGGGTCGCGCATGTCGCCGGTTTCGTGTTCGGCATGGTCACGGGCATCATCGCCCGAACCGACGACGGGTTCGAGCGCAGCCTGCAGGCGCAGTATCGACGCATGGCGAGGATCCGCTGACCACGCGTTGGCCGGGTAGTTCAAATCTGAAATAATGACGCCATGGCCGACACCAGCGTCCCTCGTTTCTCCGCGATCACCGACCACGGCGACGACGTCGACCGCTCCGACGAATGGGATCGCCTTCGCGCTCGGCACCTCCACGAGCACCGTCCGCCGAGTTCTGCTCGTGGCGTCCACCATCTCGCCCTGCTNTCCTCCGACGTNGAGCAGACNATCGCGTTNTACCAGGACNTGCTCGAATTCCCGTTGACGGAACTCTTNGAGAACCGTGACTACACGGGCAGCACCCANTTCTTNTTCGACATCGGCAACGGCAACCTTCTCGCCTTCTTCGATTTCCCCGGACTCGACCTCGGCCCGTACGCCGAGGTGCTTGGATCGATGCATCACCTNGCGATCTCGGTCACGCCCGNGAAGCAGGCGTACCTCAAGCAGAAGTTGCACGACGCCGGCGTCGAGATCGTGTTCGAGCACGAGTCCTCGATCTACTTCAACGGGCCCGACGGCGAACGTCTCGAACTGCTCGCCGATCCGCTCGGCGAGATGTACGGCGAGGACGTCAGCTGAATCTCCCGNTTCGGATTCGGCGTTCGCCGTCGANCGGCTTACTCGGGTAGTGAAGCGCGCCTGATGCGGTCATGATGGCGGCATAGCAATCTCAGGAGAGCACGCCATGGACACCAGCCGTCTGCAGTCATTGTTCGGACTTGAGGGCAAGCGTGCCGTCGTCACCGGTGGTAGCCGTGGCATCGGCTACATGATCGCCGACGGCCTGCTCGACGCAGGGGCCGACGTCATCATCTCGGCCCGCAAGGAGGCCCAGGTCGCCGAAGCGGTTGAGGCGCTGTCGGCGAAGGGCAACATCGAGGGCATCCCGGCGGATCTGTCGACCGACGAAGGACTCGAGCACCTCTCCGCCGAGGTGGCTCAGCGCTGGGACCGACTCGACATCCTCTGTAACAACGCCGGTGCTTCCTGGGGCGAGCCGATCGAGTCGTTCTCGCCCGGCGGCTGGGACAAGGTGATGAATGTCAACGTGCGTGGCGTGTTCTTCCTCACGCAGAAGCTGCTGCCATTGCTGCGGGCGGGCGCCAGCGCTGAGGATCCGAGCCGCATCATCAACACCGGATCGGTGAATGGCCTCACTCCGCCTGGCATGGACACCTTCTCGTATTCGTCGTCCAAGGCGGCGGTGCACATGCTCACTCGCCACCTCGGCAAGGAGTTGGCGTCGGATCACATCACGGTGAACGCCATCGCGCCGGGCCCGTTCGACTCGAACATGATGGCCTTTGCGCTCAACGACCCGAACTCGCGGGCCGCAATCGCGAGTGGCGTCCCGATGGGACGGATCGGCATGCCCGACGACATGGCCGGTGTGGCGATCTATCTCGCCTCGGCGGCAGGTGCCTACGTCACCGGTGCGGTCGTGCCCGTCGGTGGTGGCTTGTCGACCATCACCGAGTAGNNCNGCGAGGGGTGAGCGAAAGCCGCCNCCGCTGNCGGACCGAGGCTCGGCAGAAGATTGCGCNCCAGCGCAGCGGCCTCACGGGNTACATCCAACGAGGTGAGGCNGACACGTCTCGGTAGCCTCNTNCCCGTGATCTCTCGCGACGACCTGCGGAACGTGGCGATGATCGCTCACGTCGACCATGGCAAGACGACGCTCGTCGATGCCCTCCTTCGGCAGGCCGGCGCCTTCCGGGAAGGGGCCGAGCTCCAGGATCGCGTCATGGACTCGATGGACCTCGAACGGGAGAAGGGCATCACGATTCTCGCCAAGAACACGGCGGTCCGGTACGGCGATCACAAGATCAACATTGTCGACACCCCAGGCCACGCCGACTTCGGCGGTGAGGTCGAACGGGCGCTCACCATGGTCGACGCCGTCGTCCTGCTCGTCGATGCCAGTGAAGGGCCGCTGCCACAGACCCGCTTTGTGCTGCGCAAGGCCTTGGCGCTGGAACTCCCGGTCATCCTCGTCATCAACAAGATCGACCGGCCCGACGCCCGGATCGCCGAGGTGGTCGACGAGGTCTACGAACTATTCCTCGATCTGGATGCCGACGAGTCCGCCATCGATTTCCCGATCGTCTACACGATCGCTCGCGAGGGCAAGGCAACGCTCGATCCCGACGTNCCGGGCACCGACATGGAGCCGCTCTTTCGCACACTGCTCGACACCGTTCCCGCTCCACAGCACGATCCTNANCACCCGATGCGGGCCTGGGTCACGAATCTCGACGCCTCGCCGTACGTCGGGCGTCTCGCCGTGTGCCGGGTCGAGCACGGCACGATCCGGAAAGGTCAGGCGATCGCCTGGTGCCGAGAGGACGGTTCGATCGAGTCCGCCCGTGTCGGCACGCTCACCGTCACCGAGGCACTCGACCAGGTCGATGTCGACGAGGCCGGGCCGGGCGAACTCATCGGCGTCTCCGGCATCGAGGATGTCACCATTGGCGACACGCTGGCCGATCGTGAGGATCCGCGTCCGTTCCCGACGATCACCGTCGACGAACCGACCCTGTCGATGACGATCGGCACGAACACCTCGCCACTCGCCGGGAAGGAGGGTGAGAAGCTCACCGCCCGCCTCATCAAGAGCCGTCTCGACGCAGAACTCATCGGCAATGTGTCGATCCGGGTGTTGCCGACCGAGCGTCCCGATGCCTGGGAAGTCCAGGGTCGTGGCGAGCTGCAGCTGGCTGTCCTCGTCGAGACGATGCGGCGTGAGGGCTTCGAGCTCACGATCGGCAAGCCCGAGGTGCTGACTCAGGAGATCAACGGCACGCTTCACGAGCCGACCGAACGGCTCACCGTCGACGTACCGGAGGAGCACGTCGGCGCTGTGACCCAACTCCTCGGTGCTCGCAAGGCCACGATGGAGAACATGTCGAACCACGGCACCGGTTGGGTCCGGCTCGACTATGTCGTTCCCGCCCGTGCGTTGATCGGTTTTCGAACGGAGTTTCTTACCGAGACCCGTGGCACCGGCATGCTCCACCACGTCTTCGAGGGCTGGACCCCGTGGGCGGGCGAGATCCGCACCCGAGATCGAGGCAGCGTGGTTGCCGACCGCACCGGCCAGTCGACCGGCTACGCCATCCAGTCGCTGCAGGAGCGCACCGCGCTCTACGTCGCCCCCGGCGAGCAGGTCTACGAGGGCATGGTCGTCGGGGAGAACTCTCGCAATGAGGACATGGACGTCAACATCTGTCGCGAGAAGGCCAAGACCAACATCCGCACACAGTCGTCCGACGACACCATTCGCCTCACGCCACCAAAGGTTTTCTCGCTTGAGCAGGCACTCGAGTCGATTGCTGACGACGAGTGTGTCGAGGTCACGCCCGAGACCATCCGGATCCGCAAGACCGTGCTCGACGCTGGTGAGCGGGCCCGTATTCTGAAGAAGCAGAAACATCCACGCGACTGAATGGGATCAGTCGGGGAGCGAGGCCTTCCGCACGACTCGGGTGCCTGCGATTCGGTCGTAAACGCTCCGACGCTCCGGTCGATCATTGATCACCATGACCAAGGCAGCGATCGGGACGAGGATTGCGATGACTTGGCCGATGACCGGCAGTGCGGCGAGGAAGCCGGGAATGCTCCTGAGCAACGCCTTGCCCAGCCCCGGTGGTGTGGTGGCACCGTCTTCGTGGGTGATCCGGAGGCCGAGCATCAATTTGCCCGGCGTGCCGCCGAGGAAGGCGACCATCAGCAAGAACACGACCGACATGGCGATGCCGATCACGACGAGTTGGCCTGGGATGGGCACACCGCTCCCGTCGCCACCGGCTTCGACGTCGTCGACGATGTCGCGGAAGTAGTCGATCATGAAGGGGATCACGACGACGATGGCGATGATCCCGTCGATGATCGACGCGAACACCCGGACCGTTGCGGAGGCGAACCGGTCGTTGTTCGGGCGGTGGGGGTCTTGCCAGCCCGGCGGTGCCGGGGTCGGGGCGGGCGACCATTCGTCGCCGTCCCAGTAGCGGATCGTGCCCTCGGGGTCGCCTTGGGCGTGGTACCAGCCGGGAGGTGTCGTCATGAGAGGTGGACCGGGAGGGATTTCAGGGAGTTATTGAGATTCGAGCGTTGCCGGGTGGCTTCTCCGGTCCGCTCGATCGAGGGCCAGCGACGCAGCATTTCCTCGAAAAATACTCGTCCTTCGAGTCGGGCGAGATGCACGCCGAGGCAGAAATGTGTCGCAATCCCGAACGACAGGTGCGGATTCGGATCTCGGGTCGTGTCGAACCGGTGGGGATCCTCGAACACGGCGGGATCGCGGTTGGCGGCGGTGTAGATCATCGCCACCTTGTCGCCGGCGCTGATGGCCTGCCCTCCCAGTTCGGTATCGACCATTGCCGTGCGGCGGAAGTAGTGGAGCGGGTTCGCCCAACGGAGGATCTCCTCCACGGCTCGGGGGATCCCGCTCGGGTCGGCTCGGAGCGCTGCGAGTTGGTCGGGGTGGTCAAGCAAGGCCAGGGTCCCCGACGAGAGCATCGTGCGGGTGGTGTCGTTGCCTGCGGTGACGAGCTGAACGAAAAAGCGAGCGAAGTCGATGTCGGTCATCAGGTGACCGTCAAACTCCTCACCGAGCAGGACGTCGGTCAGGTCCCCCTGGGGACCTGACGCCCGTCGGCTGGCGGCGAACTGCATTGCGTACATCGCCATTTCGATGCTGGCGGAGCCGCGTTCTTGGCCGTCGGAGACGTCGGGATCCTGGCTGCCACTATTGCGTTCGGCCATGGCATGGATCGCCGGCCAGTCCTCGGCTGGCAGGCCCATGATCTCGCCGAGGATCTGGCTCGGAAGGTGAGCGCAGACGTCGTGAACGAACTCGACGTCGGGCCCGGATTGGTCAGCGTGGTCGAAGATCCCGCGAACGACCTCGCGAACCCGGCCGTCGAGTTCGGCGATGACCCGCGCCTTGAACTCCGGCGCGACCGGCTTGCGGTACGCCGTGTGGCGAGGTGGATCCATCGCCAAGAGCATGTCGCGCATGGTCTCGAGCGCGACCGGGTCGAGGTTTTCGACGACGACGCCGCCCTCGGTCGCACTGAAGATCTCGCTGTGCTTGGCGACGTGAACGACGTCGGCATGGCGGAGCACGGCCCAGTAGCCGGGTTCGTCGTCCATCTCGACCCACGTCACGGGCTCGGTCGTCCGCAGCGCGTCGAAGCGCGCATGAGGTGGCCCGTCGATGTAGGTGTCGGGATCAGCGATGAATCCGGCCACGGTGCTCAGCCCACCGAGCGCAGGTCGACAACGAAGACGAGCGTCTCGTTGGGTCCGATCACGCCACCAGCGCCGAACTGGCCGTAGCCCATGTCCGGCGGGATGGTGAGGCGGCGACGGCCACCGACCTTCATCCCCTGGACGCCCTGGTCCCAACCCTGGATGACCTGGCCGGAACCGAGTCCGAACGAGAAGGTGTCGTTGCGGTTCCACGAGGCATCGAACTCCGCCCTCGTCGACCAACTCACCCCGACATAATCGACGGTGACCTGCATTCCGGCGGTGGCTTCCCTGCCGTCGCCGACGACGAGGTCGTCGATCAGGAGTTCGGCCGGTGGGGCGCCGTCGGGGATGGTGACGTCGGGCTTGCGGTGAAGATCCATGGGCGGAAGTTACCGCCCGACCCGTGTGTGGTGCAGATCGACTGCGGCAATCCACCCCGTGTCGGACGGAGAACGTCTCAGCGCGCGAGGGCCACCGCGCTGCGTGGTGGATCGGCCTCCGTGAAGGTGCGGAAAAGGGACCTCGAGCGGCTACGGTCGAAGGCCGGTCGCAAACTGTGACCGCGATTCGAGACGAGGAGGCACCAGGTATGGCTACCGGTCGATCCAGCTTCGCGAAGCGCCAACGCGACATGGCCAAGAAGGCCAAGGCTGCACAAAAGCGCGAGAAGAGGCTCGAAAAGACAGACGACGTCGAAGAACTCGACGAGGAGATGGAAGAGGACACCGGTCCGCGTCTCTCCAACGAGGAGATCATGGAGCGTGTCGCCGACCTGCACCGTCGCTACGACGACGGCGGGATGGATCTCGACACATTCGATGAACTCAAGGCTGAGCTGATGGCTCAGATGGTCATCGACTGATCATCCCGGCTCGCTGCAGCGGGCCGGCTCAGCGGGTGCCTTCCAGCACCCCGCCGTCGAAAAGCGAAACAATTCCCTGTTCGGCGCGGTCCTGTGCGAGCAGTGCCGCGTCGGGGGCGCGCCCGTCGAACCGCTGTGCGGCCTCAATGATCGCCGGGAGCAGTCGCGCGTCGCTCGTGGTGTTGAGAAACAGACGCGGGTCGGCCAGCACGAACTCCACCGCTCGGCGTAAGGCGTCGCCCGGTGCCAACGGCTCGTACCAACTGAAGTGGGGATCGGTGTCGTCCCAGCGGCGGCGGGCGACCGACTTGATCGTCTGCAACGCAATGCCCTCGGCATGACAATGCGTCGTCAGCCGGTTGACGTCGGCCACGTACTCGGGCTGCTCGGTCATCGCGTGCGACCACGGGAACAGCACCGAGGAAAATGGGGCCTCGGCCAGGCTGCGGAGATGCATCTTTGGGATGCGGAGACCGTGGCCGGTGACGCCGACATGACGCACGAGTCCTTCGTCACGGGCGGCGAAGAGCGCGGCGACCGCCCCGTCGTCGCGGAACGCCGTCTGCCACTCGTCCTCCTCGACGAGGCTGTGGAGCTGGATCAGATCGACGGTGTCGACCCCCATGCGTGCGAGCGAGCGCTCGAGTTCGGCGCGGGCATCGTCGGCGGTTCGGCCCCGGGTCTTCGTCGCCAGGAACACGTCGTGGCGGTGGTTCTGCAGGAAGTCGTGGAGGCGGATCTCACTGTCGCCGTACATTGCCGCCGTGTCGATGTGATTGATGCCGGCTTCGGTGATCAGTTCAAGTGTCGCGTCGGCGCGTTGCTGGCTCATGCCCCCGAGCGCGGCCGCGCCGAAGATCACGCGAGAACTGGTATGGCCGGTGCGCCCGAACGGAAGGTGCGGGAGTTCGGTCATGATGCTCCCAGGAGGGTGCGGATGGTCTGACGGAGTTCGGGAATTCCGGTTCCCTTCTCGGCACTCACCCAGGTGACGTCCGCCTTGGCGACGCCGAGCTTCTCAGTGAGTTCGGTGCGACGCTTCTTCGACTTCGACGGTTTGACCTTGTCAGCCTTGGTGGCGACATAGGTGATCGGACGATCGAGCGAGTGCAGCCACTCGACCGTCTGAAGATCGAGTGAGGTCGGGCCGACCGCGCCGTCGATCAACAAGATGACCGAGACGAGGTTTTCGCGTTCCTCGATGTACTCACTGAGCATCGTGGCCCACTTTCGTTGCTCGGCCTTGGAGACCTTGGCGAAGCCGTAGCCGGGGAGGTCCATCACCCACCGTCGGGAGTTCTCGGGTGCCAGTTCGAAGGCGTTCATAAGTCGGGTCGCGCCCGGGGTCTTCGATGTTTTCGCCAGGTTCTTGCGCTGGGCGAGTGCATTGAGCAGCGAGGACTTGCCGACATTGCTGCGACCGACCAGGGCGACCTCGGCGTTGATGAACGGCAAGGCGTCGATGTCGACATAGCTGCGCACGAACGACAGTGCGAGGGGACCGGTGGCCATCGGTCGACCGTACCGCGGTCGAGTCGATTCCACCCGAAGGGTCTGGAGGTGGCCCGACCGCACGTCGTACGATCCGCCCATGACGGATCTCCACGGACGCACCGTGCTCATCACCGGCGGCAATGGCGGCATCGGCCTCGGCATCGCTCGCGCCTGCGCCCGAGCCGGCGCCAACCTCATCGTGTGGGGCCGCAACCCTGAAAAGAACACGGAAGCTGAAGCCGACCTCCGCTCTCTCGGCGTGGAGGCCCATGCCCTCGTCGTCGATGCCGCTGACGAGAACGCTGTCGATGCCGGCTTCAACGAGTCGGTTGAACTCGCCGGCGGTCGCATCGATTCGGTGTTCGCGAACGCCGGCGTCGGTGGTGACGGCTCCCGTTTCCCCGACACCACGCTCGACGAGTGGCGACGAGTGATGACGACCAACCTCGACGGGGTTTTTCTGCTGTTCCGCGCCGCCGCCAACCACATGATCGACAACGGTGAAGGCGGTGCGCTTGTCGCAACGTCCTCCACCTCTGCCATCCATGGCGCAGCCGGCAACGAGGCCTACGGCACCAGCAAGACCGCCCTTCTCGGCTTCTGCCGGGCGCTCGCCGTGAACCTCGCCCGCCACCAGATCCGAGTCAACGCCCTGCTTCCCGGCTGGACGATTACCGAACTGGCCCAGTTCGGCTACGCCAACGACCGGTTCCGTGAGGCGACCCTTCGCCGCACTCCCGTTCGCCGGTGGGCCGATCCCGACGAGATGGGGGCCGCCGGTGTCTTCCTTGCCGATCCGACCGCGACGTACCACACCGGTGATTCCATCGTCGTCGACGGCGGCTACACGATCTTCTGACCGGCGGCGCAACCGGGTTCGGAGGAGCGCTCGGCCGGGTCTAGACGGCAGCGAATCCCTTTTCGAGGTCGGCGATGATGTCGTCGATGTGTTCGATGCCGACGCTGAGTCGGATGAGGCCTGGTGAGACGCCCGCTGTCGCCTGCTCGTCGTCGGTGAGCTGGGAGTGGGTGGTCGACGCCGGGTGAATCACCAGACTGCGGACATCGCCGATGTTGGCGACGTGGCTGTGCAACTCGAGCGCTTCGACAAAGGCTTTCCCGGCGTCGAGACCACCCTTGAGAACGAACGACGGAATGGCGCCGTAGCCCCTGCCGCCGAAGAGTTCGGTGGCCCGCTCGTGCCAGGGGCTGTCGGGCAGGCCGGCGTAGTTGACCGATTCGACCTCGTCGCGGCCTGAGAGGTACTCGGCGACCTTCTGGGCGTTCTCGACGTGACGTTCCATCCGCAGGCTGAGGGTCTCGAGGCCTTGGAGGAACATGAAGGAGTTGAACGGTGTGGTGGCGGCGCCGAGGTCACGCAGGATCTGGACGCGGGCCTTGATGATGAAGGCTCCATGCCCGAGGGCAGGCCAGTAGGCGAGGCCGTGATAGCTCGGGTCGGGCTCGGTGAAGTTCGGGAATTTGCCGTTGCCGAAGTCGAACGCGCCGCCGTCGATGATCACGCCGCCGATCGAGGTGCCGTGGCCGCCGATGTACTTGGTGGCGGAGTGCACGACGATGTCGGCGCCGTGCTCGATCGGGCGGCAGAGGTACGGGCTGGCGGCGGTGTTGTCGACGATGAGCGGTATGCCGTGCTGGTGCGCGATGCCGGCAATACCCGCGATGTCGATGACGTTGTTCTTCGGGTTGGGGAGGGTTTCGCCGAAGAAGGCCTTGGTGTTGTCCTGCACCGCCGCGGACCAGGCGTCGAGGTCGTCGGGATTGTCGATGAACGAGACGGTGATGCCCATTTTGGGGAGGGTGTAATGGAGCAGGTTGAAGGTGCCGCCGTAGAGGGCGGCGGAGGCGACGATGTGGTCGCCGGACTCGCAGATCGTCAAGATCGCAAGTGTCTCGGCAGCCTGACCGGAGGAGACGGCGAGGGCGCCGGGAATACCGACGGCGGTTTCGGTGCCGCCCTCAAGGGCCGACATCCGGGCCTCGAAGACGCCCTGGGTCGGGTTCATGATCCGGGTGTAGATGTTGCCCATCTCGGCGAGGGCGAAGAGGTTCGCTGCGTGCTCAGTGCTGTTGAACGTGAACGACGTCGTTTGGTAGATCGGCACGGCTCGGGCGTTGGTGGCGCCATCGGGCTCCTGTCCGGCGTGGATCTGGGCGGTCTCGAACTTCCAGGTATCGGGCATGGCCGAGACGGTATCCAGTAAAAGGTGACACAACCACTCGGATTTCAATACTTTCCCGAGAAATTGTCTGCCAATGGCTAAATCGCGGACTCGGGATCGCCGCAGGTGTCGCCGCAAGTGACTCTCCGGCGGGCAGCATGGTCAGATGGCCCAAAGGAACGTCGTCGCAATCGCTGCGGTCGTCATCGTCGTGTCCGTCACCACGATCGTCGTCGCCGGGCTGATCGCCGACCGCGCAGCCGAGGCCCCAGCGTCGACCACCACCACGACCTCGTCCACCACCTCCACAACCACGACAACGACGACGACAACGACCACCACCACCACAACCACAACCGTTCGGCCTGACGTCGAGCGAATCGCGATGGAACTCGATCGACTCGGACTCGAAGGCCAGGTACGAGAGGTGCTGATGTTTGGCGCCAGCGGTCCCGAGGTTGAGCTTCGGATCGCAGAGGAACTCGGCACGACGTGTGTCGGAGGCGTCTTCGTGGCTGGCACTGCCGGCAATTGGTCACCGAGAGGCTCGATCGACGCCGCAACCGACGCCGTCACGGCGATTGCGACAGCATCGGCCGCCTGCCCGACACCGCCGCTCATCGCGACCGACGCCGAGGCCGGTAGCCGCGTGCTGAAGGTGCCGGTGACGCCGTTGCCGAGTCCGGCCACACTCGAGACCAATCACCTGGCCGACCCCGGCACGACCTCGATCGCCCTAGCTCCGGCCGTCGAAGCCTTCGCCACTGAACTGGCATCGATTGGTGTGCACGTCAACTTCGGTGTCGTTGCCGATGTCGACGTGGAGCCTGGCACCTACATGGACCGCCAGGGACGCTCGTTCGGTGCCGACCCGGCGGTCGTCGCTGCGATCACCGCCACGATGGTCGAAGGCCACTGTGCCGCTGGTGTCGCCGCCGCGCTCAAGCACTTCCCCAACCAGGGGTCGACGGTGGAGGACCCTCATCGACTCGACTCGTTCTCGATCAATGATCCCGACGCCTGGGCCTCGTTCGGTGCACTGCCCTACATCGAAACCAGGGCGCCCCTGGTGATGAGCGGTCACATCCGCTTCGAGGGCGTCGACAACGGCACTCCTGCCAGCCTCTCCGGCGTGATCACCTCGTGGCTTCGCGCCGACCTCGCGTACGACGGTGTCATCGTCACCGACGACATGCACGTCATGCGAGGGGTCGGCAGCGACCTCACCCCGGCTCAGCGAGCGATCGCCGCACTTCGTGCGGGTGCCGATCTCGCCCTCTTCGTGGGGGCCGATGATGCGACGGACATCGTCGCCGGTCTCGTCGCCGAAGCCAGTGTCGACGCTGCGTTCGCCGATCGGATTGCCGAATCAGCCGCTCGTGTACTTCGGTTGAAGGGCGCCCTCGGCCTGATCCCCGGCGCATCGGCGTCCTGGTTCGACTGGTGTGGAGCGCCCGGCGCGTCCGACTGAAACTCGGCGGCGCTGCGGAGGGACGCCGAGAAATTCCGAGGGTGTACGGTTCGCAGCGTTCGTCGCCACAGGAGGCAGGGTCATGGGTTCGTTGGACGGCAAGGTTGCACTGGTCACAGGCTCGTCGAGTGGCATCGGTGAGGCGTCGGCCCATGCCCTCGCCGCCGAGGGGGCGAACGTCGTCGTGAACTCGTCGTCGTCGGTCGAGGCCGGTCAGGCTGTCGCATCGGCGCTGGCGACCGACGGGCACTACATCCAGGGCGACATCTCCGACGAGACACAGTGTCAGGCGCTCGTCGAGGGCACGATCGAACGTTTCGGCAGACTCGACATTCTCGTCAACAACGCCGGCTGGACCACCCGGGTCGATCACGCCGATCACGCTGCGCTCACCAACGAGATCCTCTTCAAGACGATCGAGGTCAATGTCTACGGCACCTGGTGGATGTGCAAGGCCGCGATGCCGCACCTGAAGAAAACCGAGGGTTGCATCGTCAACGTCACCTCCATCGCCGGTCTGCGGCCGATGGGTTCGTCACTTGCGTACGGCATGGCCAAAGCCGCGCTCAACGCACTCACTGAGGACCTGGCCAAGTTCCACGGTCCGGTCAGGTGCAACGCCGTCGCCCCCGGCTTGGTCGCCACGCCATGGACCTCCGAGTGGGGTGACCTCCACACGAGCATCGCCGCGATCTCGCCGGCCGGGCGGTCGGCAACGCCAGAAGATTGTGCAATGGCCGTGATGGCGTGCGTGACCAACACCTACATGAGTGGCACGATTCTCAAGGTCGATGGCGGCACGACCCTGGCGCTCTGAGCACTCAGCGGTGGATCATCGCTCCGCAGCGAGGGCGAGCGCGGCGAGGGTGGCCTCCATGGTCTCCCGGTTCCGTGCGTCTCGGTCCTCGATCCCCGACATCTTCGGACCCATCGCCTTGACCTTCTCGGGCCGCAGGTCGAGCGTGTGCTCGGTGACCCGTGTGCCGCCGTCGATCGACTCGAACTCGTAGCGCCACTTCGAGAAGACGAAGTCGCCGACCTTGGCGTCGAAGGCGAAAACCTGTCCGCGTTCGGCTTCGGTAATGCGGCCCTCGGTCTGCCACTCGAACTCACCGTTGACATTCTCGCCGACCCACTCGGCCCCAACGACCGGGCTGTCGAATCCGTCCTTCCACGTGCACGCCGTGTTCTCGGGCGACCACTCACCCATCCGGGTGATGTCGGCGATCAGGTCGTAGATCGCGCCGGAATCGGCGGCGATGTCTCGGGTCACGGAAACGGTCCATTCGCTCATCGCCGGGACCGTAGCCGTCCGGGACTCCAGGGTGTGAGGCGTGCACCGCCGTCACCTCGATCCAGCGTGTGGCGAGTGAGGCGCTCACCCTAAACGCGGAGACGGAAGCGGCGGGGCCGCTTCCGTCTCGGGGTTGGGGGTGGGTTGGTTGGTGTTTAGATGCCAGGGTTGGGCGGGCCGATGGGGCCGATGGGGCCGATCGGCCCGATGGGGCCGATGGGGCCGATGGGGCCGATGGGGTTGATGGGGTTGATGGGGCCGATGAGGCCGAGGTCCCAGCCGAAGCCGTTGCTGTTGTCGTCGTCGTTGCCGTCGTCGTCGTTCTCGGACTCGTCGGACTCGTCGGACTCGTCAGTGTCGGTCTCTTCGGCCTCGGCCTCTTCAGCCTCAGTCTCGTCAGCGGTCTCTTCGACCTCTGCCTCGTCGGACTCGTCGGTGTCGACGTCAGCCTCAGTCTCGTCGGCGGTCTCTTCAACCTCGGTCTCTTCAGCGCCGGTCTCGTCGGTGTCGTCGACCTGGGTCTGGTTGGTTTCGTTGGCGACGGACTCCTTGTCTGCGACTGGCTGGTCGTTGCTGACACTGCTGGTGTTGTTGGTGGTCTGGTCTGATTCGTTGCTGGCAGCGGTGGTGGTGGTGTCGTCGGTGACCGGTGCGGCTGGTTCGTTTGCTGACGATGAGCTGGTGTGCATGACCGAGCCGAGTGCAAAGCCGGCGGTGATGACGATCACGCCGAGTGCGGCGCCGATGCGGAGCTTGTTCTTGTCGATGCTGTAGGTGAGGTGTTCGGGGTTGTTCATGGTTCTGGACCTTTTCTTTGGGCTGCCGGGGTGGCTGCCGTTCGAGGGTCCAGAGCAGTGCCGGCGCGTTTCTGGACACTTTTCCGAAAAATCTTTTTCGTGCGGGCTCCCCGGGGCGCTGACGCTGCCAGGAACGAATCAGTCGCAGGCGAAGAGATAGGTGTTCGGCCGGGCGGTCGCGATGGCACTTTCGTTGCCCGCTGCGTCGAACGCCCTCGCCGTGAACTGGAGGATGGTGTCGGAGCCCGGCGGAATCGTTCCTCTGGGGAATACGAAGCTGCCGGTCCAGATACCGGTTCCGTCGGTGAGCAGTTCGATCGTGCCGGTCGCTCCGGACTGGCTCACGACATCGGTGAACGTGGCCTTCACCAGTGCGACGCCGACATTGTCGGACGCATCGACCGTGACCACGGCGACCTCGATCCCACCGCACTTCTGTTCGTACACCGGAGTGCTCTTTCCGGTCGGTGTCGGGGCGATCGAGTTGATCGTCGGTGCCTCCGTATCGATCGGAACCGTCGTCGTTGTGGTCGTTGTTGTTGTGGTTGTCGGCGCGGCGGTTGTGGTGGGGGGTGTGGTCGTTGTTGTTGTGGTTGTCGGCGCGGCGGTTGTGGTGGGGGGTGTGGTCGT
>NZNH01000055.1 GCA_002694825.1 Acidimicrobiaceae bacterium | reverse complement strand
TCCTGCACGCCGAACAACTTCCCATGCATCACGATGGTCATTTATGAAACTGCCCCAGGCCAGCGCTTCATATCCGACTCGCACCCCATATTGTTTTGCAATATCCCCAAGGGCAGAAAAATCATCAGCACAACGATCTATTCCACCCAACCCGGCGGGATGAAGAGATGAACACACCAGCATAAGATCTGTACCAAGCTCAACCATCAGGTCAAATTTATGCTGTGCCCGAGAAAAAGCGCGTTGTCTTAATATCCCTTCGGGCAAACCCTCAAAATCTCGAAAAGGCTGAAACAAAGTGATCTCTAAACCATGGTCTGAGACCATGTTTTTTACATCAGTAGGATTAAGATCAAAGCTAATAAAGTCTTGCTCAAAAATTTCAATCCCATCAAAGCCTGCTTTTGATATAGCATCGAGCTTTTCTCGTAAATCGCCTGAAAGTGACACAGTTGCAATTGAGGTTTTCATATATCAGCCTTACTCACCAGCCTTGGTCCGGTGCTTGTAATCTTCAGGGTCCAAACGACTGAAAACACGTTTTGAATTTTCGGAAAATATGTCTCTTTTTGCAGCGGCGTCCAATACTTCATTGGCATCAATATAACGTTTGGTGTCATCAAAATAATGACCTGTACGCGGGTCAATGCCTCGCACTGCACCAATCATTTCTGAAGCGAAGAGGATATTTTTAGTTGGGATAACGTCAAGTAGGAGGTCAATGCCATCTTGATGATACACACAAGTGTCAAAATAAATATTGTTGAGAACGCGCTCATCCAGATCGCCAAGCCCCTTATCCTGAGCAATCCCCCGGAAACGTCCCCAATGATAAGGTACTGCTCCACCGCCATGAGGAATGATGATCTTCAGTTCAGGAAAATCTACAAATACATCTGAAAACATTAACTGGACAAATGCCGTAGTATCTGCCCCTAGATAATAGCTTGAAGTTGTATCTAGCGAATGATGACAAGCCCCAGAAACATGAATCATGGCCGGGACATCAAGTTCAACCATTTTTTCATAAAGAGGATACCAGAATTTATCGCCAAGGCGGGGATCTTTCCAGTAGCCACCAGAGGGGTCGGGATTCAAATTACAACCTACAAACCCCATCTCTCTAACGCATCTTTCTAGCTCTGCAACACTCGAATCAATGCCTGCACCCGGACTTTGAGGTAGCTGACAAGCAGGCACAAAATTCTTTGGAAATAAATCACAGACTCGCCGAATAAGGTCATTTTGCTGTTCAGTCCAGGCCTGCGATGTGCTGGCATTTCCAACATGATGCCCCATCCAGCTCGCACGCGGCGAAAAAATGGTTACATCAGTCCCGCGTTCTTGCTGTATTTTCAATTGGTTATTTACTATGGAGTCTCTTATTTCATCATCAGAGACATTAATGCTACCTTTCTCAAATATATGGTCTGGATTCGATTTTAGAATCTCTTTCTGGGCATTACGGTAGGCCTCAACAGGCGGAGGTGTAGTTGTATAGTGGCCATGGCAGTCAACAATCATTTAATCCTCCTGCCAACAATTTATGCCGTTGAACTCGCCAAGATCGTTTAGTTCATCCACATACTCAAAACCTTCGGCTTCTAAGCGGGATCGCATGTTGTAGAGATCAAGCCCTAACTCACCTTTTGCAAGCTTAACTCGTTTTTCTTCTTCATCTTTCGTGCGTGCTTCTGCTGCGTTAAATACTGTAGCTGCACTCCGACGCGGCACTACACAGACACCATCATCATCAGCAACAATCACGTCACCAGGAAACACCACTTGGCCAGCACAGATGATTGGCACATTTACCGACCCAAGGGTATTTTTGACTGTGCCTTTTGAAGAAATTGCTCTTGACCAGACAGGAAAATTCATCTTTTGGAGGTCAGCAACATCACGAACACCAGCGTCAATAATAAGTCCCCTCACACCACGCGCCTTAGCTGAAGTGGCCAAGAGATCACCAAAAAACCCATCAGTATTATCAGAAGTGCAAGCCACCACCAAAACATCCCCTGCCTGACACAGCTCTATAGCCACATGAACCATCCAATTATCGCCTGGTTGGGCCAAAATGGTCACTGCAGTGCCCCCAATCCTCGCGCCGGTGAATATAGGGCGCATATAGGGTTTCAGCAGTCCCGTACGACCCTGCGCCTCATGCACTGTTGATGCTCCTAAGTCAGCTAATGAAGCGGCGAGATTAGCATCTGCTCGTTTTATATTTTTTACAGCAACAGTTTTCATCAGATGTCTCCTTTATTTGCTATGAAAGCCATAGAGACGTGCCGGGTTGTCCACGAGTATCTTCTTCTGAAGTGAAGGGTCACGTGCCAACAATGGAACAAGATCGAGCAAATCCCCGTCATTTGGCATGAATGTTTTTATGTTAGGGTGTGGCCAGTCAGTACCCCATAAAACCCTATCAGGAGCGGTCTCAACTAATTCTTGGGCGTATGGTACAGCATCATAAAAAGGCGGACCTGCTAATGAAATTCTCTCAGAACCGCAGATTTTTACCCACCAATTATCACGATGAATAAAATCTTTTAATATTTTAAAAGCTTCCTGCTCAATTCCAGCAGAAGTTGGAATGCGGCCCATATGGTCCACAATAATATCCATGTCAAATTCTAAAAAGAAATCTTGAAACTTGATGATATCGTCAGCATTAACGTGAATCACCAGATGCCAGCCTAACGGCTTTACGCGGTTAAGCACACGCCGCATCATATTGAGTTCTGGTGTTCCACCCAGATGGGTGACAAAATTAAAACGAATGCCGCGCACACCGCCAGCGTTCAGGTCGGCAAATTCCTCATCGGTAAAACTGTCATTTGCAATGCAAACACCGCGGTAATTTTCTGGATTTGCAGCAATAGCATCCATCATTGCTCGATTGTCTGGACCATGACAACTGGCCTGTACGATTACCGCACGGTCTATTCCCAAGGTTTTGTGAAGCGCAGCTAGCGTTTCTTTGGGCCCATCAGGTGGGTGATAGGTAGATTTTGAATGATAGGGGAAAACCTCATGTGGCCCGAATACATGACAATGCGAATCACAAGAACCTTGTGGGGCCTTAAACCGAGGCCTTTTTGTGTTTGGGTCTGGCGGCATACAACTTCTCATGCCAGTGAGGGGATGTGTATATTCACTCATTAACTCTGTCCGTCCCATACTGAGGCAGGTACATACACCTCGCCACTGCTAATCAGCCTAGTTGTACGCACAACACCTGCTCGCAAAANATCAATTTCTTTTTGATTCGGGTTNAGCTCNAGTTGGACGTCAAAAAACCCTGATGGNTGCTCAATTCGCATGGTTTTGANATTTCCTTTTGGTATTTCAGCCAANTCGTGTATCGCGCTATTCTCAAACAAGGCAGCAGTCGCCACCGAAACGGCCCCCAGNACGCCGATAGCCTGATGACAAACNTTTGGAATGAAAGTTCGGGTACTTATGTGACCGCCATTTATCGCTTTTGAAACAAGACACATTTTTGGCACCGCCATGTTTGATACATCGGCAAGCCCCATAGCTAAACCGGCTTGGAGCCTAATGGCTTCAATCCTCTTTTTTAGCTTTTCATCTTTGTTGAGTTCATCTGGCGACTCTGTGCCATCTATCCCAAAATCCTCTGCCCGCAAACAAACAACAGGCATGCCATTATCAATACAGCTGACATAGACACCGTCAAATTCATTGCAAATATACCCTGTGGGAATTAAGTTTCCGCAAAGTGAGCCCGCCAGTTCATGGTATTGGCATGTCACGGGTGCAGCAGTTCCCATAACGCCATTGATCTTAGTATCGCCTTCGTAGACAGGCAATCCATCTTCAAGCTCAAAAATAAGATCACATTTTTTTTGACTATTGGCCATAAAGACACTGATTTCTGCACGCTCGCCCTCAATAGACATCATTCCCGTCTCGAGCGCAAAAGCTCCTACACCAGCCAAAATGTTCCCACAGTTCGGACTATCATCTAACCTGTCTTCGCCGACCATTGCCTGAATAAAATGAAAATCAATGTCGCACCCCACATGGACCGATGGGCTCACTACAGCTATTTTTGAGGTAAGCGGATCCGCTCCTCCCAAGCCATCAATCTGACGGGGGTCGCCATATGCGCCCACAACCCATTTCAGAACTGCGCTACGCACATCATGATCAGCGGGTAAATCAGTATTCTGAAAATAAACACCTTTTGAGCTGCCACCACGTAATTGCATATATGGAATCGCAGTCTGTCGCATAGCTAATCAGTTAACTTTTTCTCAATTTCGTGCATTACCCGCATCGCTGGCAGACATTGAGAAAGAGAACCGTTTGGCTCACGCTTCTCAGAAATAGCAGCAATAAATTCTCGGTTGATTAACTCGATCCCGTTCATTGACACATCAACGCCTGAAACATCAATTTGCTGCTCATTGCCGTCAAACAAATCATCATATCTTGCGACATATGTCCCATTATCACAAATATAACGGAAATAAGTGCCCAAAGGGCCGTCATTATTAAATGATAAAGACAATGTGCATAATTTTGACGTGGGTGTTTTCATAAGAATCCCCATATCCATCGCAATACCAAGCTCGGGATGTTTTGGTCCCTGAACAGCGTGAACCTCAGATATGTTCTCACCTGTTTGATACATAAACAAATCTATTGTGTGACACGCATGATGCCAGAGCAAATGGTCTGTCCATGAACGCGGCTCTCCTTTGGCATTAATGTTTTTACGTCTGAAGAAATAAGTCTGAACATCCATCTGCTGAACAGAAAAATCACCAGAAGTAATTTTATTGTGCACCCATTGATGCGATGTATTAAAGCGGCGAACATGCCCAGCCATTCCTACAAGCCCTGTTTCCGCTTGTTTGGCCACTAGGGCTTCTGAGTCTCTCAGATTATCCGCCATCGGTATTTCAACCAGCACATGCAACCCCGCATCCATTGCTTTAAGACCCTGCTCAGCATGCATCTGTGTTGGTGTGGCTAAAATCACAGCATCGATTTCACCACTTGCCAGCATAGCGTCATAATTGTCAAAGCGCTTAGATACCTCAAAATGGTCTGCAACGTCATTTGCCTTTGCCATGGTTGTAGCCATTACCGCATGGACATCTACCTCCCCAATCTGGCTTAGCGCTTCTAAATGTTTCGTGCCAAATGCACCATTTGCTCCAGCAACGCCTATTTTCAATCTAGACATGAGTGAAATAACCCCTACTGATTTTCCAAAATAATGGCTCCATAAGCGGTCGCTGATACAGGGATGTGATAAAATCTAAAAACTTCATCCACATGATCACCCAGGGCACCGCGCATCACNTTCCACATGATCATTTCAACGCCCTCTGACCCAGCTTCACGAATAAAGTCAGTGTGACTGTACGCAGTATTCGCCATCGGGTCTTGTGTAAGGTTATCCAGAAACTTCTGGTCAAATTCTGGATTTACAACACCTGCACGCTCACCACCTAGTTGATGCGACAGACCACCAGTTCCCCAAATTCCAACGGAAAGATCCTGATCAAATNTGCNCACAGCGCGACCNATTGCTTGGCCAAGTTTGAAACACCGCAACGCAGAAGGTAGGGGATGTTGAATCACATTAACGCATANAGGAACAACNGCGCTTGGCCANTCNTCAGGTTGGTCATAAGCAATAGACAAAGGAACNGTGAGGCCATGGTCAACATCAAGACTTCCAGCAACGGCCAAATCAAATTCCTCTGACATGGCGCTTTCGACAATATGCCAAGCTAACTCAGGATGCCCCCTTACAATCGGCACTTTTCTTGGCCCCCAACCCTCGTCAGCAGGCTTAAATTCTTCTGCAACACCAATGGTGAAAGTTGAATAGGCATCAAGGGAATAAAATGTTGCGTGATCGTTAAACACAATAATATTCACATCAGGAGTATTCTTTTTATGCCATTCTCTTAATGGCTTGAGCCCCTGAAATAGTGGTCGCCAATAATCTTCCTCTGTCTTTCCATTATCAATTGCAGCACCTGCTCCAGGTACATGGGATGTCCCCATTCCACCAATAATTTTAGCCATCCCCATTCTCCTTCTTACTGCGAAGGCCTTCGATCGCCCGACCGCCGGACAACATCATTTGTTGAAATTCATCGAATGTCAGTTCTGGATCGCTCATCTTGCCATACATAACCTGAGGTGGATGTCGATCGTGAGATACTAATTTGAATGCATAATAGACATTGGCTCCAAGTCTGAGCATATCGAGATAGCGTCGCTCGAGAACCGCAGACTTCTGCTCCTCATTGACGCCAAAAGCGTTCATATAACTTGTTTCATTTTCACTAAACGCAGCTCGAGCATCAGCTTTATTAAGGGACATTAAAAACATATTTAGCTTATAGCCCTGCCGATATGATCGGCTGTCCAGCACATATGTTCCAGGCACATCGTCATAATCGCGTTCGTCTTTATTTGTCGGCATGTTGTAGACTTTCATTGATTAAGCGATTGACTTCAGATTAGGAGTGGCTTTAATTTTGGACAATACTAAAAAATAAGGACAATTTGTCCATGAAATGGGACATTAATGATATACCAGTATTTCTCTCTGTCTATAGAATGGGTGGAATTCGGGCTGCCGCTAAAAATTTAGGTATTCCAAAATCAACCGTAAGCCGGGTCATTGCGCGGCTTGAGGAACAACTCGACACAAGATTGTTTGACAGAAACACAAGGCAGTTTCGTCTGACTGACGAAGGAGCTGTCTTCCATAGTTATGCTGAAACAATTGTTGATCACGCTAAACAAGCTGATGCCGCTATGGCTGGCATCAGACATTTGCCAACAGGTCAGTTGAAGATTTCCATGCCGATGGCGTTTAGCCGTGAAGTAATTGGCGGCAGATTATCTGAATTTCATAAATCATTTCCCGAAATCACATTGGTTTTGCAGGTTACGTCTGATGCGGTGAATGTACTTCGCGAAGATTTAGATGTGGCCTTTGTTGTGGAACCCGTGGAGTCTTCCGACCTAATGCGACAGGTGATTTCTGATACACCTCTAATTTGGGTGGCGTCTCCAAACTATTTAAACGATTTTGACATACCTGATTCACTGGAGGGCGTTATTCCCCATTTTAAATTCTGTGAACATCGCTATCGCAACAACAGATTAGAGGTCAACACACCTAAGGGAACACAAACCATTGATACATCTCCGCTATTGAGTATCAACGACCCTGTTATATTGCGGGATATTGCGCTCCAGGGAGGTGGAGTAGCTCTGCTGCCAGAATTATATTGTCGCAGGTTTCTTGCTAGCGGTGAGTTGAAGCAGATATGTCCAAATATCAGGCCACGTCAAAGGGCCCGCATTATAGCTCTGATGGCACACCGAAGGTTACAGCCTAAGAAAGCTCATATAATGCTTGATTTCGTCAAAGAGAGCCTAGACTTCTACACAAAAGGTAACTGATTCTGCTTCAGGAATAGTATTTTATCAACTTTTGAACAGCTGAAGTATCGGCATTAACCTGATGAAGCAT
>NZNH01000054.1 GCA_002694825.1 Acidimicrobiaceae bacterium | reverse complement strand
GATCGCAGTGAGCCCAGCGAGTCGGCTCGTCACGTCACGTCTCCGAACGCGATCGATTCGCAGAGTTGGAGGCCTCGCTCAAGCGCGTCTTCGTCGGCCCACCGATTCCAGTTGATCCACAGTCCGTTTTGGAGGGCGAGCACGTCGGTGGTGCGTCGACCGACCGCATCCGGGCTGAGCGACCGGTCGACGTCCTTGATTGCCGCATTGAGCTGAGCGGCGCAGCGGTCGTAGAGATCGCGTTCGGCGACCGCCACTTCGTCGTTGGTGCGGGACACGGCCCAGATGGCGAGCCACATCTCGAGGTGATGCGGATCGCTGAACTCCGGGTCGAACCATGAGCGCAGCGCTGCCTTGACCCGCGCTCGGGGATCGTCGCCGGCCTCCGCCATACGGTCGTCGATGAGCTGCATCAAGCGTTCGGTGGCCCGCTGGAAGGCGGCCACGACCAGCTTCTCCTTGCCTTCGAAGTGATAGCTGAGCAGGCCCAGTGACACGTCGGCCTCCTCGGCGACCGCCCGCATGCTCGTCGAGTCGAGTCCGTCGCGGACGATGACGTCCATCGCTGCGTCGAGGATCTGTTCCTGGGTCTCGGAGAAATGCACGCAAGCAGTCTGGCACGATGCATCCGTGGATCGTCCAGAACCCGACTACGAGTACCCGTATCCGTCGCCCGAACTCGAGGCGGAGCATCCCTTCCGGCCCCTCGACTTTGTCGAGTACCCGCCCGAGGAGATGGCCGAACGGGCAGCGGCGTTCGAGACCTTGATGGCGCATCGCCGCAGCCCCCGGCTGTTCTCGGATCGCCCTGTGCCCCGCAACCTGATCGAGTCGGCCATCCGGACTGCATCGACCGCCCCGTCGGGTGCGCACAAGCAGCCCTGGCGTTTCGTCGCCACGTCGGCTCCAGCGGTGAAGCGAGCGATTCGGGAGGCGGCCGAGGAGGAGGAACGGGTCAACTATCTCGAGAACCGGATGAACGACGAGTGGCAGGAAGCACTGGCCCCCATCGGCACCGACCACCACAAAGAGTTTCTCGAGATCGCGCCCTGGATCGTCGTGTTGTTCGAGGAGCGCTACGAGGTGCGGCCCGATGGTGGGCAGCGCAAGAACTACTACGTGAAGGAAAGCTGCGGGATCGCCGCCGGGCTCTTCGTCGCAGCACTGCACAACATGGGGCTCGCCACCCTTACCCACACACCGTCGCCGATGGCCTTTCTCACCCGCGTGCTGGGGCGACCCGAGAACGAGCGACCCTTTGTGATGTTCCCGATCGGTTACCCGCTTCCGGGCGTGAAGGTCCCCGACTTCGACCGGAAGGCCCTCGATGAAGTAATGGTGATGGTTGACGAACCGGCCGACTGAGCCGTCGTCAGGGGGAATCGTCATGCGTGTTCGAGCCAACCGTGCCGCTCGCCTGCTCGCCGTTGTACTCGCTGGCGGCATCCGCCTGCGTGGTATCGGGATCGCAAGCCCCATCGGAGGGGATCTCCGGGCCGTGCTCGGCGACAACCTCGCAGCGTGGCGGCGCGAGAGTACTCGCGTCGGGTTCGCCCCGGTGGGGGCGGGCCAATGAGCGAGACCCTGTGGGATGTCGAGCGGCTGACGGAGGCCACCCGGCAGTCGGTGCCGATGGCGGCACAGACCCGGGTTGAGGTCGTGGAGGCCGAACGCGGGCGGGTCGTGCTGCGCATGCCCCTCGAAGGCAACGGCAACCACATCGGCACGATGTACGCCGGCGCGCTTTTCGCGCTCTGTGAGTTCCCCGGCGGCACGCTCTTCTCGACGACCTTCGATGCGTCGCGGTACTACCCGATCGTCAAAGGCGTCGACATTTCGTTCCGGAAGTTCGCCGGCACCGACATCACCGTCGAGGCATCAATGTCGGAGGAGGAGGCCGCCCGCATCGCGGCGGCTGCCGACGAGCACGGGAAGGCCGACTACGACCTCGTGATGGAGCTGAAGGACACCGGTGGCAACGTCGTCGCCATCTCGACCAATCGCTACCAGATGCGAAGCCACGGGATCTGATCGCGCTCAGGCACGCCGGCCGGACCTCTCCGAGAACTGGACGAACGTCTAGTCTCCGCGACCGTGTCCGGACTGATCGAACTCCTGCCGTCACCCGAGATCGACGAGAATCTGCTCGCCGCCGAGCGGCTCGCGAACCTACGCGGCACCATGCTGGCCGACGGCCTGCAGCTCCTCGTCCTCACCAATCCGGTGAGCATCCGCTACGCCACCGGCTACCGGGCGTATTCCGCCTTCCAGTCACGGATCCCGTCGGCCTACGCCATCGTGCCCCTCGTCGGCCCAATCATCATGCACGGCGCCTACATCGAGGATCTCGCGCTCGTCGAGGTTTCAAGACGCTCGCATGCCATCACGAGTTTCGACGCCGGCCTCGATCTTTCGATCGCCGCCGACCGCTTCGCCGCCGACATCGAACGAGCGCTCACCGAGCTCGGCTACGACTCCCGTGACTCGATCGGCATCGAACGCACCACACCGACCGGGCACCGAGCCTTCGCGGACATCGGCCTCAACGTCTTCGACGCGGAACCGACGATCGAGCTCGCCCGAAGCCGTAAATCCGAGCTTGAAATGGTCGCGCTCGACTACTCGATTGCCGTCGCCGAATACGGGATGACGCTGATGGAGCGGGCGCTCGAACCTGGCGTCACCGAGAACCAACTGTTCGCCCTGCTGCACCAGACCAACATCGCCCACGACGGTGACTGGATCGACGGTCGCATGTTGTGCTCTGGCCCCCGAACCAATCCCTGGTATCAGGAGGCGAGTCATCGCACGATCGAGCAGGGCGACATGGTCGCCTTCGACACCGACATGATCGGCCCGTACGGCTACTGCGCCGATATCTCCCGCACCTGGGTGTGCGGCGATGACCCGAGCCCCGACCAGCGGGATCTCTACAAGCGGGCACTCGAGGAGATCTGGCATAACACGTCGCTCCTGCACGTGGGCGCTTCGTTTGCCGAGCTCTCACAGAACGCCTATCGCCAGCCCGATGCGTACGTCGCCAACCGCTACGCCTGCGTGTACCACGGCGTTGGCATGAGTGACGAGTATCCGAAGATCCCCTACCCCCAGGACTGGGAATGGACCGGGTACGACGGAGAGCTCGAGGACGGTGTCGTGCTGTCCGTCGAGTCCTATGTCGGCGCGGAGGGGGGATCGCAGGGGGTCAAGCTCGAGCAGATGGTGCGGGTGACCTCGGGTGGGGTTGTGGCCTTGTCGAACTATCCGCTCTGGTCTCCTTCCTGATCCGAACGGCTTAATTCTGACCCTGGACGTTTGTTCAGGATGGCCGTACACTGAGGCTGAACGATCGTCCAGTCCCGGGTGGGGGCCGCATGCAAACCGACACCCGCCCTGCGGAGATACCGACGCCCAACGAGCGTCCGATGAGCGAGACAACCGCCACCCTCCTCGTCGTCGTGACGTCGATCCTGATGGGTTCCGTCCCGGTGTTCGCTCGAGAGCTCACCGACGCCGGCTTGAGTGCCGTCTCGGTGAGCTTCTACCGCAATCTTCTCGGGGCGGTCGTGCTCTTTCGCCTGTTGCGCTTCGATGGCGCTCGTCGGAGCGCGACCCTGTGGGCGCTCGGTGCCGGGTGTGGCATGGGCCTCGGCTGGACGGCCTACGTGCGTGCCGTTGAGGTGGTCCCCGTCTCGACCGCCGGCGTCGTCTACATGAGCTACCCGCTCTTCGCGATCGTGTTGGCCTGGGCGTTGTTCCGAGAGACCCCGACCCGACGGGCAATGGTCTCCGGCGTGATCGTGCTGCTCGCCTCCATCATTGCGATGGGCCCCGAACTCGGCGGCGAGACCGACGTTTTGGTCGTTGCGTTCGCCGCCCCACTCTCGTTCGGGTTTGCCATCGCCGTGCTCACCGAACGGTTGGCGTCGTTGCGCCCGATCGAACGGGTCGCTCCGATCGCGTTCGGTTCTACCGTTGGTCTGCTCCCGATCATGGCAACCCAGCCGTTCGACGCGTCGATCCCGTCGAGCCTGTCGACGTGGGTCCTTGCTCTCGGCATCGCGCTGTTCACCGCGATCGGGCCACAGTGGATGTACTCGTCGGCGGCACCTCGCGTCGGGCCTGCCCGTGCTGCGGTCGCCGGCTCGGTCGAGCTACCGATGATGTTCCTTGTGGGCTATCTCTGGTTCGATGAGGCGCTCACCTGGCAACAGGGTCTCGCCGGCCTCATGGTGCTCGGTGCCATCCTGCTCGTTCCGTCTCGTCCGTCGCCGGGTCTCGCCATGGTCCGCCGCAAGCGGCGCCTGATCCCGGGCCGCTTCTACTCGTCCTCCGTGGAGACTTCGCCATGACCACCATCTTCTTTCTCGGTGTCGGCCACATGGGTGGCGGCATGGCGGCGAACCTGACAAAGACCGGCTTCGACGTGCTCGCCTACGACATCAACGACGACAACCTGGCTCGTGCCGTGGCGAACGGCTGCACGGCGGCCGAGTCAACCGCTGCCGGTGCCGCTGTGGCCGATGTCGTCATGACGTCGTTGCCCGGGCCGATGCAGATCTCGTCGGCCGGTCAGATGGACGACGGTCTGCTCCCGAACATGCGGTCCGGAACCACCTGGATTGACCTGTCGACCAATGATCTCGATACCGCGCGGATGCTGGCGGAAGCGGCCGCCGAACGCGGCATCACCCTGATCGACGCGCCGGTCTCAGGCGGTCCCGAGGGAGCCGCCGCCGGCACGCTGAGCGTGTATGTCGGGGGTCCTGAGCAGGCGGTCATTGATCTGATGCCGGTCTTCGAGGCGATCGGCGCCAACGTCGATCATCTCGGCCCGCACGGCGCCGGATACGTCGCCAAAATCGCGCAGGTCACGCTCTGCTACACCCAGACCATCACGTTCGTCGAAGCACTGATGCTCGGTGTGAAGGGCGGGGTCGAGCCGGCCAAGATGACCGAGCTGATCCAGAAGTCGGCCGGTCGCAGCTATGTCGCCGACGTCTATGGCCCTGAGATCGTCGCCGGCACCTACGACGAGTCGTTCTCGATCGCCCTCGCCGCCAAGGACATGCGACTGGCGATGGACATGGCGTCCACGATGGACGCCGACCTGCCCTTCATGGCCCGCGTCGCCGAGCGCTACGCAGCCGCTGAGGCACACTATGGACCGGCTGCGCCGCATCTGCTGGCCGCCCAGATGACCGAAACCGCCAACGAGCTGATCTTCAGCGNACAGNCCTGACAGGAGCGTCATGACCGATACCCAGCAGCCCCGTGAAGTCGTCGCCGAGGACTTNGCNGCCGTCAACTCCGGCAGNTACGCCGGCGAAGAGTGGCAGGCCCGCGTCGACCTCGCTGCGATGTATCGCCTGTCGGCCCACTTCGGGTACGACGACACCATCTGGAACCACATCACGATGCGGGTCCCCGGCAGCGAGCACGATTTCTTCCTGAACAAGTTCGGTCTGCTCTACAACGAGGTCACCGCCTCAAACCTGATCAAGATCGACGCCGAGGGCAACGTGCTCGAAGGGCCGGCCGACGTGAACACCGCCGGTTTCGTGATCCACGGCGCGATCCACAACGACTTCCCCCAGTGGAAGGTCGTGTTCCACGCCCACGTGCCCGAGGCGCTCGCAGTCACCGCACTCAAGGACGGGTTCCAGCACCTCGTGCAGGACACCTCGATGCTCTACGGCGACATCGGCTACCACGACTGGGAAGGTCTCTCGCTCACGCTCGAGGAGCGTGAACGTCTCGCCGAGAACATGCAGGGNAAGCGGGCACTCATCATGCGAAACCACGGGTTCCTCACCGTCGGCGAGACCGCCGGCGAGGCCTTCATGGTCATGCACTATCTGATCCGCGGTTGCCGAGCGCTGCTCGCTGCCGCCGGCTCGGGGCTCGAACTCGACCCGGGCCCGAAGGAGATCTGGGAACTCTCGAAGCGTCAGTACGACCACTTCCCGCTCGGGCAGTACGAGTGGCCAGCACTCGTTCGTCTCTGCGAGCGCCTCGACCCCGGCTTCAAGCAGTAGTCGTGCACGACTCGGGTGCGTTGATCGAGAACATCTCGACCGAGGTCGTCCTCGTCCCGCTGACGCGCCCGGTCGGCACATCGATCCACCAGATCGAATCCGTCGGTTGTGTACTCGTCACGGTACGCACCGCCGACGGAGTCACCGGTGAAGGCTTCTGTTTCACGATTGACGGCGCCCGAATCCGAGCGTTCGACGAGATGGTGAACGGGCTTGCACAGTTCGCCATCGGTCGCTCGGTCTTCGAAGCGGGCCGCATCTGGGCCGACGTCTGGGGTGCGATCAACCCCACCGGACACAAGGGCGTCACCGTCGCTGGCTTCTCGGCGATCGACACCGCAGTGTGGGACGCCGCCGCAAAGACGGTCGGGCTTCCGCTCCACCGCATGTGGGGTGCGGTCACCGACCGGGTCGATGCCTACGCATCGGCCGGCTTCTGGCTCAGCGATTCCACCGAGACGCTCGTCAGCGAGGCGCAGCGCTTCACCGAGATGGGCTTCCGGGCGGTGAAGATCCGAGTCGGCCACGACCTGCCCACCGACCTCGAACGCATCCGCACCGTGCAGTCCGAACTCGGCGACGGCATTGCGGTCTACACCGACGCCAATCAGGCATTCGAACCGAAAGAGGCGATCCGTCGCGGCCTCGCACTCGCGGACGCCGGCGTCACATGGTTCGAGGAACCTGTCGCCGCCGGCGACTTCGCAGGGCACGCGATGGTCCGCGCTGCCCTTCCGATCGACGTGGCGTCCGGTGAGACCGAATACACCCGCTTCGGCATGCAGCAGTATCTCGATGCCGGCTCGGTCGATGTGCTCATGCCCGATCTTCAGCGGGTCGGCGGCTACACCGAGTTCAAGGTTGCCGCCTCGGCCGCCGCCGCGAAGAACGTGCCGATCTCATCGCACTTCTTCACCGAGTACTCGCTTGCCGTCGGCGGCAGCGAAGTCGGGTGCCGNACGATCGAGTCGATCGACTGGTTCCAGCCGCTCTTCAACGAAGCNCCCGAACTCGTCGACGGNCAGCTNGTCGTTCCCGACCGGCCAGGGCACGGCTTTACGTTCGACCGNNAGGCGGTCGNCCATCACGCCGTCGACTAGTCGAGGTCGACAATCCCGAAGATCTGCGGGTTTCGGTTCTCNACGATGCTGGCGTGCTTCTCNCGCAGCATCTCGACCATGCCCAGATCGGTGAAGATCCAGAAGCGGTTGTTCACGATCGCGTCGTGCACGAGGTCGGCGACGGCGTCGGGCTCCATGCCGCCGTCGATGGCGGCCTTCACGAACGCTCGAGCGGCTTGCTGCTCCTCGGTCGGTTCGAAGAGCGCAGGCGGTGCTGCGGACTCGGGTTGGTTGCGGCTCGCCTCGGCGATCTCGGTGCGGACCCACCCCGGGCACAGACACGACACACCGATACCGGTCTGGTCGGTCGCCATCGTGTTGTACAGGCCCTGGGTGATGCCGACCACAGCCCACTTGCTCGCCGTGTAGGGCGAGTGGCCCGGCAGGTGGCCCGCCATCGATGCTGTATTGACGACGTGCCCTTCGCCCTGCTCGATCATGCGAGGGATGAACGCCCGGTGGCCGTGGACGACGCCCCAGAAGTTCACGCCCATCACCCACTCCCACGCGCCGACCGAGATGAAGTCCGGGTTGGGGGCCTCGGCAACGCCGGCGTTGTTGCACAGCACGTGCACGCCGCCGAACTCTGCGAAGGCGAGATCGGCNAGTTGGTCGACCGCAGCACCGTCGGCGACATCGGTGATCTGGCCGATGACGCGGGTGCCGTGAGCNGCCACNTCGGCGACGGCATCGTCGAGCTTCGGGGCCTCGATGTCGCTCAGGACGACATTCATGCCCTCNCGAGCGAAACGNTTGGCAAACGCTCGGCCCATGCCGCTCGCGGCGCCCGTGACGACGGCGGTCTTGTCGGAGAGATCCTGCATCCCTCGGACCGTACTCGCCGCCCTGATNCGCTCGTTAGTCTCAGANGATGACCTCTCACGAGCGTGTCGATGTCGCTG
This sequence comes from Acidimicrobiaceae bacterium, assembly GCA_002694825.1. Lineage (GTDB taxonomy): Bacteria > Actinomycetota > Acidimicrobiia > Acidimicrobiales > Aldehydirespiratoraceae > UBA11606. The sequence continues at coordinate 2,254 of NZNH01000054.1, read as the reverse complement.
TCATCGGTCGGGGCCTGATCGGCTCCGGCGCCGGACGCCATCTCGCCGAATCCGGCCGGTCGATGGCACTGATCGGGCCGGGAGAACCCTCCGACTGGAACGCATCCGACGGGCCGTTCTCGTCTCATCATGACCAAGGTCGCATCACCCGCATCGCCGGCCGTAACGCAATGTGGACCGAAGTGGCCGCCCACGCCTGTGCCCGCTACGCCGACATCGAGGCCCGCTCCGGAATCGGATTCCACACCCCACGGGGGGTGCTCGTGTCGTATCCCGACGCCGCCGACTGGGTCGACCGAGCCGAGCACTGGGGGAGCGACGCACACCTCGTCGACCCGGACTGGGTGCGGAGCGAAACNGGTGTGGCGATCGAAAGCGGGCTCGACATCGCGTTCGAGGGAGCGCCGGCCGGCCACATCAACCCGCGACGACTCGTCGCCGCACAGACCCGCCTCACCGAACTCGCAGGGGGCACGGTGATCGACGACGCCGTGCGAGCCGTCGAACGTCGCAACGGCGGCTTCGAACTCTCCGGGGGGTTCGGGTCGGTCATGGCCGATCGAATCCTCGTGTCGACCGGTGGCTTCGGTTCGGAACTCTTCGACTGGAAACTTGATGTCGAGCGCCGAGCCCGCACCATCGTGATGGCCCGCCTCGCTGACGATGGTCGGATTCCTAGCCTGATCCTCGACCAGCCGCCCGACGACCGGGTCCAGGAGGTCTATTGGGTGCCTCCGGTGGAGTATCCCGANGGCTCGGTCCGTATCAAGATCGGCGGCAACATGAAGGACACGATCTTTCTTGAGCCCGACGAGCTCGTCGACTGGTTCCACGGTGACGGCGACCCAGCCGAGATCGACTGCCTCGGGAACAACCTCCGCGCCCTGTTGCCCGACGCACCGCTTGGTGATGTCACGACCCAGCCGTGCGTCATCACCGGCACCCCCACCGGGATGCCCTACATCGGCATGGTCGANGACGGCATCGGNGTTGCGATCGCCGGTAACGGTTCGGCCGCGAAATCGAGTGACGAGCTCGGTCGACTGGGCGCNTCGCTCTTCGGTGAGGCCGGCTGGGACTCCGGACTCGACCCGTCNCTCTTCACGCCGCAGTTNGCTTGATCAGNCGAACGTCCGGATCGCCAGAGCGGTCACGGTCACCGCGATCGTCGCGACGACAAAACGGTCGAACCCTTCCGAGCTGAACCGGTTGCGAAGGTGCTCGCCGAACGGNACCGTCGCAAGTGCCGGGAGACAGCCGAGCACGGCGACCGTCCAGCGACCGGACAATTCGCCGGCGATGAGCAGCGCCACCAGCTGAGCGGCACCGGCCAGCGCAAACAGGGTCGTGATCGAGAAGATNTGGGCGCGGCGTTCGAGTCGGTAGCAGTGGACCCACGATCCGATCAGCGGACCGGAGATCCCGATCGCCCCCTGAAGGAGTCCGGTGGCGAGACCGACACCAGGCGCAGCTCGTCGCGAGGCCGCAGGCGAGATCCGGAAGTCCGGCATCCGCACGAAGGTGATGACATAGATCGCGACAACGGCGATGAGCGCGACGACGAGCGGTGCCTCGCTGAACGACACGAGGACGTACGTGCCGACGATGCCGCCGACGATGCCGGTCGCCCCCAACACCGGAAGGTCTCGGGCCTCGGCGCGGCTCTCACGGGATCGCCAGGCCATGGCGACATTGATCAGCAAGTTCGGAATGGCGACCGCAGCGACGGCCGTCTCCAGGTCGGTGACAAAGGAGATGATCGGGATCGACACGAGTGGGAGGCCCATGCCGCTGATGCTCTTGATCGCCGAGCCGAGCAGGATCGCCGCAAGGGCGACGGCGATTTCGTCGCCGCTCATGACTCAGGCAGTCGGAAGTCGTTACGGGTGGCACTCTCACGTTCGCTCAACGTCGTGTAGCCCCGCCCGTCGGGATGCAAGGCGATCGCCTCGCCCTGCCGCTCCGGTGCTGATGCTGCCTCGCATGGTTCCTCGGCGAGCGCCGCGGCGATCGACGAAGTGGCAGGCCGGTCGAAGAGTAGGACTCGGGTCGGGGTGCGCACGGCGATCACTCTGCCATCCGCCGACAGGTCGGCGGCGCTGATCGATTCGCCGATGTCGAACTCGGCCACCCGCTCAAGGGTCACCGCCTCACTCGAGTCCGTGAGCGGCAGGACGTAGACGCCGGCTGGGCTGTCGATGCCTTTGGTGATTAGGACCGCCTCGGCGCCGTCGACATCGACCATCACCGCTTC
>NZNH01000053.1 GCA_002694825.1 Acidimicrobiaceae bacterium | reverse complement strand
CGGCCCCACCGGCCCCACCGGCCCCACCGGCCCCACCGGCCCCATCGGCCCCATCGGCCCCATCGGCCCCATCGGTCCCATCGGCCCTGGCATCTAAACACCGACCAAACCAACCAACCCACCCCCAACCCCGAGACGGAAGCGGCCCCGCCGCTTCCGTCTCCGCGTCCGGGGTCGGCATGCGTCTCTTCGCTAGGACTCTCACACACGGTGCGGATCCGAGCCGGGGTTGATGATCACCTTCGCCCGGCGACTATCAGGCGAGATGCTCCAAGCGTCAACTACCCGAGCATCCTCGCTACATCGAGCAGTACCGTTCGATGGTGATGAGCCCCGCACCCCCACCATCTGACCGGTCCGCTTACGCAGTCGGCACGTTCTTCGCCGGGGCCGGCGTGATGCACTTCGCACGACCGGACTTCTTCGAGGCAATCGTGCCTCGCTGGTTTCCGAACCCGAAGTTCGCCAACCAGGCGTCCGGAGCCGCAGAGATCGTCCTTGGCCTCGGCATGATCCCGCGACGGACGCGCCCGTTGGCGGCCCGCGGACTCCTCCTGCTAACGGCTGCGGTCTACCCGGCCAATATCGACATGGCGATCAACGATGTCGTCGTGACACCAGGCGACGACGGCCGCATGGAGCGGGTGGAGGGGGTTACGGCAGCACGGCCAGTAAATCTTCTCCGCTTACCGCTGCAGTTCGTGATGGCGTGGGCCATCCGCCGCCACCTCCGACCGCGCTGACTCGGGTCGGAGGCGGCTGGCGTTCTTGGAACTCGCTAGTAAATGGCCATCAGTTCGGCGGCCACGATCAGGCCGACGAAGACAACGTTCACGACTCGAAAGATCACGATCGGCTGCTTCGCCAGTCGCTGCCCCATCGCGCTGGTCTCGAATCCATCGAGATCGCTGAGCCCCGCCATCATGTCCTGCATGCCGTCGTCCATGAACGCAAGGCACCAGACCGAGCCGAGCACGATGAACGTTGCGAGTGACAGCTGAATTCCTGAATCCGAGAGCCCGTCACCACCGAAACCCAGAACGATCAGCAAGGCTGCGTGGGAAATGGTGAAGGACATCACGATCATTCGGATGTCTGCTGCGCGAGTGCGCACCATGTCGAGGGTCTTCTGTTGGTCCACTGGACGTCCCTTCTTGAGGCGATCTGCCAATCAAGAACGTAATTCCCCTCAACCGCCGTGGCTGCGACCCCGGTGATCCGAGACGCTTACCGCCCGCTGCTGGCGGTGCTCGTGATTGCTCGAAGAGATCTACGGGCCAAGATCACGCCTGGCGAGCAGCCCCGACGCCCAACCGCGCCAACGAGTACGGTCAACGCCAGTCGGCATGCGTCCGCGTGTCGAGATCGCAAGCTACGGGAGGCCCGACATGATCATCGCTATCGCCACATTCAGGTGTCAGGAAGACAAGAAACAAGACTGGCTTGATTGGCTCGCCGGTGAAGACGGCCTCGTCAAGACAAGGGCGTACGAGGGTTGCCAACTCATCGAAACCCTGAGCTCCCCGGATTCGAGCACGGTCATGCTCTACGAAAAGTGGGACTCGGTTGAGCACCATCAGGCTTACGTCGGATGGCGTCTCGCCAACGGACTCGGAGAGATGCTCGAAGAGATGCTGGAGTCTCCGCTTGAGGTCGACTACTACGACCTCACCGACATCTGATCTCGCCGCATCGCCTGCCGGCGGCGCGCAGGCGGGCGATGCCAAACCTCAGGAGTCAGCAGCGAGGAGCGGTGCGAGCTCGGCGATGTGCGACGGGCCGATCCCGCAGCATCCACCGATCATCGTGGCGCCCGCGTCCCTCCACGCCGGGACGTGAGCGGCATACTCCGCGGGGCTGATCACTCCATCATGAACAATCGCGCCGTCGACCATGCGGGCTGCATGCGCCCACACCCCTACCGGGCCATTCCAAGCCGCCTGAAGACCCCGAATGCCGCGTTCAGCGACACGGACGTCGGAATGCATGATCACCATCGCATCAACTGCCTCGTAGTCCGACGCAATCGAAACCGCATCCCGGAGCAGGCCCCCTTCGCGTAGTTCGATCGGGTCACCAATCTCGTCTGCCTCGCAACCCTCTTCAGGCCCGAGCGAAAAGCCAACCCAGATCGGTAGCCCGGCACCAGACGAGCCCTCGAGCGTCGCCTTCATGCGAGGGATGTCGACCATCATCTCCAAGATCAGCAGCTCCGCCCCAGCGTCGCGCATGATCGCCGNCTGGGCAGCGGTGTCATCGCGCAAGGTGACGAGATCGGGACGGTCACCGGAGAAGCTCCAGTTGCTGATTCCTGCGCCAACGACCACANGATCGGCAGCACGTCCCGCTGCGGCACGGGCGTCAAGNGCGATCTTGACAGCGCGGCGATTGACTTCCTCGAAGCGTTCCGGCGCGCCNACATCTCGCAGAATGTTGGCCCCCGTCGCAAAGGTGTTGGCGACAATGACCCGGGCCCCGAGCTTGAGATAGTCGGTGTGGATCGACCCGACGATTTCTGGATGGCTCAGGGCTGCAGCGCCACTCCAGCCGTGTTCGGAATGCGGCACACCGCGACGAATGCACTCCGAACCCGTGCCGCCGTCGATCAGGATCGGTTGACCGTTACGTGCGTCGGCAAGGAGATCGTCGTAGCGGGNCATGCGGGAGATTCTGCCACCTCGGCGTCGCCAGGCCTCGCCTGNTACTTCGGCTTGGTGACGATCCAGCCTCGACGTCGGACTTCCAGCACTAGCGATTTGGTCGAAGCGGAACGCACAGCCCGCTCCATCTCGGCACGCTGCTCGTCGGTCATGCCGTTTCGTTTCGGTGCACCCTCAGTCTGCNCCGNCTCCTGCTTTCGCTCCGAGCTGCCCGTCGCCTGAGCCTGCTGGTCGGCCTCGTATTCGGCNTGCTGGAGCTGATCGATCAACGCCTGAGCCTCGTCANCGGTGAACCGGCCGGCCGCCTGACGCTGGTTGAACCCCATCGGGCCACGGGCATCTTTGAAGTCGGCGTGGCCGGCGTTCTGCAACAGCTCGAGCAACTCAGCCACCTGCCGATGCGATGCAGCTGGTCCTGCACTCTGCCCGAACGCCATGATCAGAGTCTCGCATCTCGCCAAAGCGAACGGGGGCGACACACACCGGAGGTTCCATGAAGGTCGGAGTTCAACTACCGGAGGTGGAGTGGGAAGTCCCGTTCCCCGAATACCTCGCAATGGCACGTGCCGCAGAGGAGGCCGGGTTCGACTCGATCTGGGTTGGCGACCATCTCATCTACGACCTGCCCGACGGTGCCCGAGGCCCATGGGAAGCATGGACAACGCTCGCTGCGATCGCCGCCGTGACTGAACGGGTCGAGATCGGGCCGCTCGTCGCCAGCACCAGCTTCCACGCACCGCCGATGCTTGCGAAACAGGCAGCCACCGTCGACGCGATCTCACAAGGACGACTGATCCTCGGGCTCGGCGCCGGCTGGAACAAGCGAGAATACGACGCCTTCGGCTTCGCATACGACAAACGAGTCAGTCGCTTTGACGAAGCCTTCACGATCATCCGGACGCTGCTGCGCGACGGCGAGATCGACTTCCACGGCCAATTCTTCGACGTCGACCGCTGCGTGCTGCATCCCCGATCGCCCCGACCGGGCGGGCCACCGCTGATGCTCGGTTCGATCGGCCCTCGGATGCAGTCGATCGCGCTCCCNTACGTCGATGCCTGGAACGTGTGGTGGTCCGACTACGGCAACACGCCAGAGGCGTTTGCCGCCTTGAAAGANCAGGTGGACGAAGCCGCCCTTGCTGTCGGTCGGGATCCGGTGACACTCGACGCGACCGCCGCAGTGCTCGTGCAACTCGAAGGCGGTGGCGGTCGAGTCATGGGCGATTACGGCGCCGGCGCGACGATCGAACCGATCACCGGTTCTCCAGCCGAGATCGCCGATCAGCTCACGGCGTTCGGCGATGCCGGCGCCTCGCACATCCAACTCGTCGTCGATCCGATCACGCGACAGTCGATCGAGTGGCTCGCTGCGGTGCTGGATCTTCTGCCCGAGCGCTAGCGCTCGAAGCGGTCAACGCCACGGGGCGTCGTAGGCCGGGTCGTGCTCGGCAAGGATCGACGACGCGATCGTGTTGAGGTCGACCGTCCAGTCGTAGCCGGCGTCGAACGCTGCGAGGTCGACGCCATAGATCGCCTGGAGCCAGANGAGGCTGGCGAGATCCTCGAGGATGTGGTCGGCGTGACCGAACCCATCACGGAANACACCGCTGCCGTTCGAGCCGACAAGCTCCGTCACATCATCAAGTTCACCGTCGGCATATCGGGTGTAGAGCTCACCTGCGCTCAGGCCGTAGGGGATCGCGAAGATCGTCGTGTCGGGNTACNCGNCCCGCAACGAATCGATCAGCGGATGCACAACCGCCGGGTACCCGACGTCGAGCGCAGCTGCGTAGCTCGCTGCGGTGTANNTGACCGGGTTCGTGATCCACGGAATCGCAACGAACACGATCGTGTCCGGGTTGGCGGCAAGGGCGTAATCGATCCAGTTCACATAACCGGTGAGCGACGGATAATTCGGGTGATAGGTCATCCCGAAAAGGTCAATATCGCCCTCGTCGAGCTCGGCCTGAATGGTGGCCCGCTTGGTGTTCTGGAGCCACAGGCCCTCAGGCGAGCCGGTGGCTCCGCCCGAGAACACGACCTCCTGGGTGTGGGCGTCGAACCCGGCCAGCGGGGCGAGGACCGCCATCTCCTCGGCCATCGGCCTGAAGAAGCTGTGGCCGATGAAGAGCGAGNCAAAGCCATCACCAGGGCTCGGGCCACCGCAGGCCGGCGACGACGCATCGACCGTTACGGGCGGTGAGCCCTGGTATCGGTAGAGGAACGTCGCCATCTGGCCGCGGGTGACCGGATCGCCCGGAGAGAACTCGGTGGCGCTCGTTCCGGTCGTGATCCCTTCGGCGAACAGCCACGACACCGGATCCTGCTGCCACCCCTTGTCGACATCAGAGAACGGGTGCGGCTCAGCAACCGGCGGTCGGCCCGCGAATCGGTAAAGCAGCGCTGCGAACTGACCCCGTGTGAGTGCGCGGTCCGGCGAGAAGGTGGAGGAGGACGTACCGGTGGTGATCCCTTCGGCGAACAACCACGACACCGGATCCTGCTGCCACCCCTTGTCGACATCAGAGAACGGGTGCGGCTCAGCAACCGGGCGACCCTCCATACGCCAAAGGAACGCTGCGGCCTGGCCTCGGCTGACACTCACTGAAGGCGAGAAGCACGATGGCGACGTGCCGTTCGTGATCCCGTCGCCCACCATCCACTGCACGGGCGCGGTGAAGTACCGACCATCCTCGACATCACCAAATCCGGCCACCGACGCAACGGGCGACACCGTCGAGAGCATGGCGAGAGAGAGGAGAGCGGCAACGAGCGAACGGCGGCGCATCCCTTTCATCATCAGCCGAAAAGGGTGCCGAGTAAACACAAGCAGCACAGCCCTCATCGAACCCTCACAGTTTGACGGAAGGCAAAGCCCTACGACCGCTCACTCGGCGCGACCGCAAGGATCGGCAAGAGACGGTCACAGGACGGGCGGCGTGGCAGGATCGCTCACATGGCTCGCATCCTCATCACCGGATCCAACAGCGGCTTCGGGCTGCTCTCCACACTCACNCTCGCCCGCCAGGGCCACGACGTGNTCGCCACCATGCGCAACCCGGCCAAGTCGGACGCGCTTGACGACGCTGTCGCCGCCGGAGGCCTCTCGGTGACCAAGCGGACACTCGACGTAGCCGACCAAGCCTCGGTCGATGCTGCGTTGACCGACGCCGGCGACATCGACGTGCTGATCAACAACGCCGGCTACGAGGTGCAGTCGTCGGTGGAGCAACTCGCCGACGACCTGATGTACGACCAACTCGAAACCAACGTGATGGGTCCACTCCGAACGATGCGAGCCGTTCTGCCGTCATGGCGAGCACGCGGCAGCGGTGTCATCGTCAACGTCAGTTCGATCGCCGGACGCGTCGGCACCCCGTACAGCGGCGCCTACTCCGCCTCGAAGTGGGCCCTCGAGGCGATGTCGGAATCGCTGCACTTCGAAGTGAGCCAGCTCGGGATCCGTGTGCACCTCATCGAACCCGGCCGCTTCGACACCGGCTTTCGCGACAACATCGTCCGGCCGGCCGACTGGGAGGGCTCGACCTATCACCAGCGTTTCGAGGCGTTCCGTCACGCGCTCGATGCGCTCGACACCGGAGGTGAAGGCTCCAAGCCAGACCCTCAGATCGTGGCNGACGCGNTCGTGCGAGCCGCAACCGACCCGACCACCCCGCTGCGCACCCTGTGCGGCGCCGATGCCGAGCTGATCGCCGGCGTGAAAGGCTCGATGGAGTTCGAGGATTTNGAGGCGACCATGCGGACGGCGCTCGACTGGCACGACTGACAGTCAGGTCGAGGCTGGCGCTTCCTGGTCGGCTGACGTCTCGGAATCCTCGGGATCGTCTCGCAACGAAAGCCACCCCCGCACCATCTGCTCGACCGCAACCGCAGCGAGGATTGCAATCGCTGGTTCGACCGATGCTCGATAGCGGTTCTGCGCGAACGTGATCGTGATCGTGATGAAGATCGCGATCAGTGGTCCGACCAGGGGCAGAACGGGGATACGCCGACGGCGCATGATCACGACGCCCGCCGCCGCCAACGCCATGAATGCGTAGGACGTGGTCTGGGCGACTCGCGTGACCCAGAGATCACGACCCTCCAGGTAGGCGTCGACATCGGACTGTTGCAACGGTTTCCACAGTCCGACGATGCGCAGCCACCGCACCACGACAACCGTCGGCAGCCGGGTGATGTTCTCCTGGATATAGTCGATCGACTTCTCCAGCAGGACTGCAGAGCGCTCTGACTGGTCGGAGTTTTCTCGGGTCAGGCCTTCCTCATCCAAGATCTGCTGAGGGCAGGTGATACTCCAGTAGCCGGTGTAGTCGCCGTAGTAGGTCGCGTCACACGAAGAGGTGGCGAGGGTGATCTGATAGCCCTCGGAGAGATAGACAGGATTCTCAAAACGGGAGAGATTGAACGCCACCCAAGGCGCAAGCACGGCAGCGCTGGCCATGCCGGCGATCACCAAGGCGGAGAGACGATAGCGCCAGTCCCACTGCTTCACGAGCAAGATTATCGGGGTGACGACAAGCACGCTCAGGAGGAGCAGTTCGGCCCGACTGAACGTAGCCAGCGATAAGGAGACCCCCATGAGCGCAGCGCCACCGAAACTCGGGCGGTTCCAGAACCGGTAGACGACATAGACCGTCGTCGACAAGAACAGCATGGCCAGGATCTCCGACAGGATCGTGCCATCCCATGACCAGATGTTCGGGTAGATCGCTGCGAGGCCGCCGGCAAGCAGGCCCAGCCCGNGTCCACCGAACTCACGCGCCGCGAGGGCAGTCATGATCACCATCGGGGTCGAAATGAAGATCGCCGTGAGGATCATGTGGGCGGTGGGCCCCGGCAGACCGATCCACGACCAGAACCCGAGAAACAGGATGTAGAGCGGGGGATGATCCGCAGCTGGCGTTTTTGTGCCGTCGATGTTGTATTCGAGCGGGTTGACCCAGCCGACACCCTCGGCGAGCTGGCGACCGGACTCGTGGTAGAAGTACGCGTCGCCCCAGATGAAGATCCCGTCACGCCAGACGAGGATGAATACGATCCGCCAGATCAGCGAGAGCCCGGCGATCGCAAGCAACACCGTCCAGAACCGACGCGTGGTGATCGAGGAGGTCACGATTCATCCTCCCCATCGTCGGCCCGCTCGGCGTCGTTGAGGCGCTCGTTGAGCAAGGCAATCTCCTCGCCGAGGCGCCGGGTTCGAGACTCAAGTCGGCTGAGTTCCCACGAGTAGTGAATGACAATGCCCAACAGCAGCAGGCTCGAGAACGAGAAGAGCAGAGCCGGGGCGTAGTTGACGCCCAAAAAATCGCCAGCCTCGTCGACAATTGCCGGAAACACCGCCAACGGGACGAGCGGCACCGTGATCACGAGCCACAGCAAGGCGTACTTCGACCGCAGCTGCCGGAGCCCCACCAGACGGACCACCCAGAAGGTAATACCGAGGGCCACCGCCGAGAGCGTGATCTGGGCAGCGGCACTCACCGGCGTCCTCCGTCCCGACGGCCAACGAGCACCCCGCCGGCGATCCCGACAAGAAGGCGCAGAAAATTAAACACGAGGCGGAATCGGCGAGCCGACGGCACGCCTCCCGATCGCTCCCGCATCGAGACCGGCACCTCGACCACCTCGTGGCCGATGCGGCGGACAAGAATGATCACCTCGACCGTGTCGGCCAGGTACTCGACCGGATACTCGCGAGCGAGATGCTCCAAGACCGGTCGACTCATCGCCCGGAAACCCGACGTGGCGTCGGTCGCGGCAAAGCCGGTCGTCGTGCGCACCAACCGGTTGAGGATTCGCATCGCTCGACGGCGGGTACCACCGATGGCGTAGTCGCCGGCCTCGGCGGCGAAACGGCTCCCGATCGCAAGGCCGGCACCGGCATCGATTGCGGCAAGCAACGCCGCGACGTCGGCCGGATCGTGCTGACCGTCGGCGTCGACGATCACCACCGTGTCGGCGTCATGGTCGAGAGCCCACCGCAGGCCCGTCCGAACTGCGCCGCCCACCCCGAGATTGAAGGGCAGCTGGACGCACGCAACGCCTGCATTCCGAGCGACTTCAGCAGTGCCATCAGAGGAGCCGTCGTCGACGACAACTGGGACGAGCCCGTCGATCTCGGCGATCTCGGCGAGCACACCACCCAAGGACGCCTCCTCGTTGAAGGCGGGGATGACGGCGACGGCGCTCATGCATCCGCCTTCGACCGGCGATCGGCGAGCCGCGCCTTCACCATCGCCGTCAGCGGCGCTTCGACCAGACGGTGGCTGGCCGCCGCCGCTGCGATCGAACCGAGGGAACCGACGATCACCAACACGATGAAGTCNCCCTCGAAGTCGCCCCAGCCGAACAGGTCGTGGGTCCAGGTTAAGAACGCCTGGTGCCAGAGATAGATGCCGTACGAGACCAGCCCCAAGTAGCTCAGTACGCGAGTCGACAGCGTCTTCAGGATCAGGGATCGATCGTGAGGCCCGAACACGATCGGCAGGACGAGCGCTACACCGACCAGGAGGTAGATCGTCTGGCGGACCAACTCGAGACGCGGGCTGGCGAGGAACAAGCCCCGCTCAAGCCTCAATTGGGTCGAGACAAACCAGAAGAGCACCACAGCACCGGCGTACCAGAGCCATACGCGGCGGGCGATGTTCGCCATGTAGTCCCGGACAAGTCGGCGATGGTCGGCCCAGGCCGACACGATCGCCAGCGCCATGCCAGCGGCGAACACATCGAAGTACGACGTGACCCACAACCGGGATGCATTGCCCCACCAATTGTTCGGATAGGGCGAGACCTCGGCCGCAAGCAGCCGGAACACCACGCTGCCGAGCGCAAGCGCAACACAGACGCCGAGGAGACGCTGAGCCTGGCGATTGATCGAGCGCCCCTCACTGAACCGACGAGCGGCCGCCGCGACCCACGGCAACAAGAGATAGAAGCCCAACTCAGTCGCAAGGCTCCACGACTGCGTGAGTCCCGAGATCGCTCGACTTGGGTGGTACACGTGCACGAGCCCGAACGACGCAAGAAACCCGACGAAACCGAGGACCGTGACAACACCGAGCGCGAGTTGGATCACCAGAGCGACCCAGTAGCCCGGGTAGATGCGTACGAGCCGGCGGATCCAGAACGGGCCCGTCGCTGGAGCGGGCCGACCTTCGAACTGGGCCGTCACGAACGGTCGGTAGAGCAGGAAGCCCGAGAGCACAAAGAAGATGGAGACGCCGATGTCCATGCGGGTCAGCAAGAGCCCGCCCAGGTCGGATCGGAACGTCAGACCGCTCGAGAATCCAGCGTGATGAAAGACAATGAGAAAGGCGGCGATCGCCCGCAGACCGTCGAGGCCCGCGAACCATCCCAACGGGTGTGCGGACGAATCGGTCGGAGCTGGGGCGTAGGCCGTCATGGAGCATCCCGAGGCTACCGGCGAAGCTCACCGAGGGACGAGACCCGAGACCTCGTCCGCATCTGCTTGAATCGGCCGATGCCCGACGCCATTTCGGACACGATGGCCGCCGTCTACCTCACCGGGTACGGCGACGACGACAAACTGCAGTACGTCACCAATGCTCCAGTGCCCACCCCCGGTCCCGACGAAGTCCTGATCCGAGTGACCGCAGCCGGGGTCAACAACACCGACATCAACACCCGCATCGGCTGGTACGCCCGCGAGATCACCACCGGCTCAACCGACACCGCAGGAGCGGCCGACGAACAAACCGCAGCGAGCGGCTGGAACGGCGACATCGATTTTCCTCGGATCCAAGGGGCCGACGCCTGCGGCCGCATCGTGGCCGTTGGCACGAATGTCGACCCGGCACGCATCGGTGAACGAGTCCTCGTCGCCACCCTGCAGGACGCCTACAGCGACACCGAGATGGGTTGCATCACGTGGGGCTCCGAAAAAGACGGCGGCTTCGCCCAGTACGCCGTCGCCCACGACACCGAGACGTTCGCAGTCGAGTGTGACTGGACCGATATCGAGCTGGCGTCGATCCCCTGCGCCTACTCAACCGCCGAGGGGATGCTGCATCGCGTTGGTCTCGGTGCCGAGCGANTGCTGATCAGCGGGGCATCGGGGGGTGTGGGCTCCGCCGCCGTGCAGCTCGCAAAGCGACGCGGGGCCGAAGTGATCGCCGTTGCGAGCACGTCGAAAGCCGAAGCCGTACATGGATTGGGCGCCGACGAGGTCATCGATCGAGGTGTCGACCTGCTCGAACGATTCGGCGACAACAGTTTCGACGTGATCGTCGACGTCGTCGCCGGGCCATTCTTCGCCCAGGTGACCCAACTGCTGCGCACCGGTGGCCGCTACATCACCGCCGGCGCCATCGCCGGGCCGATCGTCGAACTCGACGTCCGCGACCTCTACCTCAAGGACCTCACCCTCGAAGGCTCGACCTACCAGGATCCCGAGGTGTTCCCGAACCTCGTGGGCTACATCGAACGGGGCGAGATCCGCCCCGTGGTCGCCGCCACCTATCCGCTGGCCGACATCGTCGAGGCGCAGCACGCCTTCCTCGAAAAGGAGTTTGTCGGGAAGATCGTGCTGGTGCATCCCGAGTGAACCATCGCACCGCGACGCTCGACGACCTAACGGCCGACCCTCACCCCGTCCTCGCATCCGCGCGAACCGAAGCGCCGATCACATGGGTCCCCGCCCTCGAGGCCTGGGTGATCACCGGACGCGGCGCCGCAGTCGAGGTCATGCGCGATCCACAACGCTTCACGGTCGACGACCCCCGGTTCTCCACGGCCCAGGTCATCGGACCATCGATGCTCTCGACCGACGGTGAGCGCCACGACCGTCACCGATCGCCGTTCACCGACTGGTTCTCGTCGCGAGATCAGCTCGACGAACACACTGCATGGATGCACGCATGTGCCCGAGAACTCGTGACGGGATTTGCGCCGACGGGTGTCGCCGAACTCCGCACGGAGCTGGCGGCACCACTCGCCGCCCGCACTCTCGCTCACCTGTTGGGGCTCGATCCGCCTGGCGCCGAGCAACTCCTCCTCTGGTATCGCGACATCGTCGACGCTGTACAGCAGATCTCCGCCGGTCATGACCCCGGCGACACCGGCACTCAGGCATTCGGCGATCTGCGAAGGGCCGTGCTGGCAGCGACCGACGACGGTCGAGCCGCCGCCCTGCTCGACGCTCGTTCATCGCTTTCCGACGACGACCTTGCCGCCAACGCCGCCGTCATCCTCTTCGGCGGCATCGAAACCTCGGAAGGCGCGACCGCCAACGCCTTCTCCCATCTGCTGACCGAGCCCGAGCACTGGGCGGCGCTGAAGGCCGACCGCTCGCTCATCCCCGCGGCCGTCGAGGAATCCCTGCGGCTCGAGCCGGCAGCGGCGAACGTCGACCGCTACGCCACCGTCGATGTCGACCTCTTCGACGCATCGATTCGCGCCGGCGACTACGTCGTCGTCTCGCTCGCCGGAGCGAACCGCGATCCGGATGTCTTCGACGAGCCCGATCGCTTTCGGCTCGACCGTCCAAACGTCCGCCAACACACGACGTTCGCGCTCGGTCCCCACGCCTGTCTGGGCATTCACATCGCCCGGGCCCAGACTGCGGCGGCGATCNCCGCCCTGCTCGAACTCGACGAGGTCACCCTCGATCCGCGGCGTTCCCAGCCGCCACGCGGACTCGTCTTCCGCAAGCCGCCCGCTGTTACCGCCACGTGGACACGTCCGTGAGCATCGCCACCCTCCCCATGTACGACTGGCCCGAAGTCGCGGCCCACGTCGATCGGCTCTGGGCGAGGCTCGCCACAGCACTGCGTGACCACGGCTTCGATCCACCGGCGGTACTCGACCGTTCTCGCTCCCTCGACGACCGCTGGCTCGATCCTGATCTCCTCGTCGGGCAGACCTGTGGCCTCCCGCTCGTGCTGCGACTCGAGTCCGAGGTCACCGTCATCGGCGCGTTTGACCACAATCTTCCCGCCACTCAGCCCGGCGACTACCACTCTGTGGTGATCGTGCCGGACGACGACGATGCCCATTCGATCGCCGACCTCAACGGAGCGACCGTGGCGGTCAATGGCACTGATTCGCAATCCGGTCATGGCGTCTGGCGCCACGAACTGGTCACCGCTGGCATCGGCCGACGCCGGCTCGGCCCCACCGTCGACACCGGATCACACCGGGCTTCGATCCACGCCGTCGCTGACGGCCGAGCCCGCACGGCGGCGATCGATGCCATCAGCTGGGAGCTCGCCGTCCGTCACGACCCTGCGGCGACACGCTGCCGCGTCGCCTGGCGTACTGATCCGACCCCCGCTCTGCCGCTTATCACCACGCGCGCCAACCAGCCGCTGCTCAAGTCGATGCGGACGGCTCTCACCGACGCAGTCGACACCCTCGAGCCGATGACGGCCGACGCCCTTCTGGTACACGGGTTCGTACCTCGGCTCGACGACCACTACCAGGTCATCGCCGATCGCTGGAACGCAGCCGAAACCGCCGGCGTCCGCCCTTTGCTGTAGTGATCGCCACAGGGGCCTCGACGGCAAGACCGGCGTCATTCGCCACGACCGACGGCACACTGACGCGGTGGGGGCACTACTCGGGCTCATCGCGGCCGTCTGCATCACGCTCACGGAGTTCTTCTCGCGGCGCGTCTCCGACGAGATCGGACCCCTTGCGTCAGCGGCCGCTGCGAGCCTCGCTGCCGCTGCGACCATCGTCCCGCTCGCCCTCTTCGTCGGCGGCGACCCGACGGGGCAGGATCTCGTGCTCGGCGCCTGCTCCGGCGTCGGCTTCGGCATCGGTATCGCCGCCTATCTGCTGGGCGTGCGGGTCAGTTCGTCGGCAGTGATCGGACCGACCGTCGCAGCCCTCGCCACCCTCATCCCCTTCCTCTACGCAGCCGTCGTCGAAGACCTTCCGCCCATTCTCGCCTGGCTCGGTGCCATCACCGTCGTAACCGGTCTGCTCTTCGTCACGATGGGCGGCGACGTCGCAAGCAATGTGCGGGGCGGCCTCCCGATCGGGGTCATGTCAGGCCTCGGCTACGGCATCGGCACGGCGTTCCTCGTGGATGTGACCGACGATGCTGGCGTCTGGCCGGTCGCCAGCCAGCGTTGTATGGCCTTCATCACGATCATCCTGTGGGCGATGCTCAGAAAGCGCCCGCTCCTGCCACCGATGCGGTTCGCGCCGCAGTCGACCGCCGCCGGACTTTTCGGCGGCCTCAGCACCGCCTTGCTGCTGGCCGGCTTCACCTTCAACGCAGCGGCCACGTCCGTGACGGCATCGCTGTTCCCGGCGACGAGTGTCGCCGCNGGCCGACTGTTCTTCGGCGACGCCGTCANNCGCGCTCAGGTGANCGGCCTCGTGATCGTGATNATCGGCACGATCACCATCGTGATCGCCTGATCACCCAACGACGTCAGGCAGCTCTGCGGAAGTCAGTTCGTCGAGGGCGACGACCGGGATCGATCCATCGACCGCACCGATCCGTTCGCGGATCTCGGCCACGAGGTCAGCGTGCTCAGCCCGCACCCGGTTGAGCACAACCGCAAAGCGCGCCAACGCAGGTCGGTCCTTGGTCGACCCCTCCGTCGACAACAGCACCTGCACGAGGCGATCGGGCGTGAGCAGATCCTCCACGCCTGCACCGACGATGGCGGCCACCCGCTCAGGGCGATGGCACCCTTCGCGGATCGGTGTGTCGAGGGCAGCCATGCCGCAGCACGCAACCAGGGTTGTGGTGGCGGGCGGGACCACCGGTTCGTAATCGAGTGGGGCCTTGAAGGGTCGTCGTCGCGACCCGTCGGCCTCCACAACCACCGTGTCGACAAGATCGAGGTAGCGGGCACAGGCATCGACCGTGACACCGGTGGCGCGGCTTTCGTCGGCGTCGCCCCACACGATGATCGAGCCCTTTTCGGCAGCAGCGGCAACCTCGGCATCGGACGGGCCGATCAGTACCGGAAGGCCGCCGGTGCGGTCGCGGCCCATCTTGGTGGTGGTCGTGACGACCGTCGGGCCGGATCGAGTCGCGGCAAGGGCGAAGAGGCCCGTCGTCTTGCCGCCACCGCCGACGAACGACACGATTTCTCGGTCGGTCAGCCCGAGGGCCTCCGGTAGTTCTCGCCAGTGCACCACGACCTCACGTCCGAGTCCTGAGCGCCGAGACGACGCCGCGAACCTCTGTCGCTTCGGACTCTGCTCTAGCAGGTCAGCGCCACCCTGCGGGGGTTGAGGAACGGATGGGTGACTGCCACTGCAGAGATGGAGTCGTCTGGCCGCGGTCGTCATGGGTGCAGGCGCCGTTAGCCTTCCGTCATCGTGACCTCCCTTCTGCGTTTCCGTCCTCTCGTCGCCGTACTCGTCGCCCTGACCGTCCTCGTTACGGCCTGCGGTGGCGACGACGACGCGGTCATCGCCGGTGCCGATGCCGACACGGTCATCGCCTCACTCGCTGATCGCGAACTGACAGCCGGCATGCTCGACGACCTCCTGCCCGACGGCAGCAACACCGTGCCTTCGCGTATCGCCACCGTCGTCGAGTCGTGGCTGGTCGCCAACGCACTCGAGCTCGAACTAGCCGAGCGGGGCTTCCCCATCACTGACGAAGATCGTGAACTCGCCNTCGCCGCCGTTGGTGAGCNGGACGGCAACGACACCGAGATCCANATCCTNATCGACACGGTCGCGATCAGCTACACCGTCGGCCGTTGGACCGATGCCGAGGCCGCCAACCTCGACGAACCCGACCCGCCGAACTATCTCTGCTCGAACCATCTCCTCGTCGNAACCGANGAGGAAGCCCAGGCAGCCCTGGAGCGCTTCGAGGCCGGAGAAGCATTCGCCGACCTCGCGATCGAACTGTCGACCGGTCCCTCTGGGCCGAGCGGCGGTGATCTCGGCTGCGCGGTCGAGGGCCAGTTCGTGCCTGAGTTCGAGGAGGCCGCCTACGCCGGTGCGGCTGGCGACGTCGTCGGGCCGGTCGAGACGACCTTCGGCTGGCACCTCATCGAGATCGAGAGCGTCGGCCCGGCCACCGTCGACAACCACCCCGATGCCGATCCGGCCGTCCTTGCACAGATTGCCCTCGACATGCAGAGGGGCATGGTCAACCTGATGATCCTCGATCTTGAGGGCACCGCTGCCGCGAACTTCCGCGATCAGGCCACCGTTGATCCGGTGATCGGCACGCTCGCCGACGACAGCCTTGAGGTCATCCCGCCTGGCTGATGAGAGCGTCGCAGCCCGAGCCGCTACCGTCGCTCGGGATGCGTGTTCTCGAACTTTGGCGCTATCCGATCAAATCGATCGGCGGCGAGCGGCTCGACGTTGCCGAGGTCGCCGAGTTCGGCATCGTCGGCGACCGTGGCTGGGGCCTGGTCGACGAGGAGACGGGCAACGTTCTCACCGCCCGTCGGGCGCCCACATTGTTGATGGCGACGTGCGCGATCGTCGACGGTGTGCCGGTGACGACCACGGTCGAAGGTGATGTGCTTCGCACATCGGCGGACTACAGCGATTGGCTCGGTCAGCCGGTCCGCCTCGAACGCGCCGGCGACACCGGCGGCACCTACGAGAACCCGATGGATTTCGAGAACGACGCCGACTGGATCAGCTGGCAAGGACCCGCCGGCGCCTGGCACGACTCAGGGCGGTCTCGTGTCTCGATCGTCAGCACCGCCTCCCTTCGCGACTGGGACGGTCGACGGTTCCGTTCCAACGTGCTCGTCGACAGCGCCGGCGAGGACGACCTGATCGGTGAGCGCGTCACGATCGGCACCGCAACGCTCAACGTCACCAAAGGCATCGACCGGTGTGTGATGGTCACCCGTCCTCAGCCCGGCCTCGACCGCGACCTGTCCGTATTGACGACGATCCTGAGGGCCGATGTCACGACCCTGAGTGTCGGCGCCACCGTCGAGGTTGCCGGAGCTGTCCGGGTCGGGGACGAGGTCATCGCGGTTCCCTCATGACCGCCCGCCATCTGATCCTGTCTCTTGCCCTGGTGATGGTGCTCTCCGCGTGCGGAGGAAGCGGTGCCGACGACACCCCCAGCCCAGGCGAGTCGCTCGCCATTGAGACCTATGTCGGCAGCGAACTGTNGCTCGACGAGCAANGNTGCATTCTCGAAGGCACCCGGGTGCTCGACATCGAACCCGAACGCATCACCGCCGACGACCTCACCGCCGATGAAGACGGCGAACTCCTCGCCATCGTCGCCGAGTGTCTCGAGGATCCGGCGTCGTTCGAGCCGTTCGTCGACTCCTTCATCGCCGGTGCAGCCGAGGGCGGTACCAACCTCACCCGCAGCGAGGCGCAGTGCGCGATCCGAGCGCTCGAGACCGACGCGGATGAGGAGGAGATCTTGGCGTGTCTGAGCGACGAGACCCTCGACTCGATTGAGGATCCGACGATCGATCTGCTGAGCGACCAGTGCCGACGCGGCAACAACCAGGCGTGCGACGAGCTCTACCGGAGCGCCCCCGAGGGCAGCGATGCCTCGATCTACGGCATGACGTGCGCGAACCGGCTGCCCGAAGGCACCGGCTTCACCTGCTTCGACGAACTCGGCTGATCAGCTGTCGTCGCCGGCGGGCGGGCGGTAGAAGATCGCAAGCTGCGCAAGNGCGGCACCGACACCGCCGACCGCAGCGATCAACAAGCCGGTGACNCCGTCCAGATCCTCGATAAGACACAGCGCATGNTCGAGGCTGTACTCGCCNGGNCCGATGGTGGCGACNCCGATNGCAAGGATNGCNTAGATGAAGTTCAGCTCGATGCCGTCCTTCGCCGACATGAAGCCGTTTTCCCAGTGGACCGTGGCGCCCGCCACCCACATCAGTGCGACGATGGCTAGTGCAGCGAGCGGGGTGACGAGGCCGAGTGCGAAGAGGATACCCGCCCCGAGTTCCGTGCTCGCAGCGAGGATTGCGTGGAAACGGCCAGGGCGCATGCCCATTGAGTCGAACCAGCTGGCGGTGCCGGCGATCTTTCCGCCCTTGAAGAACTTCTGGTAGCCGTGCGCAGCCATGGCGACACCGGCGCAGACCCGAACCACCAACAGGCCCAGACTCGCAGCTTCAGCATCGACGACGTAGTTCTGCGCGATCAGTGTGCTGGACATGGGGATCTCCTCTCCGGCGGCGCAGTGTAGAAGACTCCCCTGATGACCGTCTCCATCCTCGCCGCCATGCGGAGCCCGTTTGCGGAGGCCGATGGTGTGCTCGCGGGCTGGCATCCGGTCGATCTGAGCGTCGAGATCGCCGATGCGGCAATCACTCGAGCGGGAGTGACGGCGGCGTCGGTCGATCATGTGTGGGTGGGGTGCGACGAACCGGTCGGCGCACAGGGTGCCAATCTCGCACGGGCGATCGTGCTCGCCGCCGGTTGGCCGGTCACCCTCGNCGGTACGGTCGTCGAGGCTGGCCCTCACAGCGGTGTGGCTGCGCTCAGCGCAGCGGCCGATGCCATCGAGGCCGGGCGGGTCGAGCGGGCGATCGTGCTCGGTGTGTCGAGCGCATCGATCGTGCAGCCTGGTGCNGCTGCGCTCGCTCGCCTCTACGGCCGTCCCTGGGGTGATGGCCCAGCGGCCCGCTTCGCCGACGATGGCGGACTCGTCCCGCCAGCCGTTGCTGCCGACCGCCACGCAGCAGTGTTGGCCATCGTTCGATCGGCGCAGGACGAGTGGGGATGGCGGGCGCTCGAACGCCGCACTCCCCCACCCGCCGGCGCGATCCTGGCCGTCGGGGCCCGGCCCGGCGATGCGGTCGCNGTNCAGCGCGACACGCCCGTGACCACCGACGTCATCCGNTCCATCGACCACGANCTNGAACCGATCTTCGACGCCGACGGCACCACCACCGCCCTGACATTCGCNCCGGCGGCGGACGGTGTCGTTGCCCTCGTGCTGGGCCACACCGGCGAGGCGCTCGGTGAGGTCGCNATNACGACGAGCTGTGCCGGCTCGCCACTCGATGTTGTGTCCGTTCGCCCCGATCNCGACGTGGATCGGCTGGACTTCGCAGCGATCTCAGCNTCGACGGCGNTGTCAGCNCTCGCNCTCGNCGAGTTCGACCCNNCGNTGGTCGACATNNANGGCAGCACGACCGCGGTCGGCGATGCGGCCGCTGCCGAAGATCTCCGCCCGCTGGTCGATGGTCTGCACCGTTCTCCGGTGGGCACGACCGGCTTCGGTGCCCGCGTCAGTGCCGGCGCCGCGGCAGGTTACGTCTGGCGGCGGCTCTAGCCTGACGACGTGGAGCTCTTCGGCTACCCCATCCTCAACATCGCCATCGCGGTCACGATCGGTTACTTCTTTTGGCGTACCGGGTTCCGGATCCTGCGTGGCATGGCGGCGCCGATTCCCGAGCCGCCGCCGCCGGGCGAGCTGCGCAAGGTCAAGATCATGTACCGATGCGGCATCTGCGGCACCGAGGTTCGCATGACGGTGGCGCCCGATCAGGAGCCACCGCCACCTCGCCACTGTCTCGAGGACATGGATCTCGTCGCCCCAATCGACGACTGATCCCCGACGAACGGTGTTGTACACAGCCTGTGGACAACAGTGGGGAGAATTACACGGTTGTGATTCCGGACCAGGGTGAACCGACCCCCGAACCGGCCTATCCTCTCCGCCATGTCGGAGAAGCCTGCCAAGCGTCGAGTGTCCGGTGGTCGTACCACGCCGAAGGGCACGCGCCCCGACGGTTTCACCCCCGAGACCGTGAGCCACACCGGCCACGAAGACCTCCCACCGAGTCCGGCGTGGGTCCCTGCGCTGATGTTCGGCCTGCTCGGCCTCGGCATCGCCGTGATCCTGCTCAACTATGTCGGCTCGATCTGGGACACCAACAACGGCATCCTGCTGCTCGGCCTCGGCATGATTCTCGGCGGCATCGTGACCGCCACCCAATACCGCTGATTCGCCGACACCCGGCTCAGTCGAAGTTCTCCCAATAGCGGCTCGGCATCGGGCCCTGCTGATGCTTGTACTTCGACTTCAGTTCGCTCGACCCGTACGGCGTATCGGCCGGGGTGGTCATCTGCTGGAAGCTGATCTGCCCGATCTTCATGTTCGGATACAGCGTGATCGGCAGGTTGGCGACATTGCTCAGCTCAAGCGTGAGCTGGCCNTCGAAACCGGCNTCGACGAANCCNGCCGTCGANTGAATGAGCAATCCGAGACGACCGAGCGACGACTTGCCCTCGAGACGAGCGACGAGATCGTCGGGCACTGCGACGCGCTCCAGGGTCGAGCCGAGCACGAACTCACCCGGATGGAGAATGAACGGCTCCTCACCACTACCGGGCACCTCGACCAGCTCCGTCAGCTCTTCGAGGTTCTGCTTCACATCGATGTGCCCCATGGCGTGGTTCTTNAACACCCGGAAGAAGCGGTCGAGACGAAGATCGATCGACGACGGCTGCAACGAGTTCGGGCCGAGCGGGTCGATGATGATGCGCCCGGCGTCGAGCTGCTCGCGAAGGGTACGGTCGGACAGGATCACGGGGATTCTCCAGCATTCTGCGTGGCGTGCAGGGGTGTCGGGACAGCGTCGGGATCAACCTCGACGGGTCCGCTTCGATCAGGGTGGTCGCCGGGTCGGGCGTCGTCGACGTCGAGCAACTCAAGTTGGGCGCCGCGGGCGGCTTGCGCGCCTTCCATCCAGTGGCGGCGACACAGCAGGTCGTAGGTGACCTCGCCAGCGGTGGGCCCGCCGGTGTCGCCGACGACGACGGTGGCGCCGCTGATGACCTGGACGCCGTCGACAAATCGGGCGTTGTGCGTGGCGCGTGCACCGCACCANCACCGGGCTTCGACCTGGATCTCNGTGCGGGTGTCGGCNAGNTCCATCAGCCGNGCCGACCCGTCGAACATGACGCCCTGGAAGGTGGTGAGAAGGCCGAACGTGTAGACGTCGACGCCGAGTTCGTCGACAACTCGAGCCAACTGCTCGCACTGAGCCGGCTGATAGAACTGCACCTCGTCACAGATCACCGCGTTGAGATGGCCGAGCGACTTNGCCCGCTGCCGGATCAGGTCGAAGAGGTCGGANGACGGCTCGACGATTTCGGCGTCGGCCGACACGCCGAGTCGACTCGACACTCGACCTTCTCGNCGGTCGAGCTGGGTCATCAGCAGGGTGGTGAGACCACGGGCGCGCAGGTTGTGGTGGATCTGCAGGGCCTGAGTGCTTTTCCCCGACCCCATCGTCCCGAAGGTGAACCGCAGCTTCGCCATCGGCGGCGACCCTACCCGCTCGGCGGGGNCACTATCGCCTCNACATCACGACGGTGCCGATCAACGCTCGACAAGCACNGCNTCGGCCTNNACTGCACCCGTCCAGCAGTACAGCAAGACGGTCGGCTCGGCCCCGAAACGCTGCGCATGGCGGTGCCACGGCGGGTTGTGGACGGCGTCGCCCGGGNTCGAGTCGGTCCAGGTTCCGTCCTCGGTGCCGAACGCCGGTGTGCCGGCGAGGACGTGATAGATCTCCTCTGCTTCGTGCTCGTGAAGGGGGTACTCGAGGTGCGGGCCCCACACGCCGATCCCGACCCGCACCGACGGATGTTCGATGATCGACGGCGCCGGACCCACGAGCTGCACGTACCCGTAGTTGGCGAGGTACTCGTCGCTCAGGATGTCGAGATAGCCGGTGGTCTGACGCCAGGGCAGATCATGGGCGATGCGGAGAAACTCCTCGATGACGGCGTCCAACGCCGCTTCACCGCTCGGACCGACCGCGGCAAGATGGCGAGTAACGGTGAGCGGCGGAGCGGGCGGAATCTCGTCAGGCGAGCGGACCGCATCCAGTACGTCGAGCACCTCGGCCACCATCGGGAACTCCGGAACCATCGACCGCGAGCGGTGGAACGCTGCGATTCGGTCGAGCAGTTCGTCGATCACGCCCCGAGTGTGCCACGCCGAGGGTCCCGCTACGATCGGCGCTCTTCGCGGGTGTAGTTCAATGGTAGAACATCAGCTTCCCAAGCTGAGAACGCGAGTTCGATTCTCGTCACCCGCTCCACGGCGCAGGCCCTTTCTCTTGCGAAGCAGCGTCACTTACGGCTGGCATGCTTGACCCAGCGGGGGCCTGAGACCACGATCAGGTCGGTGACCACGAGCCCAACGAATCGCTCCTACTGGGTCGTCCCCGGCAAGCTTGCCGCCGGCGCCTATCCCAACAGGCATTCGGTCACGTCCGACGATCAGATTGACGTTGTCGAGCACTTGCTTCGCGTCGGCATTGGCGACTTTGTCAATCTGACGCAGGACCGTCCGGGTGGCACGGAGAGCCATCTCGTGCGTTACGACCAGGCCATCAACGGGCGGGCAAGCGTCAGTCGTTTTGAAATTCCAGACTTCGGCATTCCAACCGTTGACGCGATGACTGCGATCCTTGACCACATTGACCGACAACTCGCCGCTGGCCTTGGCGTTTACGTTCACTGTTGGGCGGGCGTCGGCCGAACCGGCACGGTCGTTGGATGCTGGCTCATCCGGCATCAGCTTGCCCAAAGTGACAACGTTCTCTCCGTGATTGCGAAACGGCGCGAAGGCAACCAAGAAACCGCTGATCACACCAGCCCGGAGACAGAGGCACAGCGACAGTTCGTGCGGGCGTGGCAGACAGGCCGTTGACTTCTCCCGTCTTGGCTCTTCAAGAAGGGCCGCAAGCTCCGAAGCGCCCATGAACCTGCACCGATAGCCCTGCCCTAGCCTCGCAACCTATGGCAGAGGAGTTGCGCTGGGCGATCATCGGCACGGGTTTCATCTCCAACACGGTCGCCGAAGCCATCGCTGCATCGCCGGGTTCGCGGGTCGCACTGGTCTCGGGGCGAGATACGGGCCGGGTTGCCGAGTTCGCTGAGCGGCACCGCATCGCTCGCACCTGCGTCGGTTTCGCCGATGCCGTCACCGATCCCGACATCGACGTGGTCTACGTCGGCACGCCCAACCACACCCACCACGACGTGGTCACGGCAGCGGCCGCAGCCGGCAAGGCGGTGCTTTCCGAGAAGTCGCTCACCNCGACGATGGCGACCGCCCACGAACTCGTCGACGCCGTGCGCGACAAGGTGTTCTTCGTCGAGGGGCTGATGTATCTCGCCCATCCCGTGATGCAACGCTTCGTCGACCTGCTGTCCGAAGAGCGGACCGGCACGGTCACCGCCGTGCACGTGCGGTATGCCGCCGACATCAAGTCGGTGGTCAACCCGCTCGGTCGAGGCACGATCTACAACCTCGGCTGCTATCCGGTCTCGCTGCTGCACCTCATCATCCAGTCCGCCTTCGGTGACGACCTTTTCGAGCGACGCGAACTTGCCGGTCACGGCACGCTCACGCCGGATGAAACGATCGGCTCGGCGACGGCATCGGTCCGATTCGCCAACGGGGTCACNGCGACCGTCGCCTCGACCGACGACTACGGGATGGCGTTTAACGTCGGGGTACTGACCACCACGGGCGAGGTGCGCTTCGCAACGAACCCGTGGCTCTCAACCGCCGGCGACAACGTGATCGAGTGGCTGCCCTATGACAGCGATGTCGAGTCGATCAACGTCACGAGTGATGGCGATGCCTTCGATCACCAGATTCGACTCGTCGAGCGATGCGTGGCCGAAGACCGCACCGAGGCACTGCGACCATCACCTCGGCTCCGAGACTCGCTTGAGATCATGGGTTTCCTCACCGAGTGGGAAGCTGTCTGCCTCACCGGACATCGACGCTGACCTGCGCACGACGGGGCGGGCGCCGATCGCAGGCGAGCGCTACCGTTCGGCATGCAGCGATTCGTCCTTGCCGGGCTCTCTCACGAGACCAACACCTTCTCGCCACAGCCCACCACGCTGGGCCGCTTCGGGCGATCCGACGATGAGTCGGGTCTGCTCCACGGGCCGGAGGCGATCGCCAGAATGGCAGGCACCCGGACCCCGATCGGCGGCTACCTCGACATTCTCGACGGCCACGACGCCGAACTCGTCGTACCGCTCGTCGCAAGTGCCGTTCCGTCAGGGCGAGTAACCGACGAGAGCTACGAGACGATGGCCGGGCGCATCACCGACGCCGTTGCAGCCGGTGCAGACGCCGTGTTCCTCAGCCTCCACGGCGCGATGGTCACCGACAGTCACGACGACGCCGAGGGCGAGTTGCTGCGTCGCATCCGCGCCATCGATCCCGACATCCCGATCGCCGTGGCCCTCGACTTCCACCTCGGCATGTCGCCGGAACTCTGCGGAAACGCCACGGTGGTGACCGGCTTCCGCACCTACCCGCACATCGATACCTACGAGACCGCGCAACGCGCCGGGGGCACGCTCCTGCGAGCGCTTGCCGGTGAGGTCGAACCGGTCATCTCGTGGGGGGTGCTGCCACTGATGACGAACATGTTGAACCAGACACCGTTGCATCAGCCGATGAAGGACATCATGGATCGGGCGATCGCCGCAGAGGCTGGCGGTGAGGTGCTGACGGCCTCGGTTTTCGGCGGTTTCCCGCTGTCGGACATCCCCCACACCGGGCTCAGCGTCATCGTCGTGTCCGACGGCGACAAGGCCGCAGGCGACGCCCTCCGCGACGAACTGCTCGATCTCGCCTGGGAGCGTCGCGCCGATTTCATCCACGACTTCGAGCCGATGACGGCGTCGATCGCTCGAGCGACCTCGGTATCGGCGGGCCCGGTAGTGCTCCACGACCACGGCGACAACTGTGGTGCCGGCGGCTTGACCGATGTGATGGCGGTGCTCGCCGAGTGCCTGGAGCAGGGTCTCGACGACATCGTCGCCGGGCCGTACTGCGATCCGGAAGCAGCCGCGATCCTGATCGACGCCGGGGTCGGGGCAACGATCACGCTCGAGGTGGGTGGCAAGGTCGACATGCCCGCTCGGGGGCTCACGGGCCAACCGATGTCCCTGACCGGAACGGTCACCGCCGTTTCCGACGGCCGCTACAAGGTCACCGGCCCGATGATGACCGGCATGGCGATGAACCTCGGCCCCACCGCCGTGCTCGACATCGGTCCCGCCCTCGTGATCGTCTGCACCAACCCGCTCGAGCCGTTCGACGTCGACTTCTACGACGTTCTCGGCATCGACCCGACCGAACATCGCATCCTGCTCATCAAGTCCCGTCAGCATTTCCGTGCCGTCTTCGAGCCGATCGCTCAGGAAATCATCGGTGTGGCCGGCCCAGGTGTGTGCAGCGAGGACTACTCAGTGGTCGAGTTCGAACACATTCGTCGGCCGATGTACCCGATGGATCTCGATACCCCGAAGACCGTCATCGGGAACTGAGGCGACCGCAACTCGGCGACGGTTCACCCTTGCCCCTCGCCGCTCGAGGCTGACGATCTAGAGTCGACGATCGTGGCGAACGGACGGCACTCGACGCACCTCGGCGAAGTCCAACTCCCACGTGCGGCAAGCTCGCCTCTGCGCGAGGTCGGCCGACGCGTTGGTTTCGCCGTGTCACTGGTCGTTTTCGTTGCGCTCATCGTGCTGCTCGGCCGAGATGGCTACGTCGACGACACGGGCGACCAGATCGGGTTCCTCGACTCGCTCTACTACGCGTCGGTAACCGTCACGACAACCGGCTACGGCGACATCACCGCCGTGTCGGACGGGGCCCGTCTGGCCACAATCGCCCTCATCACCCCTGCTCGGATCGTTTTCCTGATCCTCGTGGTCGGCACCACCGTCGAGGTGCTCACGGATCGATCCCGGCAACTTCTTCTCATCCGACGCTGGAGGCGCCGCGTGCGAGATCACTACGTCATTCTCGGTTTTGGTTCGACCGGGGCATCCGCCGCCGCCGACCTCGTCCGCCGCGGGGTGGAACCAGACAGGATCGTCGCTGTCGACATCGACGCCTCGGCCGTCGCCGGGGCTGCGAACCAAGGCTTCGTCGCCATCCAGGGCAACGCCACGAACAGCGCCGTGCTCGATCAGGCCGCCGTCCGCCAGGCGAAGGCCGTGATCATCGCTCCCAACCGCGACGACACCGCCGTGCTCGCCACCCTCACGGTTCGCGAGATCAACACCACCGCCCACATCGTCGCCGGCGGCCGCGATCAGGAGAACCTCCATCTCCTTCGCCAAGGGGGTGCCGACGAAGTCATCGACGCGACCGCCGCCGTCGGGCGGATGCTCGGCATCGCAACGAAGTCTCCCGGGGCGATCGGCGTGCTCGACGAACTCCTCGAAGCGGGCAGCGGACTCGAACTCGTGGAGATCGAGTGCGCGACACCGAACGATCTTCCGGTGATGCCCGACAACGCGTCGCTCGTCTCGGTCGTGCGCAACGGACGCCACCTCCGCCCCGATGTGGCGGGCGATCCGCAGCCCGGCGATCGCCTCGTCGTTCTCAACGACCGCGACGCCTGACCACCTCCGGCCGAGGTCGTCGTTTGAGAGACCGGGTATCCGCCAGGCCTACGATCACGCCATGACGGGGGCAGACGACACGATCGACCACGAAGCGTTCGAGGCGCAGTGCCGCGCCGGTATCGAGTCGTGGGTCGCCGAACACCTAAGCGGCGAGGTCGTCGCCATGGAACGGCTCGAACGCTGGCGCCCACAGTGGAAGGTCTCGTACACGAGCGGCGGCGAGACCGGTGCCGTACTCGTGCGCGGCAATCGCCCAATCGCGCCGGTCGACGCACTGCGCTTCGAGATGGCGTGCATGCAGATCCTCGAACGCAACGGCATCCTCGTCCCCCACATCCACGGCTGGATGGACGAGCCGGTCGCCTTCGTCATGGACTGGGTCGAGACCGAAGATCGTGCCCCCGGGATGCTCCACACGGCTATGGACACGCCGTCGGAGATGGATCCCGAACGCTGGCAGGCCACGCTCGGCTACATGACCCACCTCGCTGCGGTGCATGCCGTACCGGTGGGTGAGTTCGCCGACGTGAAGCAGCTCGCCAACCCACCGAGCGAGCCACGCGACATCGCCTTGCACGCCGTGGACCGCATGTACGCCATGGGCGAGATGGCGGGCAACATCGATCCGTCGTTGTCCTTCCTGCAGATGTGGCTGCGCCGCAACGCACCGACCGATCGCCACGATGTGCACTTCCTGTGCGGCGACGCCGGCCAGTTCATGTCGCGCGGCACCGACGTGGTCGCCCTGCTCGACTTCGAGATCGCCAACGTCGGCGACACCCACTGGGATCTGGCGTGCTTCCGAGGTCGTCACCCCTACGAGAACATGGGCGACATCCCTGCGCTCTACCGCGAGTACGAGCGGGTCACCGGAACACCGATCGATCGCCGGGTCGTCGGCTACTACACCGTTGCGTTCCTGCAGCTCGCCGTCATCGGGGCGACGTTCTTCATGATGCCGGAGATCCGAGGTGGGAATTGGATCGAAGGCATGCTCGAGAAGGCGAGCATCACCCGGCGGGCGTATGA
>NZNH01000052.1 GCA_002694825.1 Acidimicrobiaceae bacterium | reverse complement strand
GAGACCGAGGTCGACCAGCGGGCGATACGGGTTGCCGCCCGGTTGCAGGGCCATCTCGGTGCCGATGCCGTTCTCGTTCCTGAACGCGAAGGCGGCCGTCACCCCGACTCGCAGCTCCGGCTGGTACCGGCTGCCACGGTCGAACTGACGGGTCGATCGCTCGACCCCGAATCTGACACCGCACCGTGGCCCGGTGTGCTTCCGGCGCCGTCGCCCACCAGAGTCCTGGCCGAGCCAATCCCGATCGAGGTGCTTGACGAGTGCAACCGCGCCGTCGTCGTCACCGGACGCGGGTTGCTGTCGGCATCGCCATTCGTACTCGCCGCTCGTGGCAAACGGATCGAGGTGCGGCACTGGTCCGGGCCGTGGCCGATCGACGAACGCTGGTGGGATCCCGAAGCCCATACCCGTCAGGCTCGTCTCCAGGTGGTCACCGTCGACGGTCGGGCGCACCTCATCGCCCTCGCCGATGGGGCGTGGGCGATCACTGCCCAGTGGGATTAGGCGGTCTCCTCGCCTGCTCGTCAAGGACGTTCCGGATGTCGTCGGAGCGAGCCGTGATGACGGAGATCGTCTCGGTCAATCCGACAACCTGATCGCTATCGGTCATGATGGGCGTGTGCAGCGTGAATGCGGAACCTCGTGACCGCCATGACCGAACGTGACCGGTGCGAGCGGTGGTTTGTCCGGCGTGGCCTCCCTCACCTGATCGACGATTACACCGCCACCGACGACATCTTCACCCGCATGGCACCGTTCCTCGCTGGCGTTGTCTTTCTCGAGTTCTTCCTCGCCTTCGGTGACCGGTGGACGGGTTGGTCTCAGGCGGTCGCCTTCCTCGGAGGCATCGCTGCGCTCGTCGGTGGTGTGGTGCTCGTGAACCGCATCCGGGGCCGTCGCTCGTTCCAGCTGCCCGATGACATCGGCGTGTGGGAACTCGCCCTCTATGTGGTGTTGCCGATCGTGCCGACGGTCATCGGCTCGCAGGGGAGTGCCGTAGACAATGCGGTCTCGGTCGTGGCGTTCAACCTCGTGCTGTTGGCGGTTGGCTATGTCGTCACGTCATGGGCGCTGATCCCGATGATGCGCTGGTCGTTCGGGCAGGTTCGGCGCCAGGTCACCGATGTCGCAAACCTGGCGATGAAGTCACTGCCGACCTTGCTCATCTTTTCTGCCTTCATCTTCATCAACGCCGAGATGTGGCAGGTCGCGAACGACTTCACCCTGCCGTTGTTCGGCATGGTCATGCTGCTCTTGGTGGGGATCGGCGGCATCTTCATCTTCGTGTCGGTTCGGCGTCTCACTGTCGATCTCGCCCGTTTCTCGGCGTGGGGTGATGTCCGTCCCCGATGTGCGAACACGCCGGTCGAGGAGATCATCCCCGCCGACGATGAGCCAGCCCCGGACACTCCGCCGCTGGTGCGCCGAGCCGAATGGAACGTCAATCTGCTGCTGTTCGTTGCCCAGGGCATCCAGGTGCTGCTGGTGTCGCTCGTGATCACGACGTTCTACGTGGTCTTCGGGTTGTTGACCGTTCGCGAGGAAACGCTGCTGCAGTGGACCACCGTCGGCGAATTGACCTACGAGCGAGATTGGGCGGTCGATATCGCGATCTTCGGTACCGACCTGATCTTCACCCGCCAGTTGTTGCTCGTGGCGCTCTTCATCGGGATGTTCTCGGGTCTGAACTTCGCGGTTCAGGTGATCACCGATGACACCTACCGTGAGGAGTT
Source organism: Acidimicrobiaceae bacterium (assembly GCA_002694825.1). Taxonomy (GTDB): domain Bacteria; phylum Actinomycetota; class Acidimicrobiia; order Acidimicrobiales; family Aldehydirespiratoraceae; genus UBA11606. Next base: position 14,460 of record NZNH01000052.1, on the reverse strand, counting down.
CATCGCCGACATGACCGCCGAGGTGCGCGACGCCCTCGCCGTCCGCGCCGTGTACCACCGCCGCCTGGTCGCAACGACCTGAACGAAGGCGTCAGCCAGGCCCCTTGTGATGCGAACATGTGTTCGCCTAACGTGCCCGGATGGGTTTCAACAATCCCGACATCTCGTGGGGTGAACTCGAACGCCGCTTGTCCGGCCGCCCCCACGACGGACGCCTTGTCGATCCGCTTGCCGGCGACGGCAGTGACAGCCCGGCCTGGTCGCGCAAACGGGCGCCCTACGTCGCCCCCGACACCGGTCGTCGCGCCGGGCGAGTGCCCTACGCCGAACTGCACTGCCACTCGAACTTCTCGTTTCTCGACGGGGCGTCACACCCCGAGGAGTTGGCCGAAGAGGCCGCCCGGCTCGGTCTGGAGGCCCTCGCCCTCACCGACCACAACGGCTTCTACGGCGTGGTGCGGTTCGCCGAGGCGGCCAGAGCGGTCGATCTGCCCACGATCTTCGGAGCCGAACTCACCCTGGCCGAGCCGGGTCGTGCGCTCGAACGTCCCGGTCCGGCCGACCCTGCCGGGCGTCACCTCGTCATCCTCGCCCGCAATCCCCGCGGCTACGCCCTGCTCGGTCGCGCGATCAGCGAAGGCCAACTGGCAGGGGAGAAGGGGGCGCCCCGGATCCCTTACGAACGCCTTGTCGAACTCGGCGGGCAGGGCTCCGGCGATCACTGGGTGGTGCTCACCGCCTGCCGCAAGGGCCCGGTGCCGGCTGCGCTCATGACTGATGGGCCGGTGGCTGCCCGGCATGAACTTGTGCGCTTGGTGAGTGATTTCGGGCAGTCCAACGTGTTCGTCGAACTGTGGGACCACGGCCTGCCGATGGACTCGGTGCGCAACGACGCCATGGCCGAGCTGGCGGTACAGGTCGGGGTCGACATCATCGCCACCGGCAACGTCCACCACCACTCGGTCGCCCGGAAGCGGCTTGCGTCGGCGATGGCGGCGGTTCGGGCCCGTCGCAGCCTCGACGAGATCGACGGTTGGCTGCCACCCGCTGGCATGCACTTGCGTTCAGGGGAGGAACAGGCATTTCGGTTCCGGCGCTACCCGGGTGTGGTGCAGCGGGCATACGAGCTCGGGATGGACTGTGCGTTCGACCTCTCCTTGGTCGCTCCGAACCTGCCGCCATACCCGTGTCCCGGCGGCCTCGATGAGATGGGGTACCTCCGTCGGCTGGTCGAAGAGGGCGGTACCCGTCGCTATGGGCCCCGCAGCGCTGAACGGGTCGAGGGAGCCTGGGCACAACTCGACCGTGAACTCGACCTCATCAACGAACTCGGTTTCCCCGGGTATTTCCTTGTCGTGTGGGACATCGTCGACTTCTGCCGGCGGGCCGACATCCTCTGTCAGGGCCGGGGTTCGGCAGCGAACTCGGCGGTTTGTTTCGCCCTCGGCATCACCAACGCCGACGCCGTGTCGCTCGGGCTGTTGTTCGAGCGGTTTCTCTCGCCCGAGCGTGATGGTCCCCCCGACATCGACATCGACATCGAGTCCGACCGTCGTGAGGAAGTCATCCAGTACGTCTACGACCGCCACGGCCGTCACCACACCGCCCAGGTCGCCAACGTCATCACCTATCGGTCGAAATCGGCGATTCGCGACATGGCCAAGGCGCTCGGGTACGCCCAAGGCCAACAAGATGCCTTCTCCACGCAGGTTGACCGGTGGCGCGATGTGTTGTCGGGAGCGATCGAGGACGACACCACCATCCCGCTTCCCGTGGTCGAGTTGGCGGCCGAGATCGAACACTTCCCCCGGCATCTCGGTATTCACTCCGGCGGCATGGTCATGTGCGACCGGCCGGTGATCGAGGTGTGCCCGGTCGAGTGGGGACGCATGGAAGACCGCAGCGTCCTGCAGTGGGACAAGGACGACTGTGCGGCTGCCGGCCTGGTGAAGTTCGACCTCCTCGGCCTCGGCATGTTGTCGGTGCTACACTATGCCACCGATCTCATCGCCGAACATCACGGCGTCGAGGTCGATCTCGCCACACTGCCGCAGGAGTCGTGCGTCTACGACATGNTGCAGAAGGCCGACTCGATCGGNGTTTTCCAGATNGAGTCCCGAGCCCAGATGGCCACNCTTCCCCGGCTCAAACCCCGCACGTTCTACGACCTCGTCGTCGAGGTGGCCTTGATCCGGCCGGGCCCGATCCAGGGCGGCTCAGTGCATCCCTACATCCGCCGTCGAAACGGNCTCGAACCCGTCACCTANCTCCATCCGTTGCTCGAGAANGCGCTGGCCAAGACCCTCGGCGTGCCGCTCTTCCAGGAGCAGTTGATGCAGATCGCAATCGACGTCGCGAACTTCACCCCGGCCGACGCCGACATGCTGCGTCAGGCAATGGGTTCCAAGCGCAGCCGCGAGCGCATGGATGATCTCAAGGCCCGGTTCTTCGACGGGATGCGGACCAATGGCATCACCGACGACATCGGCGAGCAGATCTGGCTGAAACTCGCCGCCTTCTCCAACTACGGCTTCCCCGAGAGCCACTCGGTGTCGTTCTCCTATCTCGTCTATGCGTCGTCGTGGATCAAGTACCACTATCCGGCGGCGTTCTGTGCTGCGCTGTTGAAGGCCCAGCCGATGGGGTTCTGGTCGCCGCACACGCTGGTCGGCGATGCCCGTCGCCACGGGGTGGTAGTGCGGACCCCCGACCTCAACCGTTCGGCTGCCACGGCCACGTTGGAGCCGTGTGAGGGCAGCACCGGTTCGGTGAGCGTGCGGCTGGGGTTCGACTATGTGCGCGGTATCGGCCGCGATCTGGCCGAGGAGATCGACGTCGGCCGCCCGTTCGCCTCGGTCGAGGATCTCCGCCGCCGGGTGCCGTCGTTGTCGCTCGCTCATCTCGAGGCGCTCGCCACCGCTGGAGCGTTCGGGTGCTTCGGCATCGACCGTCGCTCGGCGCTGTGGGCAGCCGGGGCGATGTCACAGACCTCGGCCGACCGTCTTCCGGGCATCGTCACCGGNGTCGAGGCGCCCACGCTGCCGGGCATGTCACCCCAGGAGTTGTCACANGCCGACCTGTGGGCCACCGGCGTCGCCCCCGACGGCCATCCCACCTCGTTCATCCGAGGCGATCTCACCGAGCGGGGTGTGGTCACCGCCACCGACCTGGCCGATGTGGCGTCAGGGGAGCGGGTGCTCATCGGTGGGGTCGTCACCCATCGTCAGCGGCCGGCCACCGCCCAGGGCACGACCTTCCTCAACCTCGAGGACGAGACCGGCCTGATCAACGTGGTTGTCTCCAAGGGCTGTTGGCAGCGTTACAGACAGATCGCCAAGGGGGCACCGGCACTGTTGATCCGAGGTCGGCTCGAGAAAGAAGAGGGCGTGATCAACATCGTCGCCGACAAACTCGAACCCCTACCGATTGGCGCTGCGCCAGCGTCACGTGACTTCCGCTGATCGCTGACCCAGAATCCGTCTTCAGTTTTTCTTCGCCGCACAGGGAACCAAACCGGTGCCTCGTGCGTCTAGAGAACGTGGGAGCGATGACGGATCAGTACCAACCAGGCGAGCCCCAACTCGAACTCGTGAGCGATGGCGGGCACACGCCTGTCACGATCGACTTCGCCTCGTTCTTCGCNGACCACCAGCGGCCGATCGCCTCGGCCCTGGCCCTCACGCTGCGCGACGATCTACTCGCCTCCGATGCGACTGCCGAGGCGATGGCTCGCGCCTTTCAACGGTGGGACGATGTCGGTCGGTACGCCAATCCGGCCGGCTGGGTCTACCGCGTCGGGCTCAACTGGGCTCGCTCTCGCCGTCGCAAATGGATGCGTGAGGTCTTCCGTTCTGAATCCCCCGACCGCGAGGCGCCACCGACGCCCGAGGTCGATCCGTCCCTCGATCGGGCGCTTGCAGCGCTTCCGGTCGAGCAGCGGGCCGTCGTCGTGTGTCGATATCTCCTCGACTGGTCCGAGTTCCAGACCGCCGAGGCGCTGCAGATTGCGCCCGGCACCGTCAAGAGCCGTTTGAGCCGAGGGCTCGACCGTCTCGCCACCACGATGGAGGCCCCCCAATGATGAGCGACGACGAACTGCGATCCCGGATGGCCGGGCTCGCCGACACTACGGCGATCGACACGGTCACCCTCGAGCAGGTCGAGGCCCGGAGTCGCCGCCGCGCCCTGCAACAGCGTTCAGCCACCGTGCTCGTGGCCTTCGGGCTGGTGGTGGGCGGCGCGATCGGCGTCGTGTCCCTCGGCGACAGTGGCGACGATCTCGATGTTGCAGCCGACGATACGGGGGCCGCAGTCAGCGACGACGGCGATACCGGCGACGGCGGCACCAACGGTGGTGAGGGCGCCGATGAAACCGCAGAGACGGCCGAGGCCCGACGTGAGTCCGACGACGTGGCCTCCACCACGGCCGTCGGGCGCTTCTTCGACGGCGAATTCTCCAGCGGCCCAGACCGGCTGCTCCCCTGGAACGGCGGCTTCCTTGCCTTCGGTGAACGCTTCGTGCCCGCCGACCCGGTCGAGTTGACCTTCGACGGGTCCCACCCGATCTCGGCCTACTTCCCACCAGAGATTCTCGACACCCTCGCCGAGGCCGGGGTCACCACGATCGACGAGGCCATGGCGGTGCTCGAAGAAGCGGATCTGATGCAGCAGGCGACCGACATCGTGACCCAGAACCCCGAAGTCCTGGAGTGGTACAACGGCGTGTTCAGCGGTGGGAGCTACGAGTCCTACGCCGAGTTCTCCGAAGACGGCGAGAACTGGTCGCCTGTCGACGGCTTCAGCTGGCCGGGTGGCCTCGAGTACGCCCCGCAACTCGGCTCCAACGGTTCGCATCTCGTCGCTGTCGTCAACGACGTGACGTGGGATGAGGAGTCGGGTCGTTCGACCGACCAGTCGATCACCGTCTACGTCACCGATGACCTCGTCACCTGGCAGGCAACCCCCGTGCCCGCCGCCGTGCCGACGGTGGCCGACTACGTGCATCTCTACATCTCGCCCGGACAGGTCGCTGTGACCGACGATGGCTGGTATCTGGCGGTCAGCACCTGGCAGTCGATCGATCTCTGGTCGGCGCTCCCCGCCGGCCTGCCCGACGAGTTGATGGCCAATGGCTGGGACTGGCGTCCGACCGAGGCCGGTGTCGAGATCCTTGAGTGGAACTGGGAACAGTTCGAAGAACCGAACGTCTTCCTTCCCCCCGACGAGGAAGAAGCNCGCATCGCCTCTGACNAACTCGAGTACTGGGAAGAGCCCGAGCCGACCGTGATTCGGGTCGTGCCGTGGAGCGAACTGCCCTTCGGCTACGACGAATGGACTGCAGCCGAATCCGGAAACTCGACGGTGCAGAGCTTCACCGGTGACTTCAACGGCTCGGTGGCCACCGCAGGAACACCGAGCAAGAGCAGCGATTCCCGGGTGATCTCGGTCGAGGGCGGGTTGTTCGCTCTCGCGTTCACGTATCCCGAATTCGACCCGTCGATCGAACTCGGCGATGACGCCTATCGGGTCACGGTCACGGCGTTCCGCTCGGCCGACGGCCGCTCATGGTCGCCCGTGGCGTTGCCTGATCTCGGCGACGACACCTGGGTCGACACCGCCGTCGCCGTCGAGGGTGGCGTCTTGCTCATCGTCTCCGGCGAGATCCTCAGCCAGCAGTTCTACCTCGGCACCATCGACGGCGGTTTCGTCCCTGTCGACGGTCCCGCACTGGGGGACGACAACTCTGTGTGGTTCAACTCCGCCGGCGCGAGCAGTGACGGTGTGGCGACGGTGATTGACCTTGGCGAGTACCGTTCCCCCGAGTTCGTGGGGTACTCGGTGCGCTTCGAGTACGAAGGCTTCGAGATCAGCACGAGCCACGATGGCGAAGGGCAGGCAACCTTCTCGATCGTCGACCTTGCGAGCGGTGAAATCCTGAACGACTACGTCGGCGACGCTTACGGGGACGTGCCTCTGATCTACGCTGAGCAGGGAGTGGTCGTCCTTGACGTCGATGGCGAGACGATCGTTGAGATCCCGTTCGAGATCGCCGAGCAGGAGATCTACCGAGCCGAGTCCGAGGCGTGGGAGGCGGCCTACGCTGCGGACCCCTACGTGCCGGACTATCGACTCGTCGCCACTCGTGACGGCCGCACCTGGACGGTGCAGTCGCTTCCGACGCCTGATGACGGATACGGCTGGTACGGCGAGACCGTGGTGGTCGATGGTCGGGTGCTCGTCTCCGACGGTGCCAGTNGCTGGGCCACCTTCGATCTGCCCTAGCCACGCACCTGTTCGCCGGGCTTGGGTTCGGTGACCTACGGTCGGGCTCCTGCGCTCGAGGAGGCCACGTTGAAGACCCGAATCACCGAGATGCTCGGCATCGAGATCCCGATCGTGCAGGCGCCGATGGGGTGGATCGCNCGAAGTCCGCTCGCGTCGGCTGTCTCCAATGCCGGTGGGCTCGGAATCATCGAGACCTCCTCGGGTGATCTCGACACCATCAAGGGCGAGATCGCTGCGATGCGCACACTCACCGACAAGCCGTTCGGTGTGAATCTCGCTCAGATGTTCATTCGCGACCTGCCNGGCATGGTCGATTTCGTCACCCAGAACGAGATCTCGTTCGTGACGACCTCAGCCGGCGACCCGTCGGCACTCGCACCGCAGTTGAAGGACCTGGGCATCACGGTGTTCCACGTCGTGCCGACGCTCCGGGGCGCCGAGAAGGCGATCGCCGCAGGGGTCGACGGTCTGGTTGTCGAAGGTGCGGAAGGCGGAGGGTTCAAGAATGCCGACGGTGCATCGACCCTCGTGCTGGTGCCCGAGATCGCCAAGCGTTTCGACGTGCCGATCATCGCCGCAGGCGGCATTGTCGACGGCCCCTCGATGGCGGCAGCTCTGGCCATGGGGGCCGACGGCGTCCAGATGGGCACCCGCATGGTGGCGTCCGCCGAGTCGCCGATCCACGACAACTGGAAACAGTCGATCGTGAACGGGTCCGAGGCTGACACGGTCATGGTCAACCGCCATCACCGACCGGCGATGCGGGTCTTTGCCTCGGACAAGGCCAGGGCGCTCGAGGCGGCGAACGAGCCGGCCGCCCTCGACATCGACGCCATGATGGGCACCTACTTCGGCGGTGACATGGAGAGCGGCTTCGCGATGAGCGGCCAGGTCCAGGGCCGGATCGATGCCGTCCGTCCGGTCGCCGATGTGCTCCGCGAGGCATGGGACGATTGTCAGTCGGTGTTGCGGACGCTCGGCACAGCCGCCGCCGAGGGTTCAATCTCCGCGTAGCGCTGTCGCGCGAACCCGCCGAGGCGCCGTGCCATGGCGCCCAATCGGCGCAGAAACGACCACACTGAAGGCGTGTCCCGGACCCGTCGACGCTCGACGCCGTGGCTCGTCACCGCAGTTGGAGGCGACGCCATCGCGTACCGCGACGCGTTCGTCGCCTTGTTCGTTGCGGTCATCGCGAGCCTGGTTGCGGGAATCACGCTCGCCACCACGACNGACACGCTNGAGGAACTGCCGGGCCTGCTGCTGCTTGTCCCGGCAGCCCTGGCAGTGAAAGGCAACATCTTCGGTGCGCTCGGTAGCCGCCTCGGCACCTCGATCCACACCGGTGTGTTCCAACTCTCGCCGCGCCTTGACACGGTGGTCGGCCAGAACACGGCTGCGGCGCTGATCCTCAGCCTCGTGGTCTCGGTCGAACTCGCCCTCCTCGCAAAGGGTGTTGCGATCGTGTTCAACGTGTCGCCGACGATGTCGACCGTCGACTTCATCACCGTGAGTGCGGTGGGCGGCGCGGTCGCCTCCTTGGTCGTGCTCGGGATCACCCTCGTCATGGCGAGCGGTTCGGTCCGCTTCGGGTGGGATCTCGACAACGTCGTGGCCCCACTCGTGACCGCAACCGGCGACGTCATCACCTTGCCGGCTCTGGTGTGGGCAGCGGCGCTCACCGGCCGAGGCGGCATCAGCGGATCCATCGCGGTGGTTGTGTCGATCGTGTCCATTATCGGTGTCGGGTGGTCGTTGCGCACCGACCACACCATCCTCCGCACCGTCATGCGGGAGTCGCTTCCGATTCTCACCGTCGCCGGGATCCTTGATCTCATCGCCGGGATCACGATCGAGAAGCGGCTCGAGGACTTCCTCGAATTCCCCGTGCTCTTGATCCTGCTCCCAGGATTCCTCGGTACCGCCGGTGCGCTTGGTGGTGTGCTGTCGAGTCGGCTGGCGACGAAGGTTCACCTCGGCCTCGTCCGTCCCGGTGCACTCCCGCGTGGGCAAGCGGGCTCGGACATCGTGATGATCTTCACGCTGTGCATTCCGATTTTCGCGGTTGCCGGCATCGTTGCCGAATTCGGCGGGCTCATCACCGGCCAGGCGAGTCCTGGCCTCTGGCAGATGATCGCCGTGGCCGTACTCGGCGGGTTGTTGGCCTCGCTGGCTGTCGTGATCGTCGCGTTCTACTCGACCGTCGTGGCGATCCGGTTCGGTCTCGACCCGGATACCTACGGCATCCCGATGGTGACCTCGTCGCTCGATTTCGTCGGCGCGTTCACCCTGATTCTCGCCCTCGTCGCTGTGGGCGTTGCATGATTGGTACAGGAGACCTCTGATGGATGACAGACCCCGAAATCTCCGGGAGATGCTCGCCGAGGCGAAGGACAGCTCCGAGCTGATGATCGACCTCGCCTACGCAGCGCTCTACTTCGGCGATCCCGACATGGCCGAGGAGGTCGGCGGGCTCGAGGAGACCCTCAGCGAGCTCATTCAGGACATGCGNGGCATCTGCATCCTTGCGGTGCGCAACCCCCGTGAAGCCGAGGGCATGTCGTCGGTTCTCCAGGTCATCTCGGCGATCGAACGGATGGCCAACGACGCCGTCGACATCGCCCGGATCGTCACCCACAAGGTCGGTATCCCGGCCGAACTGGTCGCCGACCTGTCCCAAGCCGAGGAGATCTCGCACCGGGTGCTCGTGTCGGAGGGCTCGCACCTCGCTCACCGCCCACTGTCCGCTCACGAACTGCCCGTGCAGACCGGCATGCGGGTGATGGCAGTGCGTCGAGAGCGGCAGTGGATCACCGACGTCGGCGGCGACCTGATCGTCATGCCTGGCGATGCCTTGTTCCTGCGCGGGTCGCCTGACGGCATCACCCGCCTGCGGGAGCTCGCCGCCGCCGACAAATGGACGCCGCCGGTCGTCACTGACGATCCGTTCGTCACCGATCTGGATCGGGCGGTCGACGTCCTCGTCGAGATGAAGGACATCTCCGAGGTCGCCGTCGGGCTCGCCTACTCGGCGCTCGTGCTTGGCGATCCGGGTCTGGCCGCCGAGGTGCGCCAGCTCGAGGATCGCCTCGACGAAATGAAGGACCGACTCGAGCTCTGGGTGCTGCGGGCCGCGAGCGGTAAGCCCGACCCGTCGCCGCTCCGCGGCTTGCTCCAGCTTGCGCAGGCGGCCGAGGACATCGGCGATCAGGCGCAAGCGATGGTCTGGCTCATCGAGCAGGACGAGGATGTCCATCCGATCCTCGGGCTCGCGCTCGGTGATTCCGACGAGGTCGTCGTGCAGGTGCCGGTTGGCGCCGATAGCGAGGCCGACGGTCGGACACTCGCCGAACTCCAGCTCAACATCGAACCCGGCTTCACCGTGCTCGCCATTCGTCGCGGTGGTGGGTACCGCTACCGTCCGGGCGGCCGGGTACGGCTGTTGGCCGGCGATGAGGTCATCGCAAGTGGCCCCGATGAGGGGCGCGAATTCCTGACCCGTCGCTTCGGCTGGGTACTCGTCGACCCCGATGGTGACGGAGAGATGGAGCTCGAACCGGTAGCCCCCCGAGGCTGAGTATCGTCCTCTGCATGACCGAGCCGCTCTGCGTCCTCACCGTGCACGCCCATCCCGACGACGAGGCGTCGAAGGGAGCCGGCACCATCGCGAAATACCAGGCTGAGGGGGTTCGCACGGTGCTGGTGTGCTGCACCGGCGGCGAGGAAGGCGACATTCTCAACCCGGCGATGGACCGTCCGGAGGTCATCGACAACCTTCAACAGGTCCGCCGAGAGGAACTCGACCGAGCCGCCGCGATCATCGGCTACGACGTCGTTCACATGCTCGGCTACCGAGATTCTGGCATGCCGGACAGCGACGCCAACTTCCACCCCGACTGCTTCGCGGTCGCTCCGCACGACGAGGCGGTGGATCGCCTGGTTGCAATCCTCCGTGCAGAGCATCCTCAGGTGGTCGTCACCTACCCGGAGGATCAGGGCAACTATCAGCATCCCGACCATCTGCGGGTGTGGGACATCACCCTCCCTGCGGTCGAACGGGCTCGTGACGCCAGCTACCGNCCCGANCTCGGCGCAGCCTGGTCGGTCTCGAAGATCTATTACACGATGTGGTCCCGGGCCCGGATCCTTGCCCGCCATCAGGCCTTTCTTGATCTCGGGCTCGAGTCGCCCTACGACGACAGCTGGTTCGAACGTCCCGACAAGGACGACCAGATCACCACCAGAATCCCGATCGATGGCTTCACCCACGTCCGCCGTGATGGGCTGCTCGCTCACGCGACCCAGATCGATCCGGCGTCTGCGTTCTGGTTCGGACTTCCTGAGGAAGTCGACCAGCAGGTCCACCCGTTCGACGACTATCTCCTGGCCGTCGGCCCTGAGGGTGCCGTCATGCCCGAAGACGATCTGTTCGCCGGTTTGCGTCCGACGTCCGTGCCAACATGAGCGCCATGCTCTCGCCCGAATGGTTCGAGGCNGCCGCTCCCGTGCTCGCTGCACTACCGCCTGCCGGTGACACCTCGGCGACTGTGCAGTACGCCGTGTCGTCGTCTCCCGATGGCAAGGTCACCTTCCATGCCGTCATCGAAGGCGGCGTGGTCGCCGAGTTCGCCGTCGGCAAGGGAACCGATCCCGATGTCGTGGTGTCCTGCAGCTACGACGCCTTCACCGGCGTGCTTGACGGCACCACGACGGCCGACGCGGCGTTCATGGACGGGTCGTTCAAGGTCGAAGGCGACCACAAGGCCTGGCTGATCGACCTGCGCGACGTGCGGGCCGCGGTGTTCGGCGCGCTGGCGGCGCTCCACTGACTCAGAGCGCGGCGCGCTGTGCGTCGCGAAGTGCGCGATAGCCGATCAAGGTCACCCCGAGACCTTCGAGGCGAGCATGGAGTTCGCGATCGGTCAGGACGGCGAGGTCGTCGAAGCGGCCTGCTGCGGACGGGTCGATTGCTCGGATCTCCTCGGCGGCCAGCGCCGGCGCAAAGGCGACTTCGGTGACGCCGGGGGCGAGATCGGCCAGCACGGCCTCGAGATGGGCTCGAGTACCGCCCCGAACGAGCCGGAAGTGATCCGGTATCGACACGCCCTCTTCGGTGGCGAGGCGGCGGAACGGAAAGCCGGCGGTGGTTTCGGCGTCGCCGGATTCGAGTCGGATCGGGAGCTCGACCTCGACGGCGATATCGAGCAAGACGTCGAAGAACTCGGGGCGTTGCTGCATCGCCAAGAGGTGAGTGGTGAGGTGGGTTGGTTCGACCCCCCAACTGATCGCCCGCTCGACCTGGGCTCGGCATTCGCGGCGGACCTCGTCGATGTCGGCGTGGTCCCAGAGATCCTCCGGGGTGCGGGGGAACCCGCCGTCGCCGTCGAGAAGGCTCGGTGCGTGGGTGAGCGGTGCCCAACGGAAGCTTTCGAGCTCGGCGTTGAGGGTCAGATGGATGCCTACATCGAGGTCGTCGGCGTTGGCCAGGTGGTCGGCCGCATGGCGAGCCCATGGCCCAGTCATCATCAGCGTCGCTGTCGTGGCACAGCCATCCCGAAGGGCGCTCAGACCCGCTGCTGTCGCTGCGTGTGTGGACCCCATGAGGTCGGCAGACAGGATCAGGAGCCGGTCGTCGTTGTTGTGGCCGAGCGCCTGTGCGAGTGAGGTCACGTTGCGACGTTAACCGAGGGGCACATCAGGGCCACCGCACACCCCCCAGAGCCCGATGCCGGCCCGGAAGGCATCGTTCTCTGCGTTCTCGAAGAGCTCGCGGTAGAAGCTGTTGGGCTCGTAGATCATCACGCCGGCATATCCCCGCTCAAGCAGATCGAGGTTGATGAAGAGTTGGTCGGAGCTGCGAACGACGTAGGCGAGGAGTCGGTCGTACTGATCTCGGCTTTCGATGTCGCGGACCAGGGTGACCTCGGTTCCCTCTGGCAGGAGCGAGGTGAGATAGGCGGCGGATTCCTTGCCGTAGCACTGCTCGGGGCGGTTCACGGCCACGGACTCGGGCGTGTCGATCCCGAGGAGACGCACCCGTTCGCGGTTGCCGATGATGGCGACCACGATCGTGTCGCCGTCGACCACTCGCTCGACGATGGCATTCGTCTCTTCATGCTCGTGATCGGGAGTGGCGGCGCCCGAAGCGCTGCCGGCCGTGTCGGCGCTGCAGGCGGTAGCGAGCAACGACAACGCAGCCACGGCCAGAAGACGACGCACGACGCCAGTGTGGTGGCCTGCGCGCTGAACGGCGACGTCAGGCAGCGTCGGCGAGCGGAAGGGTGGGCTGTTCGATCGGCGGACCGACGAGATCGGTGAGCTCGGGTGCGGCCTCGTCGGCGGCCTCGGCCCGTTTTTTCTCGATGGAACGAAGGACAGCACGAGCGTTGGCAACGCCCTGCAGCCCCTGAGCCCGAGTGGCCTGATCCAGACGCCAAGCGGGGCGGGAATCGATGAGGAGGAGCTGGTTGGTCATGGGTTCATCTTGCCGAGGGGGTGTGACACCGTCGGGCGTGAGGTGTCAGGATGCGCCTCATGCAGCGCTTCGGTATGACCGTTCCCTTCGATGGACAGCAGCTCCACGAGCAGCGAGACCGTTTCGAACGACTCGAACGGCTGGGCTACACCGACCTCTGGACCGCCGAGGCCATGGGCGCCGATGGCCTCACCCCGCTCACGCTTGGCGCCGTCTGGACCCCATCGATGCGGCTCGGTACGGCGATCCTCCCGGCGTACACGCGCGGACCGGCGCTGCTGGCCCAGTCGGTCGCCGGATTGGCATCGGCGGCACCCGGGCGTTTCGTGCTCGGCATCGGCTCGTCCTCCAACGTCATCGTGGAGCGATGGAACGGAATCCCGTTCGAGAAGCCGTTTCAGCAGACCCGCGACATGGTCCGTTTTCTCAAGGCGGCGCTCGGCGGCGAGAAGGTCACCGAGACCTACGACACCTTTGACATCAAGGGCTTCCGACTCGGCTTGGTGCCTGAGCAGCCGGTACCGATTCTCGTGGCGGCGCTTCGCGAGGGGATGTTGCGCATGGCGGGCCGAGAAAGCGACGGGGCCATCATCAACTGGCTGTCGGCCGACAACGCTGCCACCGTGTCGAACATCGTCCGGGAGGAAAATCCCGATGCTGAGATCGTCGCCCGGCTGTTCGTCGCCCCGACGCCGGATACCGAGTCGGCTCGATCGATGGGCAAGTTTGCCGCGGCGGCCTACCTGAACGTTCCGGTGTATCGGGCCTTTCACGAGTGGATGGGTCGCAGCGACGATCTGGGCGAGCACTGGGAGCAGTGGGCGGCGGGCGACCGTCAGGGTGCGCTCGAGAAGATCCCCGATCACGTGGTCGATGAGTTGATCATCCACGGCAGCTACGACGAGTGCCGGGCCCACATCCAGCGTTATGTCGACAACGGGGTGACCACGCCTGCGTTGGCGCTGTTGCCGTTCCCCGGCGTCGACATTGACGAGGCCATCGAGGGGCTTGCCCCGAGGGTGTGAGGCGAGGGGCTTGCCCCGAGGGTCACTGCGGTCCGGTGGCGGCGTGGCGAAGGTGGTCGGTGAGATCGGCGAGGGAGCTGTGGGCATTGAGCCCGCTGGTCGATGGCATCACATAGACGGGGGAGCCACCCAGGTCGGACTCCTGCCAGCCCGGCGTTGCCGTTCGGTCGGCTGCGGCTCGCCAGCCAGCGAGCCCGACGAAACACACCGCCTCGGGACGTAGCCACGCACACAGTTGCTCGACCCGTGCGAGGCCGGTCCGGTACTCGTCGGTGGTGAGTTCGTCGGCTCGGGGTGTGGCCCGCTTCACGAGGTCGGTCATGCCCATGCCGTGGTGGGCAAGGGCATGTCGAGGTTCGCGGTTGACGGTGGCGATACCGGCGTCGAGCGCGGCCGGCCAGAAACGGTTGCCGGGGCGTCCGAACCCCACGAGCGTCTCAGCGGAGTACACGCTCGGGTTCAGCCCGCAGATCAGCAAGCGCATCCCAGGGCCGATGATGTCGGGAAGGGTGAGAGCTCGGCGAGCGGTGATGTCGATGACACCAACCTGGTCACCTTCTCGGATTGTGAGCGCTTCGATGTCGAAGCCCGCACCCTCGACCACGGTGCGAAGGAAGTCGGGCCGCCAGCCGGTGAAGCGGCGACCACCCATCGGATCCGTCTCAAGAGGGGTGAGAT
>NZNH01000051.1 GCA_002694825.1 Acidimicrobiaceae bacterium | reverse complement strand
GAACATACCTACAATTAAAGTTTTCTTTATACCATATTTATTTAAAAAAATGGGTAACAAAAGAATAAATAACGCTTCGGATATTTGACCTAGAGTCATTACACCAGCTGCATTTTTCATGCCGAGCTCATTAAGAAATAAATTTGCATCTTGATAATAAAAAGCAAGAGGGATACATATAAGTATGGATGAAATGAAAAATATTAGATATCTAGAGTCTCGTAAAAGTTTTAATGCATCTAAACCAAGTATTTCTCTAATACTAGGGCTTACATTTGTAGCTTTGGGAGGTGTTTTTGGTAAACTAAAACTAAATAAACCTAAAGCTATAGAGACTATAGCAGCAAGATAAAATGTGTATTCTAGAGTTTGGCTTGCTTCCCAACCAACACCGTAACTTATTACCAGTCCTGCCACTATCCAGCCTATAGTTCCCCAAACTCTAATTTTTGGGAATTCCTTTGATGGATCTTTCATTTGTCTAAATGCTATAGAATTTACTAATGCTAAAGTTGGCATATATAAAATCATATAAATAAGAATATATGGGTAGAACTTTTCAAATCCAAGCGCTATAGAACACATAAATAAAAGTCCACCACCCAAAATATGAATTAAAGCAAGAATCTTTTCAGCATCAAAATATCTATCAGCAATAAGTCCAATTATAAATGGGGCAATTATAGCTCCCCATGATTGAGTTTCATATGCCAAAGCAATTTCTCCACCAGATGCACTAAATGCTTGAGTTAAAAATGTACCCATTGTAACAAACCAACAACCCCAAATAAAAAACTCGAGGAACATCATAATACTTAATTTTGTATTTATAGTTCTATTCATAATGATTTAAATTGATTGGCCAACTTTTATTAATAAATCTCTGGTAGCGATGATTCCATCTTCCTCAGAAAGTCTGTTACCTTCATATTCAACTCCAATATAACCTGTATATCCAAAGCTTTTTACAATCTTCAACATTCTGCTATAATCTATAGTTTTTTCATCACCATTTTCATCAAAGTCATTAGACTTAGCACTTACAGCAAATGCCTTTGGCATCATCTCTTCAACCCCTTTGTAGAAGTCGTACATTGTTTCACAAGTTCCATCAAATACAGATCCATAACCTTCATCAGCCATACAGAAGTTTCCAAAATCTGGAAGAGTTCCTACATTTTCCATATTTACACCATTTATTGCATTCATAAGCTCAGGAATATTAGAAGTGATTCTTCCATGGTTTTCAACAATTACATTAAGACCTGAACCATTTGCATGTTCTCCTAATTTACTTAGACTTTCTATTGATAGTGCCTTCCATGTCTCAATATCTTTAGACCCATAAAGATTTAACCTCACTGATGAACAATTCATCTCTGCTGCTGCATCTATCCATAATTTATGATTTTCAACAGCTTGCATTCTTTCTTCAGAGTTTGAGCTTGCTAAATCCCCCTCGCCGTCAATCATAATAAGCACATTTTTCAAATTGTACTTAGCAGCTAGATCATTATTCTTTGACACAAATTCTTTTATTGCAGAAGATTTGTCTTCACTTTCTGTAACATCTGAATAAAGATCATTTACATATTCTAGTCCTTCAAAACCTAAATCATGTGCGATTTTTGCAAACTCATATGGAGATACTCCATCNTCACGAATAGAATTGTGTATTGACCATTGAGCTAATGAAGTCTTAAAAAAAAATTTCTGATTTGGGCTACTAGTTTTATTTTCATTTTTGCATGACAAAAAATTGAAAATCAAAAGAATCAATAAGGNGGCTTTGGTAAAAATATTTGGTTTCATATACTTTGTTTGTTTTATTCATTATCGTAACTCGTTCCTAAATTTATGTAATTTATGATGATCAATAAAGAAAATATATATATTTGAATAACTAGATAGTTGAGCGAATTGAATTTTTATGGAAACCGAATTTGATGCCATTGTTATAGGAACCGGTATAAGTGGTGGTTGGGCAGCCAAAGAACTTTGTGAAAAAGGATTGAAAACCTTAGTATTGGANCGTGGAAGGATGATAAAACACATCGAAGATTACACCACAATGAATGACGATCCTTGGGATTACAAAAATGGGGANGTCATCACCCAAGAAATTAAAAGGGTACAACCAAAACAGAGTAGAACAGATTATGTAAACAGTGAATCTACAAAACATTTTTTTGTAAACGATCTAGAACATCCATACAAGGAAGAAAAGCCATTTAATTGGATAAGAGGGTATCACGTGGGTGGAAGATCCCTTCTATGGGCTAGGCATACTTATCGATTAACAGATTTTGATTTTAATGCTAATTTAAAAGAAGGCATAGCAATTGATTGGCCNATTAGATATAAAGATATTGCACCTTGGTATGATTATGTTGAGCGATATATCGGTGTTAGTGGGAAAAATGAAAACCTCCCCCACTTTCCAAATGGGATATATTTAAAGCCTATGGAACTTAATTGTGCAGAAGAAGTTCTCCAAAAAAAAGTCAATAATTCATTTGATGACAGAATAGTCTCTAATGCAAGNATTGCTCACATTACTGAAGGTACNAAACCTGGCTTGGGAAGAGTTAGTTGCCAGTACAGAAATAGATGCAGAAGGGGTTGTCCATATGGAGCCTATTTTAGCAGTAACTCTTCAACCCTTCCAGCAGCAGAGCTTACTGGTAATATGACACTTAAGCCTAACTCNCTAGTTCATGAAATTATTTATGACAAAAATCTTAGAAAAGCAACTGGAGTCCGTGTAATCGATTCTAATACAAAAGAAGTTTTCGATTACAAGGCAAAAGTAATTTTTCTTTGTGCATCTACAGTTGGTTCNACNTCAATATTAATGCAGTCAATATCTGAACGCTTTCCAAATGGGATGGGAAATGATTCTGGGGAATTAGGGCATAATCTTATGGATCACCATTTTCAAGTAGGAGCAGATGCAATAATAGAGGGGATTGAAGAAAAATATTATATAGGAAGAAAACCAGCTGGATTTTANATTCCACGATTTAGAAATGTAGGNGGGGACTCAAATCAAAAAAACTATACTCGTGGATANGGTTATCAGGGAGATGCNAGCAGAGGAGGAGTATCTAAGAATGCTTTAGAACTNGGATATGGGTCAGACTTTAAAAGATCAATCACAAAACCAGGTGATTGGAGTATTGGAATGCAAGCATTTGGTGAAATTTTACCATATCATGAAAATAAAATGTATCTGGATCAAGATGATAAAGACAGTTGGGGATTACCAAAGGTAGTATTTGATGCAGAGATAAAAGAAAATGAGCTCAATATGAGAAAAGANATGATGCAACAAGCTATTGAAATGTTTGAAGCAGCTGGAGCAAAAGAAATAGTACCATATGATAAAAAATATATTTTTGGGAATGGTATTCATGAAATGGGAACAGCTAGGATGGGTGACAACCCTAAAAATTCTGTTTTAAATAAACATAATCAAATTCATGCNGTAAAAAATGTTTATGTAACAGATGGATCATGTATGACCTCTTCTGGAAATGCAAATCCTTCATTAACATATATGGCCCTTACAGCAAGAGCTGTAAAACACGCAATTCAAGAGTTAAATAAGAAAAATTTATAAATTTATTGAAAATGGATAGGAGAAAAGCTTTAGGAAACATTGGTNAAGGGATTGGGACTATAATAGTAACTCCTTCGATAGTTAGTATATTTCAAAGATGCCAATCGTCTAAAACTTTCAACCCAACCTTTTTTATAGCAGAAGATTTTAATTTGATTTCTCGCCTTATGGAAATTATAATTCCAAAAACAGACATTCCNGGAGCTATAGAACTTAAACTACCAGAATTTGTAGATAATTATATTGATGCAGTATGGGACAAAAAATCAAAAGAAAATATAAACAAGAGCCTTAAGCTTTTTAANGATGTTGCTAAAACTAAATTTGGACAAAAACCAACAANGGATTTAACATTTGATGAGTTAGATAAACTATTAGACAAATTTTTAAAAAGTAAAGATATTAATAGTGATGAAGAAAAAATTGCAGCTAGTTTTACCACTGATTTAAGAAATCTAACTATTAATGCGTTTCGGACCAATGAATATATTGGTGAGAATNTCCTTGCTTATCAACCAGTTCCAGGAAGAAATGTGGGTTGCGTCGATCTTGATGAAGCAACTGGAGGNAAAGCTTGGTCCCTTCAATAATTTTTATTTCACTATTAATTTGCCTTTCATTAATTGCCAATGNCCAGGNAACGTACATAAAAAAGTATAGTACCCTTTTTTTGGCGCATCAAAGGTTATTGTATCACTTTCACCTCCNCCTAAAAGCTTCGTGTAAGCAATNGTTTGGTCTCCTTCAGGAATNTAATCTGTTTTTCTAGCCATGGCGGCTTTTTCAGCAAATTCACTCACGTTNGTNTCAGCTTTTAAAAGCACAAAATTATGACCCATCCCAACTTTTGGGAATTTACCATTATGGTTGAGTGTTAAAGTAATTTTTTTACCTGCTGGTATCAATAATATATTCTTATCGAACTTCATTGTATCATCAGAGTTAATGACAATGTTTGTGCTTAATTCTTCTTCTGAGTTTTGTTCAGTTTTACTAGTTGTTTGTTTTTGTGATGGTTTTGATTCACCGCAGGCATTTATTATTAATCCNAGCAACAAAAAGTGAATAATCTTTTTCATTTTTTTTTTTTTTCAAAAATAGAAAAAGAATAGATTTATAAAAAAGATTTTATGTTTTTAAAAGAATTTGAAATTAGGTGGAATGATCTTGATGCAAATAGGCATCTTGCGAATATTTCATTTTTAAGTTTTGCAAGTGATACGCGTATGAAATTTTTAAAAAATATAGGGTTATCACATTCAAAGTTAATGAAGTTATCTATTGGACCTGTAGTTTTCAATGAACATCTCTTCTATTTTAAAGAAATTCTACCAGATGAGAAAATTAAAGTTTCATTTGAGTTAGCGGCTTTGAGTAAGGACGGTACTTTTTTTGAATTTGAGCATAATTATTATAATGACAAGGGCGAAAATTTAGCACGATGTGAAATGTCGGGGGGATGGATAAATCTTAAATCAAGAAAACTTACTTCTTTACCCAAAGATATCTTGAAAAAATTTCAGATAAGTAATAAGACAAGTTCATTCAAAGAAATTACATCTAAGGATACAAGAAGATGGAATAGAGAACCTAAAAATTTAGATAAATAAATTTTAAAAGATTTTTATTCTTCAAGACCAACTTTTGAATTTTTCTTTGAAACCAGATAAACTCCAATAAAAACTAAAATACAAGCAAAAAACTTAACACTGTCTAAAATATCATTCCCAGTAATTACTGCATAAATTATAGTTATTAGTGGCTGTAAGTAAGTCAAGCTACCAATTACGGTTGGGGGTAATTTTTTTAAAGCATAAACATTAAGCATGTAAGTTAAAAAAGTGGTTCCAATTACTACAAAACTCATTCGCCAAATTGCCTCAAATGGGAGTGCACTCCAAGATACCTGACTAAATTCATTGTATGTAAATGGAAAGGTGTAGATCATTCCAAGCAGAAACATCCATTTCATTAGTGTGATTGTGTGGTATTTTTTTGTGATTGGTTTAACTATTACAAGATATGCTCCAAAACTAATTGCATTAATTAAAAGAAGTATATTACCAAATGAAATATTTGGCGCATTTATAACCTTTGAATTGCTTCCATAAATAACAAGCATTACGGCGCCTACAAAACCTAAAAAAATACCTATTACCTTTTGTGTAGTCAATTTTTCTTTCAAAAAAAATGCTGAAAGAACCAAAATAATAATTGGTGTTAAAGTTACAATTACACCACTATTAATAGGTGTAGATAACTGAAGTCCTTTAAAAAACATTAACATATTAATGCACATTCCCAAAACTGCAGCTGAGGCTATTCTAAAATAATCTTCACGATGAATTTTTTCATTTTTTATAAATAAACTCACAAGCCAAAACAAAAACCCAGCACCAAATACCCTTAACATTATAAATCCAAAGGGTCAGCACCAAATACCCTTAACATTATAAATCCAAAGGGGCCAATATAATGTGGCATAACTACTTTTGCTATAGTATGATTCAAACCATAAATGGTTGTAGCGCCAAAAGCAGCAAAAAAAGCTAATATTCTACTGTTCACTTAAAAACTTTTTCATTTTAATAATCACGTTAGAAGAATTTCCGATAAAAAGATTGTTGTCATAAGCAAGCACAGGTCTTTTAAGAAAAGTGTAATGTTCCAAAAGTAACTTCTTGTAATCATTTTCTTCTAAAGCTTTATTTCTTAAGCCAGGAGTCTTAAAAAGCTTTGCTCTTTTATTAATTAAATTTTCATAGGACCCTTCAATTTTATACAAATAGTTTAATTGATCCCTATTAATAGGAGTTTTTTTGATATCTATTCTTTGAATGGAATCATTCAAATCAAGATCCTTGATAATACGTTTACATGTTTGACATGTACTTAAATAATAAAATATCCGCATATTAAAATTTTCTTTGCAAAGAAAAATCATTTTACCATAAAGAGTATATTTTTTGTAAAATCAAATAACTTTACCTTATATAAAATACAACAATGAAAGAAGAACTTCATTTTAATACAGCTACTATTCATGGAGGNCAATCTCCAGATAAAGCCTATGGAGCNGTAATGCCTCCAATTTACCAAACCTCAACCTACGCTCAAAAAAGCCCAGGAAAGCACAAAGGTTTTGAATATAGTCGTACTCACAACCCTACTAGNNANGCATTAGAAAAATCTCTAGCTAGTATTGAATCTGGNAATTTTGCTTTTGCTTTTGGTTCAGGGCTTGCTGCTATGGATGCAGTTCTGAAAACTCTTAAACCTGGTGACGAAATTATTTCAACTGATGATCTTTATGGAGGATCATACCGATTATTTACCAAAATATTTAAAGATTTTGGGCTAAAGTTTCACTTCGTATCAATGTATGATACTAAAAATATTTCTAATGTTTTAAATGACAAAACTAGGTTAATTTGGATTGAAACCCCAACTAACCCAATGATGAATATAATCGACATTAAATCTGTTGTTGATTTAGTTAAAGGCAAGGATATTTTAGTAGCAGTTGATAATACTTTTGCTTCTTCCTACATTCAACAACCATTAAAAATTGGAGCAGATATTGTAATGCATTCTGCGACTAAATATCTAGCTGGACATTCAGATGTTATCTTGGGTGCTTTAATAGTAAATGATAAGAACTTGGCAGAACGCCTTAAATTTATCCAAAATGCTAGTGGTGCTGTTTGTGGACCAATGGACAGTTTTTTAACGCTTAGGGGNATAAAAACTTTACATGTACGGATGCAANGACATTGCGAAAATACTGCTCAAATTGCAAATTTCTTGAAAGAAAGCACGAAAATTGAAAAGGTATATTGGCCTGGGTTTAAATTTCANCCTAACCATAATATAGCAAGAAGTCAAATGAAAGATTTTGGAGGGATGCTCTCTTTTGTTACTAAAGGAGCAGATTATAAATCAGCGATAAAGATTGTTGAGAAATTGAAAATATTTACNCTTGCTGAATCCTTAGGGGGTGTTGAAAGTTTGGCTGGTCATCCTGCAAGCATGACACATGCTTCGATACCCAAACAAATAAGAGAAAAGAGTGGTGTTGTTGATGCTTTAATTCGATTGAGTGTTGGAATAGAACATGTTGATGATCTNATTGCTGATTTNAAGCAAGCAATTGGTTAGTTTCAATTAATGAGAGTAACTAAAATCAAAAAAATTTATTTTGCNTCAGACCAGCACTTTGGAGCCCCAAATAAAAATCTTAGTGCAGAAAGAGAAAGACATTTTATCAATTGGCTTCATATGGTAGAAAAAGAAGGTTCAGAACTTTTTTTATTAGGAGACCTATTTGACTTCTGGTTTGAATATAGCAAAGTGGTTCCTAAAGGTTTTGTTAGGGTCCTAGGGAAATTGGCCGCGATAACAGATTCCGGTATTCCAGTTCATTATTTTGTTGGAAACCATGACCTTTGGNTAAGAGATTATTTTGAAAAAGAATTAAACATCAAAATGTATTACGAACCAAAAGATTTTATATATAACAATGTTTCTTTTTTTATTGGTCATGGNGACGGGCTTGGGCCAAGAGATATTTCTTACAAACTGATAAAGAAAGTTTTTAAAAATCCTNTAGCTAAGAAACTTTTTCAAATACTNCATCCTGATTTAGGAATCAGAATGGGCCAATTTTTATCTCTTANAAATAAATGGATATCAGGAGGTAATGAAATGAAATATTTAGGGGAGGATAAAGAATTATTAATTCAATATTCCAAGCGTAAGTTAAAACAAAGGCATCGGGATTATTTTATTTTTGGCCACCGTCATCTTCCCTTAAATGTNAGGTTAGATAAAAATTCAACTTACATTAACTTAGGNGATTGGATTACGCATTTTACTTACGGTGTTTTTGACGGGANAAAATTNGAACTNAAAAAATGGGAANAAGTGTAAATGATTGAAGGCAGATCAATTGAACTTGAAAAAACTGTTTTGGTGGGAATCATTAATTCTAACCAAAATGAGGAAAAGTCAAAAGAATANTTAGCAGAGTTGAAATTTTTGACATTTACCGCTGGAGGGGAAGTGNTNAAATCTTTCACACAAAAATTAGATTTTCCTAATCCAAAAACCTTTATAGGTTCGGGGAAAATTATCGAATTATTAAAATTTGTTAAGGAAAAAAAAATCTCTTCAGTAATTTTTGATGACGAATTAACACCAACTCAGCAAGGCAATATTGAAAAACTATTAAAAGTAAAAATTCTTGATCGCACAGGTCTTATCCTTGATATTTTTGCTCAAAGNGCCCGAACCAGTTATGCAAGAACCCAAGTTGAGCTCGCACAATATCAATATTTGCTTCCTCGGCTTAAGGGACTTTGGACGCACTTAGNACGTCAAAGAGGTGGAATAGGCATGCGTGGACCTGGTGAAACTGAGATTGAAACTGATCGAAGGATTGTAAGAAATAAAATTTCGCTNCTTAAAAATAAGTTGGAAATCATTGATAAACAAATGGCAACACAGCGTGGGAATAGAGGTTCATTAGTAAGGGTTTCTTTGGTTGGTTATACAAATGTTGGGAAGTCTACTTTGATGAATGTAATTTCTAAAAGTAAAGTTTTTTCAGAAGACAAACTTTTTGCAACATTGGATACAACTGTCAGAAAAGTTGTGGTAGAAAATCTNCCTTTTTTACTAAGTGANACAGTTGGATTTATTCGGAAATTACCCACGCAGTTGATAGAATCATTTAAAAGTACATTGGATGAGGTGAAGGAGTCTGACATTTTACTTCATATAGTCGATATATCGCATCCAAATTTTGAGGAGCATATTGATTCTGTCAATCAAATTCTTGAAGAAATCAATTGTATTGAAAAGCCAACAATAATGGTTTTTAATAAAATAGATGCCTACAAGGCATTACCATGGGATGAAAATGAATTAATTCAAAAGCGGGACAAAAGAAATTACACGATAGCTGAATGGGAGAAATCTTGGATAAGTAAAAAAAATGAGCAATCAATATTTGTTTCAGCGCTGAAAAAGAAAAACTTNAAAAAATTACTAAATTTAATTTATGAAACTGTTCGTAGAATTCATGTAACACGTTTTCCATACAATCATTTTCTATATCCCGAAAACATAAATTANNGTTATTTTTTACGATTATTTACATAAGAATTGGCTTGACGAGTTGGTAAAATAACCATGTCAGCTATTGTAACTTTATCAGGAACATTAGCCATATAAAGTATTGAGTGGGCTACTTCCTTTGCTGTAAGTGCTTCAATTCCCTCATAAACTGCCTTTGCCTTTTTTTTATTGCCCTTAAATCTGACATCGGAAAATTCAGTTTCAACTAAACCAGGA
>NZNH01000050.1 GCA_002694825.1 Acidimicrobiaceae bacterium | reverse complement strand
CGCTGTCGGGTGGCCAGCGCCAGCGAGTCGCCCTTGCCCGAGCCCTGGCTCGCCGTCCGCAGGTCTTGTTGCTCGACGACGCGACGAGCGCGGTCGACCCACTGGTCGAGGCCGAGATCCTCGATGCACTTCGCGCCGAACTCGACATGACGGTGCTGGTCGTTGCCCACCGGATCTCGACCATCCTGCTGGCCGACACCGTCGTCTATCTCGATGACGGACGGGTGGTGGCTACCGGCACCCACGAGGAACTGTTGCAACGCGACGACTACCAGGCACTGGTCACCGCCTACGAACAGGGGGAGGGCTCGTGAGCGAACCCCTCGACCTGCCTGCACTCGACGAGGCCGCCACGCTCCTTGACGACGAAACACCGTCGATCGGTGCCCTCGCCGTGATGAAGCGCGGCATCAAGGTCTCGCCTGAGCTCCGTGCTGGTCTTGCGATCACGGTCGTGATGGCACTCACCGCCGCAGTCGGCCGCCTCATCGTGCCGATCCTCGTGCAGCTCGTGCTCGACAACGGCGTGCTGTCCGACGACGGCTATGACGGCGCCTATGTGTGGACCGTCAGCATGGCCGCGCTCGCCGTCGTGCTGCTCGTCGCTGCTGCGAGCCGAGTGGCTCTGATCCGGCTTGTCGATATGGCCGAGACGGTGCTGATGAATCTTCGGGTTCGTGTCTTCGAGCACATCCACCGTCTGAGCCTCGCCGACCACACCGAAAGCCGCCGCGGGGTGCTCGTCGCCCGGGTCACGTCCGACGTCGAGACCCTCGCCCGCTTTACCCAGTGGGGGTTGATCAGCTGGATCATCGACACCGCGATCATCGTCGGCACGATCGCCGTGATGCTCTGGTACTCGTGGCTGCTCACCCTGCTCGTGTTGGTCATCCATGTCCCGCTCGTGCCATTCCTGCGGTGGGTTCAGCGTTCCCAGTTCGTCTCCTACGGCAAGGTCCGCAGCCGGGTGGCCGAAACCCTCGGTCATGTCTCGGAGGCGGTCACGGGTGCCCAGGTCATCCGGGCGTACGGCTACGGCGAACCGGTTCGTGAGCGTCTCGACGACGCGATCGAGCGTCAGTTCGCCCAGCAGCAGCGCAGCCAGGTCTGGTTCGCCTGCATGCTCCCCGTCGTCGATGTCGTGTCGTCGATCTCGTTGGCCGTCGCCGTGGGGATCGGTGTCTGGTACCGCGACGATCTCGGCCTGGAGGTCGGTGAGCTCGTCGCCTTCTTGTTCCTCGTCAACCTGTTGCTCCAGCCGATCGCCCAGTTGGGTGAGGTGCTCGATCAGACCCAGACCGCCCTCGCTGGCTGGTGGAAGGTCCTTCGGGTGCTCGACGTGCCGGTCGAGGTCGTCGAACCCTCGGAGGGGGCGGCGCCGCCGGCAGGCCCACTCGAGGTTGAACTCGACGGAATCGGGTTTTCGTACCGCACAGGCCCGCCGGTGCTCCGCGATGTTTCCTTCACCATCCCGGCCGAGTCGGTCGTGGCCGTCGTCGGTGAGACCGGTTCCGGCAAGACCACATGCGCCCGACTCCTGACCCGTCTTGTGGATCCGACCGAGGGGGTCGTGCGCGTCGGTGGTGTCGATCTGCGCGAGGTCGATCCCGATGCGCGCCGGGCTGCGATCCGGATGGTGCCGCAGGACGGTTTCCTGTTCGACGTCAGCATCCGGGACAACATCGCCTACGGCCGCGAGGGCACCACCGCCAACGAGGTCGAGCGAGCGATCGACGTCCTCGGTCTTCGTGGCTGGATCGAGACCCTGCCCGACGGACTCGACACGGTCGTGGGCGAACGTGGTGGACGGCTCTCGGTCGGGGAGCGTCAGCTCGTCGCCTTAGCCCGCGCCCAGGTCGCCGATCCGGGGCTGTTGGTGCTCGACGAGGCGACGTCGGCGGTCGACCCCGAGACCGAGGAGGCGTTGGCCGCCGCCCTCGATCGCCTCGCAGGAGGTCGCACGATGATCTCGATCGCTCACCGGCTCTCCACGGCAGAACGGGCTGATCTCGTCATCGTGTTCGACAAGGGTCGGGTCGCCCAGATGGGCCCTCACGAGGAACTTGTCGCAGTGCCCGGGATCTATCAGACGCTGTACGAGTCGTGGTTGGGCAACACCCGGTCGGAGCATCCGGCGGGCTGAGCACCGGCTGGTCACCGTCGTCACCGACCTTCGGGGAGCCGGCGCTTCGCTGGTAGCGTGCAAATCGATTTCAACTCGTCCTCTCACGGAGACAACCCATGAATGCTCCTGTTCGCGTCGCGGTGACCGGTGCCGCCGGCCAGATCGGCTACAGCCTCCTTTTCCGCATCGCCAGCGGCTCGATGCTCGGCCCTGATCAGCCCGTCATCCTGCAGCTGCTCGAGATCCCGCCAGCGATGGGCGCGCTCGAGGGTGTTGCGATGGAGCTCGACGACGGCGCCTTCCCGTTGCTCGCCGGCATGACCCTGAGCGACGACCCCAACGCTGCGTTCGACGGTGCCAACATCGGCATGCTCGTCGGTTCCCGCCCCCGCTCGAAGGGCATGGAGCGCAAGGATCTCCTCGAAGCCAACGGCGCGATCTTCACCGCCCAGGGCAAAGCGATCAACGACAACGCCGCCGACGACATCAAGGTTCTCGTCGTGGGCAATCCCGCCAACACCAACTCGCTCATCGCGATGAACAACGCGCCCGACGTCCCCGACGCCCGCTTCACCGCCATGACCCGTCTCGACCACAACCGGGCCAAGGCGCANCTCGCCCAGAAGCTTGACGTCACGGTGAACGACATCACCAACATGACGATTTGGGGCAACCACTCCGCCACCCAGTACCCCGACCTTTTCCATTGCAACGTCAACGGTGAGAACGCGGCTGCCAAGGTCGGCGATCAGGAGTGGCTCGAGAACACGTTCATCCCCACCGTCCAGCAGCGTGGCGCCGCAATCATCGAGGCCCGTGGCCTGAGCTCGGCTGCGTCGGCTGCCTCGGCTGCCGTCGACCATGTGCACGACTGGGTGCTCGGCACGGCCGAGGGTGACTGGGTCTCGATGGCCATCCCGTCCGATGGCAGCTATGGCGTGCCCGAGGGCCTGATGTCGTCGTTCCCGGTCACCTGCTCGAACGGCGAGTACTCGATCGTCCAAGGCCTCGAGATCGACGCGTTCTCGCAGAGCCGCATCGACGCAACCGTCGCCGAACTCGGCGAGGAGCGCGACACCGTTGCCGGTCTTGGCCTGATCTGATCAGGCNAGGCCGAGTGCCGGCGCCAGCGCGGCCAAGGCCTCGCGGTTGGCCATCAGTGCCTGGATGTCGCCGCCGATCCGGAGTTGCCCTCCGAGAAAGGCGCGTTGGGCAGAGACGTTCCCCGCTCGGATCTCGGTGGCGGTCTCGCGATCGGTGGTGATCCGGATGTCGGGATCGGTGGACGGGTCCCGGTCGAGTTCGACNCCGTCGGGTCCGAGGCGCAACTGCCAGCGGATCACCGGGTCGCCTTCGACGACCTGCTCGACCGTGAGGGCGACACCCTCCGGAACCGAGGCGCTTGCAGCCCGATCGGCGATCTCGGCGAACCAGGCGTCGGTCAGGAAGTCGCTCACGTGGCCAGGGTAGGGCGGTGCGCCATAGGTTTGGCCAGGTGAGCGAAGCGCTCCCGATCCCCGCCGCCGCCTCGATCCGAGCCCGTCTCGGCGCCCGTCTCATCGACGCGGTCACGTTGACGTGGGCGCTCGGGTTCGTGCTCGTGGAACTCGACCAGCGACTTCTCGGTGGCGACCCCTTCGGCCGGCAACCTCTGCAGGTCGATGTGACGCAGGGCCGGTCGCTGCTGTTCGTGGTGCTCACCATTGCCGCGTATGAGGTCATTCCCACGGTCCTCAAGGGAGCGACTCTCGGCAAGGCGCTCGTCGGTCTGCAGCTCCGAACGGTCGAGCCCTCGGCCCGGATTCCGTGGAGCCGGGCGACTGCCCGTGCGCTGGTGCTCTACGGCGGACCGGTTGCGTTCGGGGCCTATGGCGGAGCCTTTCTCCTGGTGCTCGTCGTGAGCGTTGTGCTTCCCGCCAGCGGACGTGGTGCACACGACCGGCTTGCCGGAACCACCGTTGTTGCGCTTCCCCGTGAGGGGTCCGAGTGATCGAGACGGACCTTTTCGATCCGGGCGAACCCCACGAGCACCTCGACGACACGATCGACATCGAGTGGGTCGACAAGCGGCAGGCGGTCGCCGGGCTCTTGCGCGTGTCGGTTCGCCCCAGCGCCGGCGCGACCTGGTTTCTCGCCGTCGTGCACGAACAGGGTGAGGATCCCGTCGTCGTCCTCGACTACGAACTGCCGCTGGTTTCTCACGCGTTCGAGTTCCGAGCACCCGGCATCTGGACGGACTTCGTGTGCGAGACACCGATCGAGCAATGGACGATCGGCCTGGAGGCGTTCGGGATCGCCGTCGACCCCGACGAAGTGATCCACCCGGCGACGTTCGGCGACCGCACCCCGGTCGGCCTCGACCTTGATGTCGAGGCTGCCTCGGCGCCCGATGAACACGACGACGGCTTCGAGCACGAGGTCACGGTCCGGGGCGAGGTGTTGCTCGGGAGTGCGACGTATGAGGTCGACGCGATCGGGGTTCGTCGACGCCGGTGGGACGGTCGTTGGCCGAGGCTCGCGCTGCTCACCCCAGGTTTCGATCCGCAGACCCGCATCGCCGTGCAGTGGCCCGGTCAGCCATCGCCGGAGATCCGTGGTTGGATCATGAGCAACCGACCGGGGTGGGTCGAGTTGCCCCTCTGATGGTTGGGCCGCCGCTCAGCGCTCGAGGCGCTTGGCGATCTGCGCCAGCACCATCACGATCACGAACCCGATCATGCCGAGAACGACCGGGCCGAAGAGCTCATCACCGGCCGGAAGTTCGAGGCCGGTTCCGTCGATCACCTCGGACTCGTCCTCGCTGATCACACCGACGCCGTTGGGCCAGGGCCACAGGACGCGGAGCGAGCCGAGCATGAGACCGACCATGGCGGCCATCACCGTGTCGCCGTGATGGTCGAGCAGCCAGCCGAGCAGTGTCGAGAAGAGTGCGAGGCCGACAACTGCGCCGGTTCCGACGAGTGCGAGGTCGTCAAACGCCCGATCGTCGACGGCGCCGATGACGGCCGCGTACATCCCGATCATCAACAAGATGAACGACCCGGAGATGCCCGGCAGGATCATGGCGCAGATCGCCAGTGCGCCAGCACCAACGAACACCACGGGGCTCGGGTCGGTGACCGGGCCTGATTGGAAGCCCAGTCCGAAGAAGATGGCGACGGCGACGAGCAGCACGACCGCCAGGTGGGTGCTGGTACGGACCGAGATCAGATCCCAGCCGATCAGCACCGACGCCGCGACAAGGCCGAAGAAGAGTCCGGCCATTTCCTCGGGGTTCTCCTCGAGCTGGGTCTCGAGCACCGAGGCGAGCCCACCCACGGCGAGCAGGATGCCGATCGCCAACGGGAGCAGGAATGTGACGTCGAGCCCCCTCACCTGCTTCCAGAAGCCGCGAAGGTTGCCGCGAACGAGCATGCCGAGCGCCTTGGCCCCGGCTCGGACCTGATCGATGAGCGTCTCGTAGATGCCGACGATCAGGGCGATGGTTCCGCCGGACACGCCGGGGACGACGTCGGCCGCTCCCATCAGCAAGCCACGGACGAGCTGGGCACCGACCTTGGGGATCACGGGAGCCAACGGTACCGTTCGGCTCGATGACGGACGCGGCACGAGACGTCGATCGGGGCGAGCAGCTCCGAGTCGGTGAGGTCGATCTGTGGGTCGATGTGGTCGGCGACGGCCACGACACCGTCGTGTTGTTGGCCGGTGCCGACACGCCGGGTTTCCACTGGTCGCCCGGCTTCGTCGACGCGCTGGTCGGCGCCGGATTCCGTGTGGTGCGCTTCGATCACCGTGATTGTGGCCGGTCGTCGTGGTTCGGATCCGAGGCTGGTTATCTCCTCGACGATCTTGCTGCTGATCTCATCGGCCTGCTCGACCTTCTGGCCGTGGACACTGCGCATCTCGTCGGCCGCTCGATGGGCGGGATGATCGCACAGGTCGCCGCGCTCGATCATCCGGAGCGGGTCCGTTCGTTGACCCTCCTCGGCTCGACCGCAGGCGCAGGCGATGAGCGTCTGCCNGGGCCCGACGACGAGTTCGTGGACGCGATGATGCATCGGCTCTACGCCGGACCGCCGCCCGATCGACGGGCGCTGGTNGGTTGGCTTGCCGAACTGGCCGAGCTGCTGGCCGGCGATGCCTATCCCTTCGATGCCGACTCAGCCCGACGCCTCGCCGCTGCCGAACTCGCCACCGGATGGCAGCCCGAGTCGGGCCACGGTGTCGCCGTGCACGCATCGCCCAGCCGACTCGATCGGCTNAGCGANATTCGGCAACCGACACTCGTCGTGCACGGCACCGCCGATCCGGTCTTCCCGATCGAGCACGGACGCGCGCTGGCCACCGGGATCGATGGTGCGGTGCTTCTCGAGGTCGACCGCCTCGGNCACGAGACGCCTGCGTCGATGCTCGACGAGTTCGTGCCCGTCCTGATCGAACACCTGCGCAGCGCCGCCGTCTGGCCGGATCGCCCCTGACGCCGGCGCGAAACCCGATCCGGGATCAGCGCTTGCTGACCAGGCTGCGGTTCTTGACCTTCGACTTCACGTAGTCGCGGTTCATGAAGGCGATGAAGTCGAGCGAGATCTCCTTCGGGCACGCCTCGGCGCACTCGCCGTGGTTGGTGCAGGAACCGAAGAAGTCCTCCATGGTCTCGACCATGGCCTCGGTGCGCTTCCACCGCTCCGGCTGGCCCTGGGGCAGCGTGTTGAGGTGGTGGAGCTTGGCCGACGTGAACAGCTGACCCGCCGAGTTGGGGCACGCTGCAACACAGGCGCCACAGCCGATGCAGGCGGCGGCGTCCATCGAGGTGTCGGCCACCTCCTTCGGAATCGGAATCTCGTTGGCGTCGGGAGCCGTGCCGGTCGGGGCGGAGATGTAGCCGCCGGCCTCGACGATGCGGTCGAAGGCGCGGCGGTCGACCATGAGGTCCTTGAGGATCGGGAACGACGTGGCCTGCCACGGTTCAATCACGATCTCGTCACCGTCGTTGAACTTGCGCATGTGCAGCTGGCAGGTTGCCGTGGCCTTCTCGGGGCCATGGGCCTGCCCGTTGATCATCACGCCGCAGGTGCCGCAGATGCCTTCACGGCAGTCGTGACCAAACGTGACCGGCTCGACGTCGTCGGCGATCAGACGCTCGTTGACCACNTCGAGCATCTCGAGGAACGAGGCGTCCTCGGGGATGTCGTGGGCNTCGACCTCCAGGAAGGAGCCCTGGGCGTGCGGACCGGCCTGGCGCCAGATCTTCAGCTTGAGATTGAGGTTCTTGCTCATCGGGCGGAATCTTCCAGACTCACTTGTAGCTGCGCTGGGTCAGCTTGACGTATTCGAACTCGAGGTCTTCCTTGTGGAGGGTCTGGGCCTCGTCGGGCCCGTTCCATTCCCAGGCACCGACATAGGCGAAGTTCTCGTCGTCGCGCAGCGCCTCGCCTTCCTCGGTCTGGGACTCCTCACGGAAGTGGCCGCCACAGCTCTCGTTGCGATGCAGCGCATCGCGCACCTTGAGCTCGGCGAACTCCATGAAGTCGTCAACCCGGTTGACCTTCTCGAGCATCGTGTTGATGCCGTCGGGCGAACCGAGCACCTTCACGTTCTTGCGGAACTCNTCGCGCAGCGCCGGGATCTCCGAGAGCGCCTTCTCGAGTCCGTTCTCGTTGCGGGCC
This sequence comes from Acidimicrobiaceae bacterium, assembly GCA_002694825.1. GTDB lineage: Bacteria > Actinomycetota > Acidimicrobiia > Acidimicrobiales > Aldehydirespiratoraceae > UBA11606. The sequence continues at coordinate 70,245 of NZNH01000050.1, read as the reverse complement.
ATGCCGCAGTANTCCCAGACGATCTTGCCGAGCTCACGGTGGTAGTACTCGACGCCGTGGGTGCCGCCCTTCTTGGAGGTCCACTGGCGGGTGCGATCGTCGACTTCTGCCACGGCCTGTGTGAAGGCCGGATCGTCGGTCGACAGCGGCGTTTCACCCAGCTTGGGGGCGAGGTAGTCGCCGATGGTGTACGGCAGCACGAAGTAGCCGTCGGCGAGGCCCTGCATGAGCGCCGACGCACCGAGACGGTTGGCACCGTGATCGGAGAAGTTCGCCTCGCCAAGGGCGTACAGACCCGGCACCGAGGTCATGAGGTTGTAGTCGACCCACAGGCCACCCATCGTGTAGTGGGTGGCGGGGTAGATCCGCATCGGCGTGTGGTACGGGTCTTCGCCGGTGATGCGCTCGTACATCTGGAACAGGTTGCCGTAGCGCTCCCGAACGGCTTGCTCGCCGTCGCGTGCGATCGCTGCAGCGAAGTCGAGGTAGACGCCGTTCTTGAGCGGACCGACACCGCGGCCCTCGTCGACGACGGTCTTGGCATTGCGGCTCGCCACATCGCGCGGGACGAGGTTGCCGAACGACGGGTACTTCTCCTCGAGGAAGTAGTACCGCTCGTCCTCTGCGATCTCGGCCGCCGAGCGGGCTTCGTCGCGGTCACGGGGCACCCAGATGCGGCCGTCGTTGCGCAGCGATTCCGACATGAGGGTCAGCTTCGACTGGAACTCGTCGGAGGCCGGGATGCAGGTCGGGTGGATCTGGGTGTAGCAGGGGTTGGCGAACAGGGCGCCCTTGCGATGGGCCCGCCACGCTGCGGTGACGTTGGAGGCCATTGCGTTGGTGGAGAGGTAGTACACGTTGCCGTAACCGCCGGTGGCGAGCACGACGGCATGGGCCGAGTGGGCGTGCACCTGGCCAGTGAGCATGTCGCGCACGACGATGCCCTTCGCCTCGCCATCCTTGGTGACGATGTCGAGCACGTCGGAGCGGTTGTACAGCGTGACCTTGCCACTCTGGATCGCGCCGGCAAGGGCCTGGTAGGCGCCGAGCAGGAGCTGCTGGCCGGTCTGGCCCCGGGCGTAGAAGGTACGGCTCACCTGGGCGCCGCCGAACGACCGGTTGGCGAGCAGGCCGCCGTACTCACGGGCGAACGGCACGCCCTGCGCAGCGCACTGGTCGATGATGTCGACCGACACCTGGGCGAGGCGATACACGTTGGCTTCACGGGCCCGGTAGTCGCCACCCTTCACGGTGTCGTAGAAGAGGCGATAGACCGAGTCGCCGTCGTTGCGGTAGTTCTTCGCCGCGTTGATGCCGCCCTGAGCAGCGATCGAGTGGGCACGACGGGGGGAGTCGTGGAAGGTGAAGACCTTCACGTTGTAGCCGAGCTCCGCAAGCGAGGCGGCGGCCGACGCACCGGCAAGACCGGTGCCGACGACGATGACCTCGAACTTTCGCTTGTTGGCCGGGTTGACCAACTTCACGTTGAACTTGTGGTTGTCCCACTTGTCCTCGATGGGACCTTCCGGGATCTTTGCGTCGAGCATCACCATGGTCATTCTCCGTATTCGAGGTTGTACTGGCCGGGTGTGTGGCCTTCGAGATCGATCAGCTCGGCCTGGACGGCCAGCGGGAAGCTGAGGTTGCCGAGCAGGATCACGGCGGCGAGGCCCTGAGCGAAGCGCCGGCGGGCGTTGTTGTAGCGGGGGTTGTTGATGCCGAGGGTCTGAAACATCGACCAGGCGCCGTGGTAGATGTGCGTCGCCAACGCCACGTTGGCGACGATGTAGATGGCGGCGATCGGGAGTGCGCTCATCGAGTTGTAAACGTTGGCGTAGACGTCGCCCCTCACCCACTCGTCGCTGAACCAGCCCCAGGTGAGATCGGCGAGGTGGAAGAGCAGGTAGAGCAGGATGATCGGGCCGGTCCAGCGCATGGTGCGGCTGGCGAAGTTCACGGCGAGGTAGTCGCGGCTACCGGCGTAGGCCTTGTTGGCCTTGGTGTTCATGCGGCTGAGCGAGAAGGCGGCGTGGATGTGAGCGGCGAACATGCCGATCAGGCCGATGCGGAGCACCCACAGCAGGAAGGTCCGAGGCACGAGGTGACCGCCGAGCCCGCGAAGCGCCTCGGCGTACTCATGGACTTGTGTCGGGCCCTCGTAGATGTGGAGGTTGCCGATCATGTGCACCACGACGAAGCCCAGGAGGCCGACGCCGGTGATGGCCATCACGTACTTCTTGCCGACGGCGGTCTGGTAGAGGTTGAGCGGCCAGGGAAGCTGCGGTGCCCGCCGGCGGAGTACCGGCACCGAGTGGTCGGTGCCGGGCATGGTCTGTGCCATTGATTGGTGTTCCTTCGTGAAACGTCCTGCAGTTCACAAAGGTACTTGCCCTCTGCGGGCACGCGCCCACTTCAGCTGACAGTTGTCTTTACGCTGCTATGAGCGGTGATCTCACCGTTTTCGGCGTTGTCGGCGACGGCGGTGAGCGCAAGTTCGACCGTGAGCGCTCCGGGCCGCAACGCGGGCACCGAGAGCAGGGCGATACGGGCCACCGAGTCGGCCTCGAGGTCCCCGCCCCAGCGGTGCACGTCGGTGGTGCCGTCGGCGTGGTGGATCGTTGCGGAGACGACCCCGTCGCGCAACGACTCGTGCAGATCCGATACGACATGGATCGCAATCTCGTACACCTCGCCGACCCCGACCGAGGTGGGGAGTGGCTCGCCGACGACGATGACCGGACGACACGCATCGGTGAGCGCCCGGAGGGCGGGCTTGGCCCGGCGATCACTGTCGAAGACGCCGAAGCCGCCGGCGGGTCCGGGGTCAGCCAGATAGAAGGCGCAGAAGCCGCCGGTGGGCCGGTACTTGACCTTCCGCAGTGTCTCAATGGTGGTGCGCAACACATCGGCCTGGGCCTGGCGGGTGGTCTCGGCCCAGGCCGGTCCGTCACTGGTCCGCCCGGGCGGGGCGAGGTGATGGAGCGACCGACGGCGAGCTCCGACGGCTGCCGCGATCGGATTCCAGTCAAGCGCCGGCCAGCGCCCTGCCTGGAGTTCGGGGAGTTGTGGGTCGACGCTGGCCGCCCCGAACGCGGTCACGAACCTTCCCATGCGGGGAAGGCGGCCGATCGCGGCGGCGAGATCATTGGCCTTGCCGTCGTGCCAACCGAACCACAGGTGGCTCGTCGTCCCGTCGAGCAGGGGAAGGTGCGGCGGGACGGCGGTGTGATTGACGATCGGGCGGGAACCATCGGTGCGTTGAAGCACGCGCCGCACGGAGGTGTCGAGCACCGCCCGGTTCCACGAGGGGCGTTGCTGCCCGACGATCGGCGGCGTCGATGTAGGCGCCTGTTGTCGGCGGAAGGGCTCGTCGTGCACACACCACACGGCCACCGACGGGTGATGACCGAGAAGATCGACCATCTCGCGGGCCTGTCGGACCGCCTGACCGCGGACGCCGCGAGCCATCACCCCGCGCAGCGGCATCTCCTGCCACACCAGCATCCCGAGCTCGTCGGCGGTCCGGTAGGCCTCGGGGTGGGCGATGTGGGCGACGAGGCGGATCAGGTCGAGCCCGGCGTCTCGGGCAGCCCTCACGTCGGCGGCGACCTGGCGAGGTGTCGCATCGCCAGGGCGTGGGGTGGTGGGCAACATCACGATGCCCTTGGTGAAGAGACGAACCCCGTTCACGTGAAGTGTCCAGTCGCGGAGCCGGACCGTGCGGAACGCCGTGCGACAGGACCGATGATCGTGCACCCGGCCGTCGACGATGAGCTCACACGAGAGTTCGTGCAGGGGCTGCTCGCCGAGCGAGTGCGGCCACCACAGCTCGGGCTCGGGCACGTCGATCGTCCACTCGACCCGGTTCTCGCCGACCGCGGCCGGGTGGTGGAGTTCGTGGTCGATCCCGGCGACGTGCGTTCGGAGCAGGGCCGGCCCGCCATCGGGGTGGTCGAAGACGCAGCGCATGGCGAGACGGGCCCGAGCCTGGTCAGCATCGACGCACACGACACGGAAGTGCTGGATCGCGCTCGTGCCGGTCTCGTGGATCGCGACTTCACGCCAGATGCCGCCGGGGTTGTGGCCGGCCGCACCCGACAGCTGCGGGTCGAGGATGGCGCCCATCAGGTTGCTGCGTTCGTCGGGATCGCCGAACGACGGCACTGTGACGTCGACGGCGAGACAGTGCTCGTCGGTGTCGCGCATCAGGTGCGTGATCTCGAACTGGTGAGGGACGAAGTAGCCGTCGGTATCGCCCACGTAGGCACCGTTGAGCCAGACATCACCCTGCTGGGCGATCCCGTGCAGGGTGATCCAGCGGCGCCGATCCTCCGCCACGGACGGCATCGAGAAGCGATGGCGGTGGAGGACCGCGCGTTCGTCGGCGAGGTCGGGCGTGTGGGCCCAGTGGCCGGGCACGGTGACCTCGGCCCAGTCGCGGTCGTCGAGTGCCGGTTCGTGGAAGGTCCGGCGGAGCTCCTCACGAGCAGGGGCGGCACGCCACGCGCCGGACAGGTCCATCCCTGAACGCTACCGGTCGCCCGTCTGGGTCAGGGATTGGCATCCGTGTATGGTCCGGCCATGTCGAACCCTGAGACACTCGGAGCCCTGAAGGCGAGCGGTTGGGAGTCGGTGTCGCTGCGCCAGGAGTTGCGGCGCAACGCCATCGCCAAAATCCAGGCCGATGAGCCGTTGTTCCCCGAGGTGCTCGGCTACGAGAGCACCGTCACCCCACAGCTCGAGAATGCGCTGCTCGCCGGCCACGACATCATCTTCCTGGGCGAACGAGGGCAGGCGAAGACCCGCATGATCCGCGGTCTCACCGATCTCCTCGACGAGTGGATGCCGATCGTCGCCGGTTCCGAGATCAACGACGACCCGTACAACCCCATCTCGCGCCACGCCCGAGAGTTGATCGCCGAGCACGGCGACGACACGCCGATCGCGTGGGTCCACCGCGATGACCGATTCGGCGAGAAGCTGGCCACGCCCGACACCTCGATCGCCGACCTCATCGGCGAGGTCGACCCGATCAAGGTTGCCGAGGGGCGTTACCTGTCCGACGAACTCACCCTGCACTACGGCCTCGTCCCGCGGACCAACCGCGGCATCTTCGCGATGAACGAGTTGCCCGATCTTTCCGAGCGCATCCAGGTCGGCCTGCTCAACGTGCTCGAGGAGCGCGATGTGCAGATCCGTGGTCACAAGGTCCGGCTGCCGCTCGACGTCATCCTGGTCGCCTCGGCCAACCCCGAGGACTACACGAACCGTGGTCGGCTCATCACGCCGCTCAAGGATCGCTTCGGTAGCCAGATCCGTACGCACTACCCACTCGATGTCGAGACCGAGGTCGCCATCGTTGAGCAGGAGGCTGACATCTCCGTCAGCGAGGGCTTCGATCTCACCGTGCCGTCGTTCATGACCGAGATCGTCGCTTCGGTCACCCATGCCGCTCGNCGCAGCCAGCACATCTCTCAGCGGTCCGGCGTGTCGGTCCGGCTCTCGATCTCGAACTTCGAGATCATGATCGCCAACTCGGTCCGACGNGCCCTGCGTTCCGGNGCCAGCGCTGCCGTTCCGCGCATCGTCGACCTCGAGGCCCTGCCTGCGTCGACGAGTGGCAAGGTCGAGATCGAGACGCTCGACGAGGGACGCGATGCGGAGATCCTCGACGGTCTGGTGAAGGCCGGGATTCTGCAGGTGTTCAAGGACCGTGTCCCGCCCGACACCCATCGTGCGGTCGTCGACGCGTTCGATGGCGAACTCGTCGTCGACACGGGTGAGGACGTCACCGACGACGCCTATGTCGCCCTCATCGATCGGGTTCCTGCGTTGAAGGCGCCGGTCGATGCCCTCATCTCCGAGGAGGAGGCTGCGAGTTCGCCCGCAATGGTCGCCAGTGCGTGCGAGATGGTGCTCGAGGGGCTGCACCTGGCCAAGCGTCTCAACAAGGACGCCGTGGGCGGTCGCGCCCAGTTCCGCAGTCGGGGCTGAACCCGACCGGGTTCACACCGACCAGTCGGCGAAGGTGTCGGCGGCCGCTTTGCGTGCCCGTCCTCGGCTGAGCAGGCCGCGTGGCCGGGCAAAGCCGAGCTTCCAGTCGTAACCGTCGATCCCGCTGTCGTGGAAATACCCGGCGAGGCCGATGTCGTGATGGGCTTCGCGGACATGGTCGAGAGAGCGGGCGAGTAGGTGTTCCCGCCAGGCCTCGTCGTCGGTGTTGACCCCATGGCCGGCGACGACGAGCGAGTGATCGGGGAGCGCCTCGCTCACACGGTGAAGGGCCTCCGCGAGCTCGGCGGGTTCGGGGGCAAGGCCACTTCCCGAGGCCCGAGCGCCCTGCGGCCAGGGGGCGAAGCCACCGTCGGGACCGACACCGATCGGNTGGTCGTGGACGATCCCGACGTGATTGACCGCGTTGACGAACAGTGGCACGTCGACCGGTGCCCGGCCGTCGAGTTCGAGCACACCGTTGGCGTGAAGCCGCAGCCACGACCAGAAGAGNNTTTCCCAGCCNCGNGCCGCCTGGGTCGCCTCGAGCGACACCCGTCCGTCGTCCTCGGCGAGCGCGTGGATCGGATCGGCTCGCCAGGCGGTCATCAGCTGCTGGCGTCCCGACGACAGGAGCCGGATCGCCTCGTGGGTCGCGTGCACGGCCCCCTCGACGGCCTCGCGCAGCACGACTCGGTCCTTGCGCCCGGGCGGCCGGGAGCCGAGCCCGTAGCTGCGCACGGCCCATCCGATCGGGTCGTCGATCGGCACGAAACCGGTGGCGAATTCGTCGAACGCCTCCGCCACCCGGTCGACGTGACGCAGCCAGTACCGGCCCCGAGCATCCTCGTCGCGGTGGCCGCCCTCGTCGTCGAGGTACCAGCCGGGCAGCGTGGTCGACTGGAGCGTGATCCAGTTCTGAAGCCCGACCTCGCAGGCGAAGGCCAGCACGTCTCGGTAGATGTCGAGCGCGTCGTGGTCGACCTTGCCGGGTTCCGGTTCGATTCGGGCCCACTCGATCGTGGCCCGCCAGGCGTTGCAGCCGAGCGCGGCGAACTGCTGCAGGTCNTCGCGAAAGTCGGTGAGCAGGCCGGCGCCGTCGCTCGAGCGCGGGGCTCGGCCGTCGCGCTCCCAGGTCGACCAGTCGGCGGCCGGAGCGACGCCCTCGGCCGAGACCGCCGAGGCGGTGACGCCCTTCAGGAACATCGACGGATCAGCGGTGGGCGAAGACGCCGCTGTCGAAGACCACGCGGTCGCCGACCCGGGTCTGGAAGAGCACCTGGTCGCCTTCGTTCCAGATGTGGACGTCGAGGCGTTCGCCGGGGATGACGGGCGACTTGAAGCGGCCGCCCATCGAGCCGAACCCGTCGGGGTCGCTGTCGCAGAGCGCGTGGAGCAGGGCCCGGCCGCTCACCCCGTACGTACAGAGGCCGTGCAGGATCGGGGTCTCGAAGCCGGCGAGGGAGGANAATGACGGGTCCGAGTGCAGGGGGTTGCGGTCGCCGTTGAGGCGATAGAGCAGCGCCTGGTCGGTGCGGGTGTCGAAGCCGTGCACGATGTCGGCNGCGCGATCGGGGAGCATCCAGGTGGCCGACGGCCCACGGTCGCCACCCCAGCCCCCTTCGCCGGAGATGAAGAGGCCGGAGCGGGTGGTCCACCAGGGGTTGCCGTCGGTGTCGCGAACGTCGGTTTCGAGCTCGACGAGTGCCGCCTTGCCCTTGTCGTGGATTGCGGCGACGCGTCCCTGGCCGATTGCCGTGCCTTTGGCGGGGAGCGTCTGGTGAAGGGTGATGTGCTGCTCACCGTGGAGCAGGGCGGCGAGGTTGAAATCGCCGAAGTCGACCCCGCCCCCGCCTCCGAGGACGACGACCTGTGTGGGGAACGCCTGCTGGGCGGTTTCCGTGGTGTTCTCGGTGGTGAACTCGAGTTCGAACCCGGTNGGGTNGGTCTGCCCTGCGCCGACTCCCAGCGCGTAGAGCAGCGAGTCCNTGCTAGTCCACGAGATCTCGTTTTCGGGACCGACGGTGCCGACGGCGTCGGGGTTGATGGGCACGGGCGGCCTCCAGGGACTAGCGGACGGGAGCGTCGAGGGTGGCGAGTGCCATCGTGACGATGTTCTCGGCCAGGTGGGGATCATCGCGCCGGTCGGGGCCGGTGGCCACGCTCGTGATCAACCCGATGGCTGCGGTGACGAGCAGGAAGGCGTCGTCGTCGTCGAGTTCGGGACGAGCGGCCTGCAGGGCGTCGGTCCACTCGTGCGTCCAGCTTCGGAGGCGTCGCCCCATGGGGGAGCGGCGTTCGCGGCTGAGGTGGCGACGTTCGGAGGTCCACACGGCGATGAGTGCCGAACGCTCGAGCGCGACGTCGGTGTAGGCGCGGATGTAGCCGGTAAGCAGCGCACGGGGATCGTCGGTGTCGGCCCGAGCCACGCGGTTGACCGCGTGAACCTCGTCGGCGGCGAGGGTGATCGCCTCGACGAGGAGATCCTCCTTGGAGGAGAAGTGGCGATAGATGGCCGGGCCGGAGACGTCGACGGCCTTGCCGATGTCGTCGACGCTCGTGGCCGGGTAGCCGTGACGGTGGAAAAGCTCGACTGCGGCTTCCAGGATCAGCTCGCGCCGATTGGCCGGACGGCGCGTCGGCGCATCGGTGGCGGTGGCATCGGTCGCACGCATGGTTAGCGAACGTTAACAGCGACGCACCGTGAGATGGAATGCGGGGGAGCGCCCACCTGTACGAGGTCTGGGCTCCGCACTACATTCCGCCCATGGTCTTCTCTCGTCGTCGTCACCGCCGTCGGCGGGAGCCTGCGCACTTCACCTACTCGCGCTGGGATGGCAGCCAGACCGGGTTCGATCTCGACGCCGACCATCTCTTCGGTGAGATGGCGGACGAGTTGCTCTATCACGGCGACGTCAACTCGGCGCTGCGGCAGATGATGCAGAACGGCCTGACCGATCGCGACGGTCGCGACATGGAGGGCATCCGCGACATGATGCAGCGCCTCCGGGAGCGCCGTCGCGAGATCCTCGAGAACCACAATCTCGGCGGCGTCTACGACGACATCGCCGATTCGCTGCGCGAGGTCGTCGAGACGGAACGTGCGGCGCTCGATCAGCTGGGTCAGCCGAGCGAGGCTGAGGGCGATGGCGTCGATGAGCGTCAGCAGCAGCTCAAGTCCGACACGGCGGCGATGAAGAACATGGAGCTCGACATGCTCCCGCCTGACCTCGCCGGCCAGGTGAAGGGCCTGCAGAACTACGACTTCGAGAGCCAGGAGGCTCGCGAGCAGTTCGAGCAGCTGATGGACCAGCTGCGTGAGCAGCTCATGCAACAGCAGCTCGATCAGATCGCCGAAGGCATCAACGACATGTCCCCCGAGGACATGCAGCGCCTGAAGGACATGATGGCGGAGCTCAACCGAATGCTCGAACAGCGGGCCAACGGTGAGGAGCCCGACTTCGACGGATTCATGGAGCGCTACGGGGATTTCTTCCCGGAGAACCCGCAGACCCTCGACGAGCTGCTTGAGGTCATGGCCCAGCGGATGGCGCAGGCCCAGCAGATGCTCAACTCCATGACGCCCGAGCAGCGACAGCAACTCCAGGAGCTCAGCAACCAGCTCATGGAGGACATGGATCTCCAGTTCCAGATGCAACAGCTGGCCGACAATCTCCGCGACCAGTTCCCGCAGATGGGCTGGGGTCAGTCGTATGACTTCGACGGCTTCGACCCGCTCGACATGCCCGAGGCGATGGACATGATGGGCGAACTCGGCGATATCGATCAGCTCGACAACCTCCTGCGAGGCGCCACCAACCCCGGTGCACTCGCCGAGGTCGACATTGATCGGGCCCGCGAGTTGCTCGGCGACGAGTCGGCGGAGTCGCTCGAGCGCATGGCGGAGCTGGCGAAGCTGCTCGAGGAGCAGGGCCTCATCGAGAACAAGGAAGGAACGTACGAGCTCACGCCGCGTGCGATCCGCAAGATCGGCAACGGCGCCCTGCAGGAGCTCTTCAAGCGCATGTCGGCCGACACGCTTGGGAAACATGCGCTTGAGAAGACCGGCGCCGGTCACGAGCGCGATTTCGACACGAAGCCCTACGAGTACGGTGACCGCTTCAACCTCCACATCGAGAAGACACTCCGAAACGCCGTCGCCCGCACGGGTGGCGGCACTCCGGTCCGACTGCACCCTGACGATTTCGAGATTGAGCACACGGAGCAGCTCGTGCGCTCGTCGACGGTGCTGATGCTCGACGTCTCGATGTCGATGGCGATGCGCGACAACTTCCTGCCGGCCAAGAAGGTCACCATGGCGCTGCACTCGCTGATCTCGAGCCAGTACCCGCGCGATTTCCTCGGGATGGTGTCGTTCAGCGAGGTCGCTCGGGAGTTCAACGCCGCCACGCTGCCCGAGCTCAGCTGGGATTACGTGTACGGCACCAATATGCAGCACTCGTTCCAGATCGCCCGCAAGATGCTTGCCAAACAGGCGGGCACGAAGCAGATCATCATGATCACCGACGGCGAACCGACGGCTCACATCACACCGTCAGGTCAGCCGTACTTCAACTACCCGCCGTCGCAGGAGACGGTTGATCTCACCCTCGCCGAGGTTGCGAAGTGCACTCGTGAGGACATTCGGATCAACACGTTCGTTCTCGACGTCACCCACTATCTCCAGAATTTTGTGGAGCAGATCTCCAAAATGAACGGCGGGAGAGCGTTTTTCACGACGAATGAGAACCTCGGGGACTATGTCTTGATGGACTTTGTCGACCACAAGCGAAGCCTTGTGCGGGGCCGCTGACCCTGAACGCCGAGCGACATGGCGCGCGTCCGGTGCGCCGAACGGTGGGTGAAACCCGGTTTCCTGCGGAATTTCAGCCGTCGCAGGCCGAGTTCGGGCTTTACAAACGTAGAGTTACAGTGGTGTAATTACAGCGGTGGCAGCTGGCGGGGGGTCCAGGTCGGACCAAATCGTTGTCATGACGGAGGTTCTCATGGCGCTCTACGACGAAACCGAAACCGAAGAGAAGTCCTGGCAGGATTTCGCCAACTGTCTGGGCGTCGACCCCGACCTCTTCTTCCCCGAGCGCGGGGCTTCCACCCGGGAGGCCAAGGAGGTCTGCCGGGGCTGTGTCGTGCGAGAGGACTGCCTCGAGTACGCCCTGCAGAACGGCGAGAAGTTCGGCATCTGGGGTGGCATGAGCGAGCGTGAGCGCCGTCGTATCCGCCGTCAGCGGGCGTTGGCCCGAGCGGCTGCCGCCCAGGCGGGCAACGTCACCGCCTGATCCCGGCCAGACCCTGCCGGGCATCACGCCCTCATCCTTTCCTCATCATTGTCGGGTTACGCTCGCGCCTATGAACCTCGGCACCCCTGAACTGCTGGTCATCCTCGTCATCGTGCTTCTCGTCTTCGGCGGCGCGCGGCTGCCAAAGCTGGCCCGCTCGCTGGGTCAGGCGCAGAAGGAATTCAAGGAAGGCCTGTCCGAGGAATCGGACGACGAAGACAACGCCTGACCCGCCCGTTGGGGCGTGGTCACCGCACCACGGCCGGCGGCTGAGGACTAGGCGGCGGTGGCCAGCCTCCGAGCGCGCAGGATGCGGCGACGCTGACGCTCGCTGCATCCACCCCACACGCCGTGGTCGATGCGTTGGCGCAGGGCGTACTCGAGGCAGGGTTCCTGCACAGGACAGCCTTCACAGATGCGCTTGGCGATTTCCACGCCAACGCCATCGGAGGGGAAGAAGGTGTCAGGGGGTTGGGTGGCGCAATTCCCTCGTGCCATCCAGTTGGTGTCCATTCGGATCTCCTTGGTCGGACCGCCGTCCAACCGCCCGCGTGCTGCGTGGAGGTAGTACGCCCACAACACAGGGAAAGTTCCCGTAAAGGCCTCGTCATTCGAGATCGTGTGCTGATCTGGGGCCGGATTCGCCCTGTATCGACGCGAAAAAGAGCCACTACACTCTCGGACCATGAGCGACATCACCGTCGAGAACGACGAGCCGCCGATCGGCCAGGCCACCATCGTGTACCTGGGTCCGGCCGCGCCCCATTGGGAAATCCGGCCGGTGTTCGGCGAACGCGACGTCATGGATTCGTTCCGTGACCGGGTCAACGCCCGTCTGCTCCTGCTGCCGCCGCATGATCCGCAGTTCCGTCGCAACCGTGAGCGCGTGAACCGCGACGGAGAGCGCGAGAACATCGTGGTGGAGTGGGACCTCGGGTATCCCGAGGACGAGCCCGAGTCCTGACCTCGAGCGAGGGGCCGTTGCGCACAATCGGCATCGATCTCGGGGGAACTAAGACGCTGGCGGTCCTCGTGGAGGACGGCGTGGTCGTGGAGAAGGCGAAGCGGCCAACGCCTCGCGTCGGTTCGCCCGACGACGTCTTGACCACCATGGCGAAGGTCGCCGCATCCGTCGACCCCGACGCCACGGCGACAGCGATCGGCATCGGTGCTCCTGGTCCGGTCGTCCCGGGCACCGGCGTGCTGCCGGCCGCCCCGAACCTTCCCGGCTGGGACCACGACGTCCCCGTTGCTGATCTGATGAGCGAACGCCTCGGCGGGCGACCCGTCGTGGTCGGCAACGATGTCAATGTGGGCACGCTCGCAGAGCACCGTCTCGGGGCAGGGAAAGGCGTCGACGATCTTCTCGGTGTGTTCGCCGGCACCGGGGTCGGGGCGGGGCTCATCCTCGACGGCCAACTGCGCGAGGGTCCTCGTGGGCTCGCCGGTGAGATCGGCCACATCTTCGTCGCATTCCGTGACCTCGCCCAGCAAGTCGAAGGACTCGGTCGCGGTGAACTCGAGGATTACGCAGGCCGCAAGGCGCTCGAGCGCCGTGTCATCGCCGCCGGTGCCCCCGACAACGAGGCGATGCTTGCGCTGCGATCCGACGGCCGCCTCAAGTCGAAAGCCTGGGCCACGGCGATCGAGATGAACGACCCGCTCGCTCGTCGCCTCGTCGACCAAGCCGCATCGGCGTTGGCTACCGCCATGGCGTCCGTCATCACCATCCTTGACATCGAACTCGTCGTGCTCGGTGGAGGTTTCGCCGAGCGTCTTGGTGAGCCGTTCCGGCTGCGGGTCGAGGCCGAGGTTGCCGAGCGAGCGTTCGCCGGCATCTCCGCTCCCGTTGTACCCGCTCGTCTCGGCGATGCCGGTGGCGCAATCGGGGCAGCATTGTTGGTTGAGGGCCTGGCGTGACCCACACGCCGTCCGTCCTTGGCGCTGATGTGGTGGCCCAGGTCGGGGGCTGGGATCACAACGACACCAACGTCTTTAACCGGGAGCTGAGTTGGCTCGCCTTCAACGCCCGGGTCCTCCAACTCTCGAGCGACACCGAGGTGCCGCTGCTCGAGCAGATTCGATTCCTCGCCATCTTCTCCAGCAACCTCGACGAGTTCTTTCAGGTGCGCGTCTCGGGCCTTCGGGATCAGCAGGCAGCAGGCATCTCCACTCCGGCTTCCGATGGGCGGCTTCCGGCCGAGCAACTTGCACTCGTGCGCGACATCGTCACCGACCTGGTGGCCGAGCAGGAGCGAGTTCTCGTCCACGAGATCATGCCAGCCCTTCGCGAGCAGGGAATCGAGTTGTCGGCGTGGCACGAGCTTGACGACGACGACCAGGCTGAGCTGTCGGAGCGGTTCCGCGACCGGATCTTCCCGGTGCTCACACCGCTCGCTGTCGACCCTGGTCACCCGTTCCCCTATGTGTCGGATCTGTCGCTCAACCTGGCGGTCGTCGTCCGCGATCCACGCGACGAGCGCGAACTCTTCGCGCGGGTGAAGGTCCCGAACACGTTGCCCAGATGGCTCCGGATCGGCGACACCGATCGTTTCGTGCCGCTTGAGGAAGTCATCGCCGCACATCTCGACCAGCTGTTTCCTGGCATGGAGGTGCAGGAGCACCACGCCTTCCGCGTCACCCGCAATGCCGACCTTTCTGATGCGCTCGACGAGGCCGACGACCTCCTGTCGGCAGTCGAGTACGAGCTGCGGCGGCGCCGATTCGGTCGTGCCACCCGCCTCGAGGTCGATGCATCGATGACCGACGAGGTGCTCGACCTCTTGCTCGGCGAATTCGATCTCGACCCGTCGGCGGTCTACGTCGCTCGAACGCCGCTCGATCCGACCTCGTTCAACGAGATCGCCGACATCGAACGCCCGGCTCTGCGTTGGCCCGAGTGGAAGGGCGTTGTCGACCCACGACTGCAGCCCGGCGACGAACCGGTCGACATCTTCGCCGAGATCCGAGCTGGTGATGTTCTCGTTCAGCACCCGTACGAGTCGTTCAGCCGCTCGGTCGTTGAGTTCATCCACCAGGCCGCGAACGACCCCGACGTGCTGGCCATCAAGATCACGCTCTACCGCACCGCCAGCAGCAGCCCGATCGTCGATGCCTGCATCAAGGCGGCCGAACAGGGCAAGCAGGTCGCCGTGCTCGTCGAACTCAAGGCCCGATTCGACGAGGCCGCGAACATTGGGTGGGCCCGTCGGCTCGAACAGGCGGGGGTCCATGTCGCCTATGGCCTGCTCGGTCTGAAAATCCACACCAAGATTGCGATGGCCGTTCGCGAGGAACCCGACGGCATCCGCCGCTACTGCCATATCGGCACGGGCAACTACAACCACCGCACCGCCCGGATCTACGAAGACATCGGCATCCTCACCGCCGACCCGGAGATCGGCGCCGATGTCGCCGACCTGTTCAACCATCTCACCGGGTACGGACGTGAGATCCGCTACAGCAAGCTGCTGGTCGCGCCGGATCAGCTGCGGCCCGGTCTCGAGGCGCTCATCGACAACGAAATCGCCTCCGGGCGAGGCCGGATGATTCTCAAGATGAACAGTCTGGTCGATGTGCGAATGACCGAGAAGCTCTACGAGGCATCGCAGGCCGGTGTCGACATCGACCTGATCATCCGAGGCCAGTGCAGCCTCAAGCCGGGGATCCCTGGACTCAGCGACCGGATCCGGGTGCGGTCGATCATCGGCCGCTACCTCGAACATTCACGCGTTTACCACTTCGCGAACGGCAACGGCCCGGGTGAGCCGGCGACCTACATCGGGTCTGCCGACCTGATGAGCCGCAACCTCAACCGGCGGGTCGAGGCACTCGTCCGTCTCGACGACCCCCGCACCCAGCAGCGCGTCCATGAGATCCTTGATGTCGTGCTCGACGACGACCGACTCGCCTGGACCCTCGCCGGCGATGGCGTGTGGACCAAGCGGCGCGGCCCCGCCGCAATCGACACCCACGCTCGACTCCAGCAGCTGGCCCGAGGTCGGGCGAATGGGTAAGGCCACCGAGTCGCTGCTCTCGGGGCATCCCGAGATCGAGGTGTGGGCGGCGGGCGGTGCAGTGTGGCGCACCGTCGACGGACAGATCGAACTCCTGCTGGTGCGCCGTGAGAGCCACAAGGACTGGACCATGCCCAAGGGGAAGCTCGACGACGGGGAGACCCTGCGAGCCTGTGCCCTTCGCGAGGTCGAGGAGGAGACCGGTCTCCGCTGTGTCACCGGCGATCGGCTGTCGCTCGTCACCTACACCGACGGCCGAGGTCGATCGAAGGCGGTGGTCTACTGGACAATGACCGTGGCCGAGGGAGCCTTCGTCCCCAATCGCGAGGTTGATGCCGTCGGTTGGTTCGACCTCGCATCCGCCCGGGCGATCCTCAGCTATCAACGCGACGTCGTCCTGGTGGACGAAATCGAGACGGCGATCATGTCGTCTACGATCACGCCGTGAGCCAGGACGGTTGGCGCCCGATGCGCTCCCCCGAACCGGACAAGCGAGGCGCCGAGGCGTTCTTCGTCTCGCCGTTCATGCGACTCGCTCGCACCCATGCGCTCGGGGCGGCATCCGATGCCGCGATCGCCGTCACCTTGGCCGGCTCGATCTTCTTCTCGATCAGTCCTGACGACTCCCGCGGCCGCGTGGCGCTCTACTTGGCGCTGACCATGGCACCGTTCGCCATCGTTGCCCCGCTGCTCGGCCCTGCGATCGATCGAGCCAAGGGCGGACGTCGCCTGATGATCATCGGCACAGCCGCCGGTCGCGCCATTGCGGCGTTCTTGATGATCGACAACATCGACTCGCTGTGGCTGTTTCCGCTCGCGTTCACGATTCTCGTGTTGCAGAAGACGTATTCGGTTGCAAAGAGCGCCGTCGTCCCGGCCCTCGTGCGCTCCGAGCACGATCTCGTCGGTGCCAACAGTCGGCTCGCCTTGATCAGCGCGGTCTCGGGCATGGTGGGAGCCACCGTCTCGGGTGTCCTTTCCCTGATCGGTGGGCCTGCGTTCGCCGCTGCCGTTGCCATGGTCGGCTTTGTCGTCACGACCGTTGTCGCNACGAAGNTCCCGCGAACGGTTGTGGCCGCAGAGCCCGCCGAGGAGATCGAGAAGGCGGAGTTGCGCGACGCCCACGTTCTGCTGGCCGCCTATGCGACGGCGATCCTTCGAGGGGTCGTCGGGTTCGTCACCTTCCTCCTGGCCTTCGAGTTCCGCGGCGGCAAGGAAGGGCTCGACATCAGCACCCTCGGTTCGGCGGCGGGGGGTCTCACCGCCACCGCCCGTGGGATCGATATCTCTGGCGATCCCGCGGCGCCGGCGTGGCACTTCGGTGTCGTGCTCCTCCTCGCTGGCATCGGTGCGCTGATCGGGGCCCGTCTCGCCCCNAATCTGCGAGAGCGGGTGGCCGAGGAACGCATGCTGCAGACGGTGCTAGCGATCGTGGGTGTCGGTGCGCTGTTCGCAGCGTTCTCCAACGATCTGTTTGGCGCTGCCGTGCTGTCGTTCGTGATCGCGAGCGGAGCCGCCACCGGGAAACTCGCCTTCGACTCGCTCGTGCAGCGGGCAGCGCCCGACGCCAACTACGGGCGTTCGTTCGCCCGGTTCGAAGCCCGCTTCCAGGGGGCGTGGGTCATCGGTGCGTTCGTTCCCGCTGTCATCCCGCTCAATCTCGTCGTGGGCGGCTTCGGGGTCGCCGCAGCGGCGATCTTCGCGCTGGTTTCCTATCTGATCGGGAAGCCCGCCCATGAAGCGGTGCCGTGGTCGTCGATCCGGACACTGCGTCCCAAGGGGGCCGAGGAAACAACGCCCCCTCCAGCCGCCACGGTCGACGATTCGGCGGCCGGGTCGCCACCGACGACTCCTGGCCACGCTGAGTCCGACCCCGCCGAGCTCACGATCGAGGATCTGCGTCCGAGTCAGCCCGAGGCCCCCGCAGGCACGGCGGACTTCGCTTACGGGTGGGGCAACGCCGAGCCGATCATCTCGTCGGTCGATGGGGTCGAAGTCGACCCGATTGGTGAGGCACCTTGGCCGCCCGAGCGACCTGACGACACCGACGACTCAGCTCGGTAGATCGATCCGGGCCAGCCAAAGGCCCGGGGCATCGACCTCGTTGGGGGTCGGCAGGTGCGCAGGGTCGTCGAAAAGGCGCCGGAGTCCTTCGGCGCCGGCGCGCTCGACGACACCGCCGGCGAAGGCCGTGCCGCGGTCGTACTGCTCCGCATCGAGCTCGAGTCCCAGAATTCGTTCGACGAACCGATCGCTGGCATCGGCTTCGACCCGGCGTCGCCGGAGCGCCTCGGTGACCATCCCGTAGGAGCCGATCAGCGACTCGCCAATTGAGTCCATCACCCAGTCGATGTAGCCGGTCATGGCGGCGACGAGTGCGGTGAGCTCGGGTTGGATCGCCTCCTGGGCGGGGGAGCGGACCGCCCCGAGGACGAGTTCGGGGTTACTGAGGGAGTTCTGGATGTCGGCCAGCGCCTCCGGCCCCGCCATCGGGTCGAACCCCCCGAGTTGGTCGGTGATGCGAGCAGGATCGGACTCGAACGCAGCAGCGTGGCGTTGGAGCAGGTCGGTGAGCCGCTCGCGGACGTGCGGAACGTTGAGCACTGTCTGGTGGGCGACTTCGTGGAGACACACCCACAATCGGAGGTCGTCGCGATCGAGTGACCAGGCATCGCCGAATTCGTCGACATTGCGCAACAGCACGAGAATCGGCGCGTCGGCGGCTCGGGGGACCGGCAGGTCGAAACCGCCGAGTGCCCGGCGAGCGAGGTGGCCGACCATCGAGCCGGTGGTCATGCCGAGCATCATCGGCCCCATCATCTGGGTGAGGCTCGCCATCATCGCCGCCATCGGATCGCCGGTGGGGAGGTCGTCGGGCAGCTGGAGCCCCTGACTCATTGAGTCCGAGAGGGTTTCGAAGAGTGGGCGGTAGTCGGTGATCGTGCGGTCGGCCCATTGTGATCGGTTCCCGACCTCGACCGTGATGGAGCCGGTGGAGAGCTCGGTGAGAGATGCCACCTGGAGCTCGGCGACCCGGATGAGCTGCTCGACGGCGATGCGGTCGGCCGGATCGATGTTGGGCTCGCTCTGTCCGTCGTTGGCGATCGTGTGGGCCAGTTGGCGAGCCGTGTCGTTGCTGCCGGAGGTCTGGCCCTGCAACAACTTCATGAGGTCGGCCATGAACGGCAGGCCTCCGAACATGTCGTCGGGTGGATTGCCGTCGCTCATGACGGCATCGTAGGGGCGTGGATTCCCGAAGTCGCCTCGAGGACAACCCGAACGAGCACGCCGTGGTGGTGGTCACCGGTGCGGCCGGTGCGGTCGGATCGCGCGTCGTGCGCCGTCTTGTCCACGACCACGAAGGGATCGACGTGCGGGCAGTCGACAAAGCCAACGTCGACGCGCGGCCGGGCCTCGATGTGAAGCGGGTCGACCTTGCCTCCGACGACCTGACGTCGGTTTTCGCCGGAGCCACGTCGATCGTGCATCTCGCCACGGCGGTCACCCCCGACGTCAACGACCCGTCGGCCGACGAACTCGAACTGGCGATCGTGTCCCGGGTACTCGACGCTGCCGCCGAGGTCGGTGTGAGCCATGTGTGTGTGCTTTCCACCGCCATGGTCTACGGCGCCTGGGTCGACAACCCGGTGCCGCTGACCGAGGACGCCGACGTGCGGCCCAACCCCGACTTCCCGTGGGCCATCACCCGCGCTGCAGTGGAGCGGGCCGTCCTCGAATGGGGCTCGGGCCGTGAGGCTGCCGTCAGCATTCTTCGTCCCACCGCAGTCGTCACCGCCGACACGCTCGGACGCCTTGCGCAGGTGCTCCACACCGCACGTGTTGGTATCGCCGCTGATGGCGATCCACCCGTGCAGTANCTCCACGTCGACGATCTCGCAGCGGCGGTGGTCGCCGCCATCCAGACCCGTTTCGACGGGGTGGCCAACGTCGCACCCGACAGCTGGATCCCACCCGANGCGCTTGCCGATCTCGAAGGCCCACAGGCCCGGGTGCGCGTGCCAGCGTGGGCCGCTCGTGCTGTGGCGGCAGTCCGGCAAAGGTCGGGGTTGGCTCCCATTCCGCCCGGCATCGTGCCCTACACGTCCCACTCCTGGGTGGTGGCCAACGACCGCATCCGTGCGCTCGGCTGGGAGGCCGACTATTCGAACGAGGAAGCGTGGGTCGTGTCTCACGACCCGAGCCCGCTCNAGCAGTTGCCCGCTCGCCGCCGCCAGGAACTCGCGCTCGGTGCTGCCGCTGCGCTTGCGATCGGTTGTGCTGTCGGCGCCGTGCTCGTGCTCCGCCGGCTCCGTCGGAACTAGGCACCTCGGTCACTCCAGAGTTGGCACCGGACTCCTTCGGGAGTCGCCTCGGCCGGTCGGTGGGCGGCTGCTTCAGTNCTCCTACGATGTCGTGATGCTCACCCCGCCNCTCGACGGCGACGACTGGCTTGCCCTCACCGAGGAGCCCCTTCCTGTCGGCACTGCAGCCGACTGGGCCGTCCTGCCCCGCTGTGGCGCAGTCGTGTTGTTCAGTGGCACGGCTCGCGACCATGCGCCCGGCCGTGAGGGCGTCGAGTTGCTCGATTACGAGGCCTACGAGGAGCACGTCGTTCCGCGTCTCGCCGACATTGCTGCCGAGATGCGGAGCCGCTGGCCCGATCTCGGACGCGTGGTGCTGATTCACCGGATCGGCCCGGTTGACATCGGCGAATCGTCAGTCATCGTCGTTGCGTCCGCCCCCCACCGGCCGGCTGCCTTCGAGGCGGCCCGGTTCGGTATCGACACCCTCAAGTCGACCGTGCCGATCTGGAAGCGTGAGCGCTGGTCCGCAGGCGAGTCGTGGGGCCTCGAATCCCAGCACATCACCGACATTGCACCGGAGGGAGAGTCGTGAGCGACGCCGTCGTCTTCCTTGTCTTGCCGTTCCTCGCCGCAACGCTCGGTTCCGTGCTGTTGTGGCTGTGGTCTCGTCGCCGCCGTCCTGTCGAATCGGGCTTCCAGGAGCAGCTCCGGGTCCTCGCTCCGGACGAGCGATCGCGACCCCACCCTCAGCCGAGCGGTATCGTGCGTCTCGACGACACAGCAGTTGAGGAGACCTGACCCTGGCACGCGACCTCGCGATTGATCTCGGCACCGCCAACACGCTGGTGTACGCACGAGGTGAGGGCATCGTCTTGAACGAGCCCTCGGTNATCGCGCTCAACAGTCGGTCCGGTGAGGTTCTGGCGATGGGCCACGAGGCGTGGCAGATGATCGGCCGCACCCCGTCNTACATCGTGGCCGTGCGCCCGCTGCGCAAGGGGGCGATCACCGACTTCGAGGTCACCCAGCGCATGATCCGGCTGCTGTTGCAGCGGGTCGGGGTGAGCCGGCTGAACCGACCACGGGTCGTGATCTGTGTGCCATCGGCGATCACCGCCGTCGAACGTCGAGCCGTCACCGAGGCCGCGCGTCGCGCAGGCGCCGCCGATGCCCGCCTCATTGAGCAGCCCGTTGCCGCCGCAATCGGTGCTGACCTGCCGATCAACGAACCAATCGGCAACATGGTGGTCGACATCGGGGGCGGTACCACCGAAAGCGCCCTCATCTCGCTCGGCGGCGTCGTTGCGCTCGAGGCGGTCCGAGTCGGCTCGTTCGACATCGACAACGCCATTCAGGGGTACGTCCGCCGCGAGTACGGCATCGCGGTCGGAGAGCGCACCGCCGAGGAGATCAAGATCGTGCTGGGATCGGCCTATCCGACCGCCGGCGAGGTCAGCGCCGAGGTCCGCGGCCGTGAGCTGATGAGCGGCCTGCCCAAGACGGTGNTGCTCACGCCCGCCGAGGTCCGGGTTGCCATCGAGGAACCCGTCACGGCGATGGTGGATTCGGTCGTGAGCTGTCTCGCCCAGGCCCCGCCGGAGCTCGCACAGGATCTCATCGTGCAGGGCGTACACCTGGTCGGTGGTGGCGGCATGCTGAAAGGCATGGATCTGCGGCTCACCGCCGAGTCCGACGTGCCCGTGCGTCGGGTCAATTCGCCGCTCGAGTCGGTGGTGCTCGGTGCCGGCAAGGTCATCGAACACTACGAATCGGTGCAAGCGATGTTCATGGACGACGCCGGCGGCGGCCGCAGGCGTCGCTGAAGCTCATGCTCCCTCGCTGGGGCCCAACAACTCGTCGACGGCATCGCGCACTTGCCGATCGCGGTCGGAACGTGCCCGTTCCCATGCCGCGTCGACCTCGGGGCCATCGAAGGCGGCGAGAGCAAGCACGGCCCGACGTCGCACTGCGGGTTTGTCGGTGGTCGCCTTCAGCACGGCGGGCAGCCCGAGTTCGTCGCCGATCGCACCGATCGCCGCGACGGCCGCCTCCCGCACGAGCGGATCGTCGTGCCCGGTTGCGAGTTGGGCGAGTCGGGATGTGGGGGGTCGAGGGTCGCTGTCGCGCTCGCCGCACGCCCACGCGGCCATCTCCACGACGGCGGGCACGGGGTCGTCGAGCAGCCCGACGATGTCGGGGTCGTGCCGGTGGGCAGCGACATCGAGCGCAGCGATGCGCACCGCAGGCTCCGGGTCGGCGAGCAGGGTGACAAGTCGGTCGGGATCGAGTGCGTCGAGCCGGTCGGCACTGCGAAGGCCAGCGATACGGACCGACGCATCGGCGTCGTCGAGGGCGGCGAGCGCTGCGCCCGGATCGTTGAGGAAACCCGCTTGGGCGGCGGCTCGGCGTCGGGCCATGACCTCGTCGTGCATGGTCTGACCCTAACGGGACCGGCTCTCGNCGCCGGCTAGCTGATCGCCCGCTCGAGCAGGAATCCCAGCCCGAGCACGGTGATACCNACGACAGCGGCCAGCGCGATGCCCAGGCCGACCACCAATGCGGCGAGCACGATGATCGCTCGAATCCGCTCCCACCAGCGCACGTACGCCTTTCGGCCGACGATGGGCCGATCGACGCGGCGCCGGACGAGGCCTATCGCTCGCAGGCTGTCCATGATGATGTTCGTGTCGTCCTCGTCGTCGACGGGCACGACGCCGAGCATCGACGGCCCCAACCGGCGCCTCAGCTGCTCGCTGCCGTTTGCCGCCCGCACCATGGCAGGCTGCATCGATGTGGGTGGCCGAAGGCCGGTGCCCAGGATTCCCGCCACAAGGACGAGCACGAGGATCATGACGGTGGAGGACACGACGGGGGCGATGTTACCGCCACCCCCGGGATCCCCGGTGGCGGCTGTCGCGCCACGCGCCTGGTACCGCGATCGGTTCAGCGTCGTCGTGCTCGTGCTGGTCTCCGTGCTGCTCGCTGGCGTGGCGAGCTTCTACACCGTGCCTGCCCAGTGGGTCGGCCGGATCCTTCCCGGGAACTCGGTCGTCGACGACGGCGCTGTGGCCCTGAAGCCGGGGTCGGCGCGGCCCACTGACGACCGTGTCCAGGCGTCCGACATCCAGATTTTCGAGCCCGAAGGCGAGATCCTGTTCACGACGGTGGCGGTCGATGATCAGGTCACCATCGCCGACTGGGTTCGCGCGAACTCCGACGATGCCGTCGAACTNCGCACCCGCGAACAAGTCTTCGGTGCCCGCACTACGGCAGAGCAGCGTGAGCGCAATCTCGAGCTGATGGCGGTGTCGAAAGAGTCTGCGGTTGTCGCCGCGCTCGAATATCTCGGCGTCGAGGCCGTCGTCGAGAGCGGGGTCGGGTTCAACGGTGTGGTCGAGGGGGGTCCGGTCGACGGGTTGNTGNAGGTCGGCGANATCATCGTGGCGATCGACGACGAACTCATNACCGGGCTCGAATCTCTGCTCGAGTTGCTGTCGGCGACCGATCCGGGAACCGAGGTGCAGATCGCGCTCGAGGATGTCGACACTGGCGAGCTCCGAACCCAACCGGTCACGCTCGGCGCCCATCCNGAGGGCCGTGCGGGCGGCTTCATCGGGATCATGGATGTCACCGTTCGGGCTGTCGACGCGGATCTGCCGTTCGAACTCGACATCGATTCCGGCTCCATCGGTGGCCCGTCGGCCGGGTTGGCGTTCNCCCTCACGATCATCGACCTGCTGACCGAAGGGGAACTCACCGGGGGTGGCAAGGTTGCCGTCACCGGCACGATCTCCGCCGGTGGCTCGGTTGGCGATGTCGGCGGTGTCGCCCAGAAGGCGCGCGCGGCCGAGGACGCCGGTGCCGAGGTTTTCATCGTGCCGATCGATGCCATCGNCGAGGCNGAGTCGACCACCGAACGCCTCCGAATCGAGGGAGTCGCCACCCTCGACGAGGCGATCGAGGTGNTTGCCGGCCTCGGTGGTGACGTCAGCGAGCTGGCGCTTCAGATCGACGGTTTCACCGTGNACTGACNCGCTTGCGTTNGGGGATACCGCAACGCTCTGCGATGCACTTCTACGATCATGACCATGACCGATGGTGCATCCCTCGATCCCAGCGAGNTCGACCAGGCCTCGTTCGAGCTGGTTCGACGCGGATTTGACCCACTTCCGGTGCAGCGGACGCTGCAGCGTGCTGCAGCGGTCATCCGAGAACTTCGTCGCGAGCGCGATGTGCTGGCAGCCCGGGTCGCCGAGGTCGAAGCCGTGCTCTCGGAGCCGCTAGAGGCTCATCGGGTTGCGGAAGCGCTCGGCGCCGAGGCGACCCAGGTGCTCGAGGCGGCGCACGCTGCCGCCGCCGAACGCGCCGAACGGGCCGAACGAGAAGCCGAGGCAATCCGGGCCGAGGCGCTCACTGCCGCCGACACGACCCGGGCGGAGGCCATCGCCGCCCGAGAGGAGACCCTTGCTGCGGCAGAGCGTGACGCCGAGGAGGTCGCCGAGGACGGGCGCCAGCGAGGCCGCGACATGGTCAATGAGGCGCAGGCTGTTCGCGAGCGGATGCTGAGCGACCTGGCTCGCAAGCGGCAGACGGGGCGAGCCCAGGTGGAGCAGCTCCGCGCGGGCCGCGACCGGCTGCTCGAGTCGTTGACGATCGCGCANCAGTCTCTNGATGCAGCGGTGAAGGATCTCGTCGATTCGGTCCCTGANGCACGCGCTGCGGCGGAACGCGCCGNCTTGCGGATCGCAAACGAGCCCNCGCCGACNGTGGAGACCATGGAGGCCGAGATCGAGGCGGCCCGGTTGGTTGGGCATCCGCTGGTCGACGGGATCGCTGCNCCTGGTTCTGCCGGCGATCTCGACGATGAGCCAGATCCGGCGTTCGTCACGGCCGAGATGGAAGCGNTGACNCACGTCGACGAGGCGCTCGAACCCAGCACCGAGGCCGAATCCGCCGCTGGCGAAGGCGCTGATNNCGACGATGACGAACGCGTCGACGACGAGCATGTTGATCCTTCGGGGCCTGATGATCCGCCGCCTGCCGAGGCGACCGAGTCCGAATCCTCCGAACCGAAGGCCGACGAACCCAAAACGACCGGGGATGCGGTCGATGATCTGTTCGCTCGCCTGCGTGGCGACCGCAACGACGACCCNGAAGCCGAGTCCGAGTCGGAGCCCGAGGCCGAGCAGGAAGCCGTCGCCTCGACCGACCCGAACCAGGCGCTGCGAGTACGAGCCGAGCGTGTNGCNACGCGGGCCCTCAAGAAGGTCCTGGTCGAAGAGCAGAGCACCCTTCTCGACGGTGTCCGGCGGAGCGGCTCGGATGCCATCGCNGTCGTCGTGGCTGATGCCGACGCCCACGCTGCCCCGTACGAGTCGGCGATCGACGCAGCGTTCGACGAGNTCATCGAGGCGGTGGGTGGCGATGCCGGCACCCGACAGGCGGGGNACGAACAGCTGCGTTCCGTTGCGCTTGATCCGGTTCGCAGCCGATTGCTCGAGGTCGCTGAACACACGGACGATGCCGATGAGCTTTCCGACACGGTGCGGGGGCTGTACCGCGAGTCTCGATCGCGTCGTTTGCCGATGGCGGCGGCTGCGGCGGTGTCAGCGGTGATCGGTCCGGCCAGCGAGTAAATCGCGAATGGCCCGGAGCGATGGGTCGTCGAGCCGCGAATCTGTGCGGGCCTGCGGGCCTCGATCGATGACCTGAGCGCCGACAAGGCCTCGTTCTGGGCGACCGGTAGAATCGCCCGACCATGCGAAATGTAGAAGAGATGCCGCAGCGAGGTCGTTCCTCCCGGTTCGGTGGGCGAGGCCGGGTCGTCNTGGCCNTGCTCGCCGCCGCGTTCATCATCATCGCCCTGTCGCTGCGAGGAATCGCAGGGTTCTATACCGACTTCCTCTGGTTCGACTCGCTCGACCGAACCGATGTGTGGGGCACGGTGCTGGGCGCCAAGGTCGTCTTGACCCTCATCTTCTTCGGGGTGTTTTTCGCCCTGTTGTGGCTCAATCTCTTCCTCGCCGACCGCTCGGCGCCGCAGACTCGAGTGCCTGGCCCGGAGGAGGAACTCCTCGCCCGCTATCACGATCTCGTCGCCGGCCGTTCCCGGCTCGTGCGCGCCGTGGTGTCGTTCTTCTTCGCCCTGCTCGCCGCCGCCGGTGTGCAGTCGCAGTGGGAAGAGTGGCTGCTGTTCGTCAACCGTCAGGACTTCGGGATTACCGACCCGCAGTTCGGCACCGACATCGGTTTCTATCTTTTCCAGTTGCCGTTCTTGACCTATGTGGTCGATTGGGCGTTCGCCGCGTTCATCATCATCTTCATCCTCACGGTCATCGCGCACTACCTGAACGGCGGCATCCGCATGGCGGCGACGTCCGGTGAGCGCACAACGGCGAGTGTCAAGGTGCACCTCTCGGCGATCCTCGCCGTCCTCGCCGTGATTCGCGCCGCCGACTACTGGTTGCAGCGNTACGAACTCACCGTCTCGCGACGAGGGGTGGTCGACGGTGCGCTCTACACCGACGTCAATGCGCAGCTGCCTGCGCTCTACCTGCTGATCGCCATTTCGCTGTCGGCGGTCGTGTTGCTCGTGTTCAACCTGCGGCAGCGGGGCTGGACCTTGCCGATCATCGCCGTCGGCCTGTGGGCGTTCGTTGCCATCGTCATGGGCGGCATCTACCCGGCGTTCGTGCAACGGTTCCAGGTCGAGCCCAACGAGACGAGTCGCGAGGTCGAATTCACGCAGCGCAATATCGACGCGACCCGTGAAGCGTTCGGGCTCGAGCCCGACGCCGATGTCACCGAGACGGCGTTCGCCTACACGACCGATGTCACGGCCGACGAACTTCGCGAGAACGCCACGACCGTTCGCAACACCCGAGTGCTCGACCCGGTCGTGACCCATCCGACGTTCGAGCGGTTCGAGGCGCTGCGCGACTTCTACCGGTTCGAGGGTGCCGTGGTCGACGTCGGCGCTACCTTCGCGCCGTCGCTCGACACCGATCGCTACCTGATCAATGGCGAATTGACGCAGGTCGTGCTCGGCACCCGCGAACTCAACCTCGCCGACCTCAGCTGGGAGCGAGAGCACGTCCGTCTCACCCACGGCTACGGCCTCGCCCTTGCTGGCGCGAACGCCACCACACCTGAGGGCAGCCCGAGCTTNCTTGCNGGTGGTCTGCCGGTCGAGACCGATCCGGCACTCGCCCTTCAGCTCGATCAGCCGCAGATCTACCACGGTGAAGGCCTTGGCGGGTACGCCCTCGTCGGCACCACGGTCGACGAAATCGACTATGTCGACAGCGCGACCAATCAGGACGTTCCGGTTCGCTACGACGGCGACTCGGGTGTCGGTATGGGGTCGTTCATTCGGCGGGCTGCGTTCGCGATGCGGTTCGGTCAGATCGAGCCATTGATCTCGAATTTCGTGTCCGACGACACCCGCGTGATCTATGTCCGCGACGTCCACGACCGTGTCGAGGCGCTTGCGCCGTTCCTGCGGTTCGANGCCGACGCCTACCCGGTCGTCTTCGATGGCCGCATCCACTATGTGGTCGACGCCTACACCACGAGCGATCGCTACCCCTACAGCCAGCGCTCGGAGAACGGACGCCTGTTCGACGGTGGTCTGTCCGGAGGGTCGTTCAACTATGTCCGCAACTCGGTCAAGGCCGTGGTCGACGCCTACGACGGCGACGTCGCCTTCTATCGCATGCCGGTGGAGGACCCGATTGCCGATGCCTGGATGTCGGCCTTCCCGGATCTGTTCACGGCGTTCGACGACATGCCCGAGGCGCTTCGCGACCATCTTCGTTACCCGCAGGACCTGTTCCGGGTGCAGACCAACATGTGGGCCCGCTACCAGGTCTCAGATCCCGAAAGTCTCATCATCGGCACCGAGCGGTGGGACGTCGCCCAGAACCCGGGCCGTCAGGTCCGAGTCGCCGCCGGCACCGAGACGACGGTGGGCGAGGATGGCCTGCTCGTCACCCGCGAGGAGCGGGTCAACCCGTACTACGCCCTGATGGAATTGCCGGGCGAGGACGAGCCGAGCTTCGTGACCTTGCGCAGCTTCGTGCCGTTCGATGAAAACGACGACCGTCGCGAACTCGAGGCCTTCATGGTCGGCGAGACGAGACCCGACGGCACGTCTCGTTTGGTTTCCTATGAGATCACCTCTCCCGACGCGCCCGGGCCCGTTCTCGTGGCCTCGGCGATTGCACAGGACGAGGCGATCTCGAGCGAGCTCTCTCTGCTCAACCGCGACGGCTCGACCGTCGAGTTCGGTGATCTGCTGATGTTGCCGATCGGCGATTCGATCTTGTGGGTCCGTCCGCTCTATGTGGCGGCCGAGGGGGATGCGTCGGTGCCCACCCTGCAGCGAGTGATCGCCACCGTCGGTGAGGGTGAGCGCATCACGATCGCCAGCAATCTCACCGAGGCGCTGAATCAACTCTTCGACGGTGAGGACTTCTCCGATCTGCTCGGACCTGTCGCTGCCGCCGACCCCGATCCTGATCCCGAACCCGATCCTGAACCTGCCCCCGACCCAGACGACGGGCCTGAACCCGACGAGAAGCCGCCGGCGCCGTCGACCGCCGAAGAGGTGCTCGCCGAAGTCGCGTCGCTCTATGACCAGCGTCAGGAGGCTCTGACCTCGTCGCCGCCGGATGAGATCCGCGCTGCCGAGTTGTTGGCTCGGATCGGTGAGTTGTTGGCGACGGTCGAGGAACTCGACGTCGAGCCGGAGCCTGCTCTGNAGTCCATCGACTCGGATGAGGTCGACGCCTAGGGCACGGTTCGCTGCTGGTGCGCGTTCTGGCCCGGCCGGGGCCACTACCGTTGTCTCACCCCCTGAACTGCTCCGTAAAGGTCTCGTGATGCCCCGCTCCTTGCTCGCTTTGCTCATGTCGTTCGCTCTGCTCGCCGCTGCGTGTGGCAATAACGACTCGGCNGACGCTGACGGCGTTCCCGCCGGGTCCGGCGACGCATCGGACAGCGCAGCCGATACCGAACCTGAGGAGACGGTGCCGCCGACCACCGACACGATCCCGCCCGAGGCGATGGAACTTCCCGATGTGCAGATGGTGTTCGTCGAGTTCGGCGACGATGGCTATGTCGAGATCGCCAATGTCGGCGATACCGATGCCGACGTCGGTGGTGTCCAGCTTTGTCAATCGGCGACCTGCGTCGACATCGGCCCGATTGCTGCCGGCACGATCCCCGCAGGGACATCGATTCTGGTCATGGCCTCAATGCTCGGCGGTCTCGCCGTCGACGGCGGCGAGGCGGCCCTGCACTCCGGTACCGACGTCNCCAACCCCGANACGATTTTCGGCTTTGTGCAGTGGGGCTCGGGTGGCGTTCGTGCCGACGTCGCTGCCGAAGCGGGCATCTGGCCGGCTGGCGCGTCGGTCGAGCCGGATCCGGCGTTCAACTCGATCGAACTGTTCGGCGATCCTGCCGACCCGGAGAACTGGAGCTGATGAGGCGTCGGCGCTAGCCCAGACGCTGGGTGTGCCAGACCTCGAGCGTTTCGCCGCGGACGAGTTGATCGTCGTCGCGCCGAAAGCCGATCCGACGCAGGAACGNGCCGCCTGCAGCACTGTCGGGATGCACGAGGGCGTGGATCTGGTTGCCCAGGAAGCGTCCCCAGGCGTCGTACACGATGGCGTTGGCTGCCTCGGTGGCGATGCCCTTCCGCCAGTTTCGCCGTCCGATGATCGCGCTGAACTCAACGTCGGCGTCCTGGAGTTCGGTGATGCGCTGAAGCCCGCTTTGGCCGATGAACGCTCCGGATATGGCATCTCGGATCGCCCAGAGGCCCCAGCCTTCGTTCTTCCAGCAGCGTTCGTTGGCCTGGAGTAGACGCGAGGTGGTGGAGCGATCTCGCGTCCCACCGTCGACGTGAACCATCACGCGGGCGTCGGCGAAGAGCGCGGCGGCCTCGTCGAGGTCGGCGCTGCCGAGTGGCAAAAGCACGAGGCGCTTGGTGCGCAGAGAAGGTGCGTCCACCCCCTGATCGTGCCACTCTGGAGCGATCGACGCTTAGCGAACGGGGGAAGCCATGGCGATCGAGGTCCGACCGATCACCGCAACACTGGGCGCCGAGATCTCCGGCGTCGATATGGCCGATGTCTCGGGGGAGACCCTCGAGCAACTGCGCAAGGCGTGGCTCGACCACAAGGTGCTGGTCCTGCGCGACCAGCACATCTCGGTCGAGGAACACATCGCGTTCGGTCGCCGGTTCGGTGATCTCGAGGTTCATCCGTTCGCCGTCGGCAAGAAGGGCTATCCCGAGGTCGTCAAGATCAAGTCCACCGCCGAGCACCAGTACGCGGCAAACAACTGGCACAGCGACGTCACCTGGCGGGCCGAGCCCTCGATGGGCTCGATCCTGCGAGGTGTCGTGATCCCGCCAGCGGGCGGCGACACCTGCTTCGCTGACACCGGCGCCGCCTACCAGCGCCTCAGCCAGGACTGGAAGGATCGGGTCGACCCGCTGTTCGCCATTCACGACTTCTCGATGACCTTCGGGCAGCGTCTCTCCGACGAGGAGCGGGCCGAGAAGCAGGCGCTCTATCCGCCGGCTCGGCATCCCGTCATCCGCACCCACCCCGAGACCGGCCAGCGCACGATCTACACCAACCGATCGTTCGTCCGTGAGATCGAAGGTTGCACACCCGAGGAGTCAGCGGAGATCGTCGGTCATCTCGAGCGCCAGATCATGAACCCGTCGGTGCAGTGCCGTATCCGTTGGAGCGTCGACACGTTCGTAATGTGGGACAACCGGGCCGTCCAGCATTTCGCGACCGATGACTTCTGGCCCGAGACCCGCCACGTNGAGCGCGTGACCGTCGTCGGCGACGCCCCGTTCTAGGAGGACACCATGGCCATCGGCATCCATCCGCTCACCGCCTCGATCGGCGCCGAGATCACCGGTGTCGACCTCGCCGACATCTCGACCGAGACGGCTGAGGAACTCCGCAAGGCGTGGCTCGACCACAAGGTGCTGGTGCTGCGTGATCAGCACATCTCCCAGGAGGAGCACATCGCCTTCGGTCGACTGTTCGGCGACCTNGAGGTGCACCCGTTCACCGAGAACGACGACGGGCANCCNGAGATCGTGGTGTTGGAGGCCGGCGGCGACACAGGCAGGACCTTTGTGGCCGCGGGATGGCACAGCGATGTGACCTGGCGGGCCGAGCCTTCCATGGGGTCGATCCTGCGTGGGGTGATCGTCCCGCCCTATGGCGGCGACACGTGCTTCGCCAACGCGTGCGCGGCATATCAGCGTTTGTCCGACGAGTGGAAGGAGCGGGTCGACGATCTCGTCGCGGTGCACGACTACATGCGGGTGTTTTCTGACCGCGTTGCGCCCGCCGAGCGTGAGGCCATGCGGGAGACGTACCCCGCGCAGCACCATCCCGTGATTCGCACTCATCCTGAGACGGGTGAGCGCGGGATCTACACCAACATCGGGTTCACCTCGCACATCCTCGATGTTGAGCCAGAGGAGTCAAAGGAGATCCTGCGCCATCTCGAACGCCAGATCATGAGTCCGTCGGTGCAGTGTCGGGTTCGTTGGGAGCCCGACACGTTCGTGATGTGGGACAACCGGTCGGCGCAGCATGCCGCCACCAACGACTTCTTGCCGATGCATCGTCGCATGGAGCGTGTCACCGTCGTCGGTGACCGCCCGTTCTGAGCGCGCCGTGAGCACCGAGGAATTTGGGCCGATCGTTTCGGCCGAGTGGCTCGCAGCTCACCTCGACGATGCCGACCTCGTGGTCGTCGATGTGCGCTGGTCGCTCGACGCCGGGCCGAAGCGTGCCGATTTCGAGCGGGGGCACATCGCCTCGGCGGTGTTCGCCGATCTCGACGTCGACCTTTCCTCACCCGCCTCGACCGAAGCCGGCCGACACCCGCTTCCCACCGCTGCGTCGTTCGCCGACGCGATGGGCCGCCTCGGCATCAGCGACCACACCAGAGTCGTCGCCTATGACGATGCGGGTGGCCTGATTGCCTCGCGATTGTGGTGGATGCTCGATGCGCTCGGGCGTTCCGCTGCAGTACTCGACGGNGGGTTCGCCGCCTGGGAGGGTCCAACGGCCGACGGGCCCGCCAGCCCGGCGCCGGCGGTGTTCTCGCTGGTCGAGTGGCCAGCCGATTGCGTCATCACCAAGCAGGCGCTCGCCGAGTCGCTCGATGGTGCGCTGACGATCCTCGATGCCCGCCCGCCCGACCGCTTCGCCGAGGGGAGTGCGGTCGATCCGAGGCCGGGGCACGTGCCGGGTGCTCGGAACGCGCCGGCGGGTGCCAACCTCGCCGAGGGCCACTTCCGATCCGACGCCGAGCTCGCCGAGCACTACGGCGCGCTCGGGGCCGACGGCGACAATGTGGTGGTGTACTGCGGCTCTGGTGTCACCGCATGCGCCGATCTGCTCGCNCGCCGCACGGCGGGCCTCCCCGACGCACGGCTGTACGTCGGGTCGTGGTCGCAGTGGGGAGCCGACGACACGCTGCCGGCCGAAACCACGCCCCCGACCCCGCACAGCCGGCGATCTACGCTCGGGTGATGGAGCACATCGTCCCCGAATCCCAGCGGACATTGTTCGACGCGTGGCACTTCGCGCCTGCGGTTGTCCATGACGGCATTGCGTTTCTGAGCGGGGTTACCGGCATGGGCCCAGATGGCCGGTGCGCTGCGGATGCCGAGGAACAGTTCACCCAGTTGTTCGACTCGATCACGCTGGTTCTCACCGAGGCGCGCCTGACCTGGAACGACGTGATCGAGATGACCAGCTGGCACACCGATATGGCGGAGCTGTCGATTTTCCAGCAGGTTCGTGACCGCTATGTCGTCGCGCCGTGGCCGGCATGGACGGCAGTCGGCACAACCGGGCTGGCGTTGCCCGATGCCCGTGCCGAGGTGCGGATCGTCGCTCGTCGCCCCTAGGCGGGCTGGGGCAGCACGTAGGTGCCTTGGGCGACGGAGATCGGCTTGTCCTCGTGGTCGTCGACCCAGATCTTCACCGTCCCGACGATCATGAGCCGACCCGCCTTGTCGAGGTCGGCTCGGGCGTAGAGCATCTCGCCCTGTCCTGGGCGCAGGAACCGGATCGAGAGGTCGGAGGTGAGTGCCATCGGTTCGATGCGGTTGATCGCGGCGGAGGTGAGATACCAGAGGACGAGATCGGCAAGGCTGAACTGCACCGGTCCCGGTACGAAGCCCCCAGGGCGAAGGCCGTTCTGGTCGATCTTCTGCTCGGCCAGAACATGGGTGGGTGAGACCTCAAGGCACCGGAAGACCGAACTCGTGAAGAGTGTCGACATCGAGTCGTTCAGCTTCTCGGGGGTGAGGGAGAAGTCGCTCAGCGGTTGACCGTCCCCTTCGTGTCGGGGCATCCCGCTATTCGCTCCACGCCTTGATCATCTCGATCTGCTTGAGCGGATCTGGGCCGATCGGGCTCACGTTGAGATGGGTCACACCCACCTCCTTGAACACCTGGATACGTTCGCGCACGAACCCTTCGTCGCCGATCAGCGCCGACAAGTCGATGTACTCCTCGGGTACCGCCGCGAACGCCTCCATCCGCTTCCCGGACAGGAACAGATCCTGGATCTCTTCGGCTTCTTCTTCCCAGCCGTACCGCTTGAAGAGGTCGTTGTAGAAGTTCTTTGTTTTGGCGCCCATGCCGCCCACGTAGAAGCCGATCAGGCCGCGGGCTGCGTCGCGGGCTTCTTGGATGTGGTCGCCCTTGCCGATCGCCACGAACTGTCCGGCGATAATCTCGAGTGGCTTCTTTTCCGGATCGCGCTTGGCGAGGCCTGTCTTGAGTGCTTCGCCCCACACCTGCTCGAAGCGGTCGGGCACGAAGTGGAT
Organism: Acidimicrobiaceae bacterium; assembly: GCA_002694825.1. Taxonomy (GTDB): domain Bacteria; phylum Actinomycetota; class Acidimicrobiia; order Acidimicrobiales; family Aldehydirespiratoraceae; genus UBA11606. The sequence continues at coordinate 36,749 of NZNH01000050.1, read as the reverse complement.
CGTCTGCCAGATGTCGGCCACTTCGGCGGTGAGTTCGACGTTTTTCGGGCCGATCGATGCGATCGAGATCGGGATGTCTCGGACGGGCGGCCGGTTCATGAACTTNAGGGGCTTGCCGAGTCCGGTGCCGCCGTCGNAGGGCAGCGAGTACGCGTTGCCATCGTGGGTGACCTTGTCGCCGCTCCAGACCTTGCGGCAGATGTCGATCGTGTCGCGGGTGCGAGCCATCGGCTTCTCGAACGGCACGCCGTGCCAGCCCTCGATCACTTGCGGCCCTGATGTTCCCAGGCCGAGCACGAACCGGCCGTCGGACAGGGCGTCGAGGGTGGCTGCGGTCTGTGCGATGAGAGCCGGGCTGCGGGAGTACAGCGGGATGATGCCGGTCATCAACTCAACCCGTTCGGTGTTGGCGGCGATGTACGCAAGCGTCGACACGAGGTCGTAGCCGTAGATCTCTGCGCCCCAGAGGAGGTCGACGCCGGCCGACTCGAAGTCCTTGGCTTGCTGCACGAGGCGCTGGGGGTCGCCGTCGAAACCGATTGTGGTGCTGATTTTCATGACGCCATCTTGGCCGCGATTGCGGCGTTGTTCGAACCGAGTCGGCACCTCATCACCCGGTTGGGGAACGCATGGCGCATCGCTAGGGTAGCGATGCGGGGTGGAGCAGTGTGGTAGCTCGTCGGGCTCATAACCCGAAGGTCGCAGGTTCAAATCCTGCCCCCGCCACCAAGCAGGGCCCGGTCCAGCAGGATCGGGCCGCTGTGGTTTTCGGCTCAGCGTCGTCAGACGGGCCGATCGCCGCGGACCGTGACTCGCCGCATGTGGCGACGCTGCCCCGCGTAGTCATGCACTCCCTGGTGCTGGACGCTGCGGTTGTCCCACATCACCAGCGTGCCTGGCTCCCACGAGACGCGGCAGGTGAAGCGCTCGCTCACTGCATGACGGAATAGGAAGGACAGCAACGCTTTGGACTCGTCAGGGGTAACTCCCTTGATCTCCGTGGTGTACGCCTCGTTAATGAACAAGCCCTTGCGACCCGACTCGGGATGTGTCCGCACGATCGGATGCACCACGCAGGTCATCGCTCGCTCACTGTTGTGGGTACGCATTGAGGAGTGGCTAGTCGCCGACCCCCCAGCTGCGTACTGTGATCCAGCGGAATGCACCGCACCCAGACCGTCAAGCATGTTCCTCATTGGAGCGCTCAGCGCGTCGTATGCCGCTTGCTGGTTCGCGAAGAGCGTGTCACCCCCTACCACCGGAAGCTCCACCCCGTAGAGGATCGAGCCGAGCACGGGCGCCTCGAGGCAGGTGAGATCGGCGTGCCATCCTCCGCTGAACGTGGAGGCTTCGTCGGCCTCGGTGATCAACTCGATCACCTCGGGGTGATGAGGGCTGGCCTCGACGAAAGGGTGAACCTGGAGTTCGCCGAACCACTGTGCAAACCGCACCTGATCCTCGTGCGTTAAAGACTGGTTGCGGAACACCAGGACATGGTGTTCGAGAAGCGCCCCTCGGAGCTCGTCCACAAGCTCCGGCGTTAGTGGACCGGCGATGTCGACGCCGCCGATCTCTGCGCCGAGCGCGCCCGCCAACAGTCGGATCGTGAGAGGTGGTGCTGCCACGAAGCAAATGATCGCAGCGCGGAGATTCGAACGCCAACCATCATTCGGCTGTCAGCCGAGTGTGCAGCTCTTGGAGTTCGCGCCAGACGCCTTCATGCATCGGAATACCGGCTCGTCGACGCTCAAGCATGCGAGCGTGGGACCGTTGCCCGGGTATTTCGACTCGGTCGAAACCGGGGGCGGGACGGCTCGACGTCACGTCGTCGATGAGCGCTTGGACGAGGTGGAGTCGACTCTCCGAGTTCTGGAACGCTGACACGTCGATGGCCACGATGATCCAATTCGATTCGGGGGTGTCGTCGCCGAGCATGGCGCTTGCGAAGAGTTCGGCGATGAGTCCCATCCCGAACCCCTTGGGCCCGGCGAAGGGACGAATCGATCCTCCGTCGGTGAGATATGCGTCGGGATTGTCGGTCGGCTCCCCGTCTGCGGTGAGGAGATCGGGCGAACCGAGCCGCTCACCTCGCTTCTTCGCAGCCATCACTCTTCCGCCGGCAGCTGCGGCGGTGGCGAAGTCGACGACGATCGGCCCGGCGTCGGTACCGGGGAAGCCGAAGGCCCAGGGATTCGTCGCAAGCTTCGGGTCGATTCCTCCGTGCGGGGCGACCTGCCGCCAGAGATCGCGCCGCCCGCCGCCGGCGATGATCGTTGCGATGTCTGAGCCAGCGGCGACCTCGGCGTAATGGCCGAGCCTTCCGGTGTGACCACAATTTCGCACGGCGACAACGCTCGAATTGGATCCTCGTGCGCGCTCAATGGCTTCGCGAACTCCCATCATCATTGCGGGATGGCCATACCCCCCGCCGCCATCGACGACGGTCGAGCCGCGGGCGGTTTGTGTCGCCGTCGGCGTCCCGGCGGGATTGAGGTATCCCGTCCGTGCCTGTTTCGCGTATTGCGTGAGCCGCATCGTTCCGTGCGAGGACACACCGCGCAGATCGGCCTCGACGAGGTGCTCGGCGATGATCGCGGCGGACGGCGGGGCGCACCCAATGGCGAGGAGCACCTCATGGGCCATCTCGGTCAGCTCCGATTCACGGAGTAGGACTTCTGCCACCGTCCGCAGCGTAGCGTCGACCGGCGAGTGACGCGATCAGCCAGACGATCCCGTCGGTCATCGTCTGTGCATCGAGGGACTCGGGCAGGAACGCCGAGCACTGGAGCGCGATCGCCTGAACGAAATGACCGCTGTGCTGGAGGTTGGCGAGTGATGTCTGCACGGCACTAGGCGAAGCACCAACTGCGCACGAGGGGACCCGCACAGCGCGCTGCTTTTTGCCAAGTTGCGACAATCAGCGGCATGGCCCAGTCAGCGCGGGAGGGTAGGAAGTTTCGCCAGGAACTCGGCCCTAGGGCCGTCTCGAGACTCGACCGACTTGAAGCCCTCTGACGTCGGTGCACACCCCACCAAGAGGTGTGCACCGAAGCCCCGGGGTTTGATCGAGGGCTTAGACCTTGTGTGCTTTTCGAGTTGCGGGAATTTTCGAGCTCGGCACTGGTCCATCTAGCGTAAGGCCTTGCGCAGCAGGATCGCTGCGCGTGACCCTGAGCGGTTAGACACAAGTAGACCTGTCAAATGTGGCCAAGCGGTCCAGGCAGGGCGGAAAGGAAAGAACATGATCACGGTCGTGACTCGTTGGGAAGGGACTCCTGCTGGCATACACGGAGTGGAGGTGGGCTCGCAGGCTGCTCAATCCCAGCATGAGGCCTGGGGGGCAAAAAATCCTCGGCTTCTCCGGCCCGCTGCAGGCTCGGGGGGTCTTCAAGTCGCCTTCTACACGCTTGACTTTCCGACGATGGCAGCGTGGGGCGAATTCCAAGATCAAATGGTGGGCAGCGACTGGTTTGTGCAACTCCAGCGAGATGTGAGCGCGGCCCATCCGGATCTGCGAATGGTCGAGACGACAGTCCTCTACGACGCACTGAGCTGAACAGCACTAATCGCTGCCAAGACCCCCAAGCCCCTAGGCGTTGGCTTCGAGTCGACTATTGGGAGTGCGAAATTTCGAGTCTCGCCGCTTTCTCGGCTAACACTCGGAGTATCCCAAACAGATTGGAGTCCAAAAGTGGACGAAAAAAATTGGATCAGACTCGGTGACCAGACTGCCGGTAACCTCCGAGCTTCGCAGAGCACCTACATGCTTGCCGTCTCGGCCCTTACCGCCATCATCGTGTTTGCTGGCGACGCACTCTCGGACTCGACTTTCTTGTTGACGGTTTCGGCGATTGGGGTCGGGCTTTTTGGCTTGCTGAGCTTCGAAAACTCTCAGCAAGGCTTCATCGCACTAATGAAGGGCATGCCGGGTTCGATGGCTAGCACTGAGATGGGTGCAGCCCTCAAGCGCACTCCATTCATCGTCTTCAGGCTCGCAAACGCCGTGCTGGTGACCCTCATCGCCGTGGCGCAGATCATTCAGGTGAACAACTAACCGAATGCTTGGTGGGGGATGAGGCGGGCCGCCTTCTCATTCCCCACCAGTGCTGCGGCAAAACGTCGCTGCTGGCCGAAACCTTCCTGGGCAGAGCGGGCTGTAGGTCGCGCGTTGGCAAGTTGCGATGAATTTGCCGCAATTCGCTGCTAGCCGTCGCCGAGCTGCTTTGCGCAGCGGCGCCGTGTTTGCACAACTCAATTCGGCCTAGCGAAGCGGCATGTTTAGGTTGGGTTAGACGAAGCGACCCGTCCTGCTTGTTGATGTGAGTTGCGCTTAGCGGCCCGCTTAGCCGAGCGCCGAGTAATCGGCCTGGCCGGTGGCTACCGACGCACTGAGGCCCTTGTCGGCGATGAGATTGTGGCCGTTCAATGCCACTGACGCATCGGAGCCGAGCATCACGAGTGTGCGGGCGATGTCATCGGCAGTCAGCATCACGCCACCACTTTGATCGACCGCCCACTGAATGAGCGCTTCAGTCATGTGCTGAATGAAGTCGCCCATGAGCGGGGTATCGATCGGGCCCGGGCACACCGAGTTCATTCTCACTCCACGCTCGTTAAACATGGCGCGGGAGGCTTGCATCGTCCAGACCTGGGCGACCTGCTTGGAGAATGCGTACGGATCGCCGGCGGTGATATCCGAATGATCGGCGACCCAAGTACGGGCAAGCTCCCAATCTTCGATGGAGAGCAGCTCAATGATGGCACCGAGGTTGTCTGGCCACCCCTGACCAGCAATCGACGCAGTGTTCACAATGGCGGCGCCGCTAGACATGCCTCCGAGCAGGCCCCGCGTCAGACGAGGAGGGCCGAGTGAGTTGACTCGGATGACAAAGTCCGGCTCGTGCACGCCGGCGACCCCTGCATTGTTGAACAACACATCGACGCCGTCGCCGATCTCGGCGATTGCTGCATCAATGGAGTCCGGGTCCGACATATCGGTTGGGATGTAAGCCGTAGCTGGTCCGGTCGGCTCGTTGACATCCAGCACGGTGAGGTCATTGCAGCCAAGGTTGGCGATCATTTCTACCGCTGCCGCCCCCACTCCCGAAGCGCCGCCCGTAAGTACAACCTTCTTGTTGCTGTAGTCGAACATCGCTACCCCTGTTGCTGAGAAATAAGAATGGGTCTCGTTTACCTTGTGGTCGGTGTCGCAGCAAATCCCTGCACACCGGAACGATCCGTGGCTCTTGATCGCCTCGGTCTTCTGAGACGCCACGGATCAGTTTGTTGCGACACCGGGCAGCGACTCTCAGCCTTCGAGCACCTCGAAGGTCAGCCCGGCATGCTCGACGAGCGCCTCGATCAGCCGGTCACCCATCGCTGTCGCCGGCGTCCAGAAGCCGCCAGGGGTCCCGGTCGTTTCGTCCCGGTCGGTGGCGAGGAGCGTCGTGGCGCTCTCGGCAAGCATCTTGGCAGTCGACCCATAGCCGGGATCACGATCACCGGTGACCTTGGTGGTGATCGTGCCGTCGCCGGCGGTGGTGCCGAAGAAGCGAAGGTCGAAGAAGCCGGACTCCTGCTGCTCAGGGCTCGGACCCTCGCCCGGTTTGGGCAGCATCTTGTTGAGCAGGCCGCGGGCCGGACCGAGCGCGGCGAGGCCCATGAGTCCTCCTAGTCCGCCGACGAGGGCCGCAGCCTTCGCCGCACCCAGCGGGCTGTCGCCCTTGAGCATCGCCTCGTCGTAGGTGAACCCGGCGCCCCACGGCCGGTCGAGCAGGGCGTGGCTGCGGTGCACCACCTTGGTATTGATGCCGGCCATGACGAACGGGCCGACCCACTCGCCGGAGACGACGTCCTTCGTCGGTCGCATCACGCTGGGCTGGCGGGGCCCCGAACGCATGCCTTCAGGGGCGAGCGCATAGGGGTTGCCCAGTGTTGTGCGCAGTTCCGGGTCGGCCTTTGTTTCGTCGACCACATTGATCATCGAGGCGATCGTGCCGCCGCTCGCCCCGCCCTTCATGGCCTTCACCCGCATGGCGATCGTGGTGCACGGCTCGTCGAATCGGGCCGATGCCTGCCCTTGCGTGAACCACACACCGAGATCCGACGGGATCGAGTCGAAGCCACAGGTGTGCACGATGCGCGCGCCGCTCGCCTCGGCCGTGGCCGAGTGCGCGTCGATCATGCGCTGCATCCACTGGGGCTCGCCGGTCAGGTCGACGGAGTCGGTACCGGCTTCAGCGACCGCGGCGACGAGTTCGGAGCCGTAGAGCGCGTAGGGCCCGACGGTCGAGATGACGAGACGGGTCGACTCGGCAAGCTCGGCCATGGCGGCTGCGTCGCCGGCGTCGGCCACGATCCGGGCCACATCGGCACCGGTGGCCTTTGCGAGCGCGGCAAGTTTCGCTTCGTTTCGGCCGGCGATGGCCCAGGCGAGGTCGCCGTCGGTGCCGTGGCGCTCAACGAGGTACCGGCAGAGGATCTCGCCGACGAAGCTGGTGGCGCCGAAGACGATGATGTCGTACGGGCGATCAGAGCGTGACGTCATGTGTCGAGGCTACGAAGCCAGCGACCTCTCCGCGTTGCTCGTCACCTCGTGCCTGTGGTCGTCGCCGTCTCGTCGTAGCCTGACGGCATGAGCACGGATGCCACGATCCGTACCGATCTGAGGATCGACGGGATGACGTGCGCAGCCTGCTCCAGCCGCATCCAGCGGCGGCTCGAGAAGCTCGAGGCGGTGGTAGACGCCCAGGTCAACTTCGCCAATGGCCGAGCCCGGATCAATCATGATGCTTCTCTCGGGATCGACAGCCTGGCCGCCGAGGTCGAGTCGCTCGGCTACGTCGTGATCGATGATGGAAGCGGCGACGAGGCTGAACTCGCCCGTGAAGCCAACCTCCGACGTCGGTTGGTCGTGGCAGCGCTCCTCACCATCCCGACCATCATGATCTCGATGCTGCCGAGCCTTCGATTCGAAGCCTGGGAATGGGTGGTCGGCGCGCTGGCGCTCCCGGTGGTTCTCTGGTCGGGGTGGCTCTTCCATCGGGCGGCCTGGATCAACATCCGCCACGGCGCGACGACCATGGACACCCTCGTGTCGATGGGCTCGCTGTCGGCCATCCTCTGGTCGGCCGCCGTCCTCATCACCGATATGGGTGATGGTCATATCTATTTCGAGACGGGCGCAGTGATCGTCACCTTGATCCTGCTCGGCAAGTGGTGTGAACTCCGGGCCACACGCCGCTCAGGCGATGCCATCCGAGCACTTGCCGATCTCGGCGCCCAGCGAGCTCGTCTCGAGGACGGTTCAGAAATCGCCGCCAAAGATCTCGACGTCGGCATGCGTTTCCTCGTCGCCCCAGGAGAAAAGATCGCCACCGATGGAGTCATCATCGATGGTCACAGCGCGATCGACGCCTCGATGGTCACCGGCGAGCCGGTTCCGGTCGACGCAGGCCCCGGAGACGATGTCATCGGCGCCACGATCTCAACCGACGGCGCTCTGACCGTCGAAGCGACCCGGGTGGGGGCCGACACCGCGCTCGCCCAGATCATCCGACTCGTCGACCAGGCCCAGGGCAGCCGAGCTGAGGTACAGCGGCTCGCTGATCGAGTGTCGGGCTTCTTCGTGCCGCTCGCAATCGCCACCGCGTTCGTCACGCTCGGCATCTGGCTGAGTCTGGGCAGCGAGGCGAGCGCCGCCGTAACCGCCGCAGTCGCCGTGCTGATCATCGCCTGCCCATGTGCGCTCGGCCTCGCCACCCCCCTCGGGATCATGGTCGGCACGGGGCGGGGGGCCCAGCTCGGTGTGATCATCAAGGGTGGCGAAGTCCTCGAGGACACCCGGACGGTCGATGCCATCGTCGTCGACAAGACCGGCACGATCACGAGCGGCGTCATGCAACTCATCGCCACGCACGCCCCGACCCTCGAGCACGCCGACCGTGAACGGATCGTCACCCTCGCCGCATCCGCCGAGTCCCGTTCGGAGCACCCCATCGCTCGAGCGGTCTCGACGGCGGCGCCGGCACTCGGGGTCGAGCACTTCACGAATCAAGCCGGCTCGGGGGTGGTCGCCACCGTCGACGGTGAGGAGATTCGCGTCGGTCGTCGCAGCCTGTTCGAGGAGATCCCCGACGAGGTGGAGGCGGCTGCCGTCGCCGCCGAGTCGACCGGTGCCACTGCCGTCTTCGCCGGCCTCCGCCGTCGGGCCGACGTGGTTTTCGTCGTTGCCGACGAGGTGAAGGCCACGTCAGCCGACGCCATCACTGCGCTTCGCGCCCAGGGCCTTCAGGTCACCATGCTCACCGGCGACAACCGTCGTACCGCCGAAGAGGTCGCGGCCGCGGTCGGCATCGACAACGTCATCGCCGAGGTCTACCCGCACGACAAGGCCCAGGTCATCGAAGAACTCCAGGCCGAGGGGCGCAGAGTCGCCATGGTCGGCGACGGCATCAACGACGCCCCGGCACTCGCCCAGGCCGATCTCGGTATTGCAATCGGGACCGGCACCGACATCGCCATCGAGGCCTCTGACCTGACGGTCGTCTCCGGCGACCTCAGAGCGGTGGTGGACGCAATCGCGCTATCGCGACGCACGCTCGCCACGATCAAGGGCAACCTCTTCTGGGCGTTCGCCTACAACGCTGCCGCCATCCCGCTCGCCGCCTTCGGTGTGCTCAACCCGATGATCGCCGCCGGTGCGATGGGGTTGTCGTCGGTCTTCGTCGTCAGCAACAGTCTTCGCCTGCGTCGCTTCCGGGGCGCCCGTCAGCACCCAGATCTCGAGGTGACCGCATGACCAGTACCTACTCCGTGCCCGGAATGAGCTGTGGGCACTGTGTCGAGGCGATCACCGGCGAGGTCGGCAAGGTCGAGGGTGTCAGCGATGTCCGGATTGATCTCGACACCAAGATCGTCACGGTCGTCGGTGGCGAGCGCGGTGCTGTTCTCGCGGCCATTGACGACGCCGGCTTCGACGTCGCCTAACCCGAACCCTCTGCTCAGACGAACATCGCCTCGCAGCCCGTGCCGGCAAGCACGTCATCGACTCGTTCGCGGTCGGTGTCGGACAGTGCTGCATGATCCCGCCGGAGCCACTCGAGACACTTGCCCTGGTAGGCGAACGGCCCCTGGCGGTAGGTATCGCCGAGGATTTCGCACACGACCTCGTCCTTTCCTGTTTCCAGCGCGTCGGCGTTGGCGAGCAGGAACGGGACATAGGTGGCCCCGATCTCGTGGAGGAGGCGGCGGGTGGCGGAGGGGAGCGACTCCAACGACTCCCAACCGTCGTCGCCTTCGACGGGAAGCCACGACAGATCGTCGGTGCGGTCAACCCAGTTGATCACCTTCGGGGCTCGCTGCTCCGCAATCCGGACCGAGGTCGGATCCCACTTCACCAGCTGGGTCAGCTGTCCGAAGATGCCGAAGTCGCCACGCCCCGGTCGGTCACCGAGGAAGAAATCTCGTTCGGCGAACCCGGCAGTCATCAGATCAAGCAGCCGCCCATAGGAGGACTCGATGATCGGCTGGGTGATGTCGGTGGAGCCGACGAGTTCACGGCGCCCAATCTGCCGTTGGGTGAAGAAGTCGTAGTACATCTGGGCGCCGTCGGAATCGAGCTGCAGGTTGCCCGACAGGGGGAGGAGCGTGCCGGCCTTGTCGATGCCGTCCTGATACGCCCAGCGATAGTGGTACATCGCCTTGGTGACCCACTCGTCGCCGAAGTCCTCGATGATGGCGTCGACCAGGGCGAGTGCTGGATCGGTGGGGACGACGCTGCGGTGGGTGTGCTCGCGTTCGAGTCGCATGATCTGTGGCGACGAGTCGATCGTGACCTCACCGTGGCTGCCATCACCGTTGGGGTACACGATCATGGGGATCAGCCGAACCGGTGGCTCGGGAAGGTCGTCCCACTTCGAGTCGCGCAGCACCCAGCGAAACGGGATGTGGCGGTAGCGCAGGACCGCCCGCATCTTGAGGGAATAGGGCGAGCCGTACTGGCCCGCAAGCACGATCGGGTGGTCGCTCATACGGCGACCGTAACAATTGACAGTCTCGACGACAAAAGTTCTACGATGGCTGCATGGAAATCACGATGCTCGGCACAGGATCACCGATTCCCGACGCCAACCGGGCCGCCCCGGCCGCTCTTGTGAAAGCGGGCGACACCCACATTCTCCTCGACGCTGGGCGCGGTGTTGTCATGAGGATGACGGCAGCTGGCTCGTTGCCCGGAATGCTTGGGGGCGTGCTGATCACGCACTTCCACAGCGATCACATTGCTGCACTCAATGATGTCATCACCACCCACTGGGTGATGACACAAGAGAACGCCACGCTGAAGATCTTCGGCCCCGAGGGCATCGTCGAACTCGTCGACCGCACGTTGGCGATGCTCGAGTTCGACATTGGCTATCGCATCGCCCACCACGACGAGATGACGAAGGGCCCCCAGCTCGATGTCACTGAACTCAAGCCCGGCGACTCGTTCATGATCAACGACGTCATGGTCACGACGGCGGCAACGGAGCACCCGCCCGTCTCCCCGACCATCGGGTACCGGCTCGAACACGACGGGGTCTCCGTCGCCTTGGTGGGAGACACCAACCCGTGTGAGGGCGTCGATGTCCTCGCAGCCGGTGCCGATGCCTACCTGCAGTCGGTCATCCGCAAGGACCTTGTCCGGCAGATCCCCATGGAGATGATCCAGGACATCCTCGACTACCACTCTGATGTCGTCGAGGCCGCTCAGACCGCAGCCCGGGTCGGGGCCAAGCGGCTGATGCTGACCCACATGGTCCCGGCACCACCCGCAGAGCAGTACGACGCCTGGGTTGCCCTCGCCGCCGAGCATTTCGACGGCGAGATCATTCTGGGCGACGACCTGACAACCGTCAGCATCTGACCGTCGTCGGACCATCCGACCGGTCCGCTAGTTTTCGGAGCCATGGCTGGTGGTCTCGTAGGTCTGTTCGACGATGTCGCTGCGCTGGCGAAACTCGCAGCGTCGTCGATCGACGATGTCGGCGCGGCGGCGGGTCGCGCCTCGATGAAGGCGGCCGGTGTCGTCGTCGACGATGCCGCGGTCACCCCGCAGTACGTCCAGGGCCTTGCTGCCGAGCGTGAACTCCCGATCATCAAGAAGATCGCCCGTGGCTCGCTGCTTAACAAGCTTGCGTTCATCCTCCCGGCGGCGATCCTGCTCAGCGAAATCGCCCCGACCCTGGTTGAGATCATCCTGATCTGCGGCGGTTCGTTCCTCGCCTACGAGGGTGCCCACAAGATCCTCCACGCTCTCGCCGGCGACGATCATGACCATGACGTGCCGGTCGCTATGGTCGGCCCCGAAGCCGAAGCGGCCACCGTCACGGGCGCCGTCCGCACCGACTTCATCTTGTCGGCCGAGATCATGGTGATCTCGCTCAAGGAGGTCATCGATGAGCCGTTGGTGACCCGCGGCATCATCCTCGCCATTGTCGCCGTGCTGATCACCGTGGTCGTCTACGGCGCCGTCGCGCTCATCGTGAAAATGGACGATGTCGGCCTCCGGATGGCACAGAGCGATTCGGAGAGTTCACAGCGCACGGGTCGCAGTCTGGTCGCCGCTATGCCGAAGGTCCTGAAGACGCTGTCGGTGGTCGGTACTGCCGCGATGCTGTGGGTCGGCGGCCACATCCTTCTTGTCGGCGCCGAGGAACTCGGCTGGCACTTCCCCTACGACGCCGTGCACGACGCCGAATACGCCGTGGCGGATCTTCCGCTCGGCGGACTCGTCGGCTGGAGCGTCAACACCCTGATCTCGGCGGTCGTCGGCTTCTTCTGGGGCTTGATCGTGGTGGGAGCGGTGGCGTCACTGCCGAAGGAACGCCACCCTGCTGAGCCGGACGACACCCCCGCCGGTCATCACTGATCGAGCCGTCGGGCGAAGCTGAGTTCGTGACCATCGGGATCACGGATGTGGAAGTAGCGCTCACCCCAGGGAGCATCCGACGGGGCGAACTCCGGCGCGTGGCCGGCTGCGATCGCCGTGTCGTGGATCGCATCGGGGGAGTCGACGTGGAAGATCACCCGACCCCACCGAAGTCCGGGTACCTCGCCGGTCCGCTGAAGGTTGACGAAGTTCGACCCGAACGACAGCGAGGTGAACGGCGCATCGGCGCCGCCGTAGACGATCTCGCCGCCGAGGTCGGTGTAGAAGCCGACCGACGCCGCCATGTCGGTGACCACGAACGTGATCGCATTGATCTCCATCGACACGATTGTCTCCCTACCGCCCGAAGGCGGCGAAGGCGCCCCCCTCGAGCAGGGCTCGGCGAACCGGCTTGAGAAGATCGATCAGGCGGGCGGTCCGGTCGGGGCCGACCGCCTCAACCAGCGGGAGTGCGGCCTGATTGGTCCGTCGCTCGATGTCGGCGCGGAAGGCTTCACCCATCTCGGTGAACGATTCGTCCTCCTGCACGAGGCCGCGAGCGACAAGCCGAGCAACGCCAGCATCCCACTGCTCATCGGGCCACTGGCGGGTCGCCGTGAGCGCAACCTTCGGGACGATGCCGGTCGCAGCGTGCAGGATCAGCGCCTCGATCGGGTCAGCCGGCGCGGCGACCAGCGCAGCGACGTGGGCGTCCCCCCGCCACTCGCGCAGGATCGTGATCCGCTGCCAGAGCCGTTCCCACGGTTCGTCAGGTTCGGGCGTGGCCCGGTTACCGGCGGCCAGCGGTCTTCCAGCGTCACCGACACCGGCGATCATCTGACCTGCGATGTCCGTGGCCTCGGTGAGGAGTTCGGCATCGAGATCCGGCTCGACCCGGCGGAGAGCTCGCCCCGCCGCTCGGATCCGCGCCTGCTGGATCTTGGTCGGATCGGCGAACGACCACGCCGCAGGGATCACCGCAGCCACGAGAGCCGGGTTGAAGTTGTAGAAGGTGGCCACGATGACCTCGGCGGAGACCGGCCCGAGTGCCGCCCCGCGGCTCGCAAAGTAGTGATGGTCGGCGGGCAGGCCGAGGGCGTCGAACTCCTCACTCGCTTCCGGCGCGAAGTAGATGAAGCCGTGCACGAGGTTGGTCATCGACCCGAGCCGGCCGGAGAGTTTGAGGAGATCGCTCATGCCCGCAACCTAGGTGCCCGGGCCACACCGCCGGGAGTTTCAGCCGCTCGGTCATTGGGTGACCACCAACGGCTTACGTCGGTTCGGGGTCCGACGGTGCAGCGGCGAAGATCGACAGCGCGTCGAGCATGGCATCGTCGAACCGCACCGGCCGCCCATGCTCGTCGATCAGCGCCGCTCGGAGGTCCTGGCTGCAGATCAGCTCATCGCCCCGCAGGATCCGTTGGCGCCAGGTCGTGGTGACCCGCTTGAACTCCAGCACTTCGGTCTCGATCGTCAGCTCGTCGAGCTCCTCGGCGCTGGCGTGAAACTTTGTCTGGATCTCCGAGACGACGATCGAGCGGCCGTTCGCTCGCATGCTCGCCAGCGAGTAGCCCGCTTCCGCCAGCAACTCGACCCGGGCCGACTCGAAGTACGAGACGTACACGGAGTGGTTGACGTGGTTGTACGGGTCGAGTTCGTAGAACCGGACCCGGATGGTTGTGCGATGCGCGGTCACGGGACGTGAACCTAGTGGTCCGGCGGCGACCGGGCCTGTGTGGTGCCGAGGTCGGTGCCGAGGGCCGAGCTCAGGACCGGGCCCGAAGCCGCCCGATCACCCGGAGGCTTCCAGCGACCGGAACATGGCCGAACTCTCGCGAATCCGCTCGAGTGGCATCGGGGTTGTCGCTGCTGATCGTCATGTCGTCGCCCCGCACCGACGCCACTCGTTTCACCAACCACCTGCCCGGGTTGTAGGGGTGGCGGAGCACGCGAACCTGCCCGACGCGCGCTCTTTTGCTCTTCGAGGCGAAAACCAGGTCGCCGTTCGCGTAGCGTGGGAGCATCGAGTCGCCCTCCACAACGAATCGGCGAATCGGTGCGAAAGCCATAGCGGGCAACATAGGCCCGATCCCGAACAGAAGGTGACCCCACCCATGATGAACCGTCTCTTCGACGGCGCCGAGAAGGCTCAGGCCCACTGCGACCTCTACTGCGGCGTCTACGACCCCGCCCAGGCAAAGATTGAGGCCCTGTCGTGCCTCAAGACCATCGCCAAGTACCACGGCTCCGACGATGAGCACTTCCGTGCCCGTTGCATCATCGTCAAGGAGCAGCGTGCCGAAGAGGTGAAGCACCACCTGATGGTCCTGTGGGCCGACTTCTTCGCCCCCGCCCACTTCGAGGCGTTCCCAAACCTCCATCAGCTCTTCTGGGATGCCGTCCACCAGGCCGGCGAGGTGAAGAAGTCCACCGACGCCGCCGTCTGCGAGCAGCTCCTCACCTACATCGATGAGATTGCCGACGTGTTCTGGCAGACCGACAAGGGCAAGGACATGGGCGTCTACCCGCCCGCCTGATCCTGTCGATCACCTGATCTCGACGATGGCGAGGCCTCCGGGCCTCGCCATCGACGTTTTGTCCGTACCGGCGCGGCGTTGCTCGAGGCCACAGGAACGGGCGGCGGTCAGCGGCCAATCGGCCCGTATTCAACCCGGCCCGATCCGCTAGCATCGGGGCGTACCGGCCTCCCCCAAGGGTCACGTTGATCTGGATTCTGCTGGTGGCCCACCTCGTCGGGGTGGTCGCCGTTCTCTCACTTCCGAACCCCCGCCCTGCCTTCGCTGTCGCGCTTGCGGCGCCGTTGGCGAGTGCGGTGTGGGCTGCTTCCAGACTCGGCGGCGGTGAGACCGACACCGCCCGCCTCGACTGGGTCGAGGGCCTCGATCTCGCCGTCAGCTTCCGGGTCGGGCCGCTCGGCGCCCTGCTCGCCGTCCTTGTCTCCGGTATCGGTGTCCTCATCTTCGTCTACGGCCACGGCTACTTCGGCGGTGGCGATCGTCGAGGCTTCGCCGCAACCTTGCTTGCGTTCAGCGGCTCCATGCTCGGCCTCGTCTGGGCCGACGATGTCTGGACGCTCTTCTTGTTCTGGGAGGCCACGTCGGTCACCTCGTTCCTGCTCGTCGGCACCAAGTCCACCGACAGCGCGGCGGTGACCGCAGCTCGTCGGGCGTTGCTGGTCACCGTCGCAGGTGGCCTCGTCCTGCTCGCCGGCCTCCTTGTTCTCGTCGATGTCGCAGGCACGGCGACTCTCAGCGAGATGGGCCCCGTCACCGGCGATCAGGCGACCGTCGCCGCCGTGCTCATCCTGGTTGGCGCGTTCACCAAGTCCGCCCAGCTTCCCTTCCATGTCTGGTTGCCGGGCGCCATGGCCGCACCGACCCCGGTGAGCGCCTACCTGCACTCCGCCACCATGGTGAAGGCGGGCATCGTCTTGATCGGGGTGATGCACCCGGTGCTTGGGGCGGTCGACATCTGGTCCGGTCTCGGCGTCACCGTCGGCCTGCTCACGATGTTCTGGGGCGCGATCGGCGCCCTGCGCCACGCCGACGCCAAGCTCGTGCTCGCCTGGGGCACGGTCAGCCAACTCGGCCTGATGACCGCCATGATGTCGCTCGGCAGCGGGAAGGCCATCTTCGCAGCCGTCTCGCTCGTCGTGGCCCACGCCGTGTTCAAGGCGGCCCTTTTCATGGCCGTCGGCGAGATCGACATCCGAACCGGCAGCCGTGATCTCCGCTCCCTGTCGGGGCTCCGTACCTCGATGCCGGTTGCGTTCTGGGTCATGGTCTTCGCCGGGCTGTCGATGGCCGGTGTGCCACCGCTGCTCGGCTTCCCTGCGAAGGAAGCGGCCATTGAGGCGTCGCTCAAGGAGACCGGTGCCTCCGGGGATCTCATCCTCGCCGGCGTCACGATCGGCTCGGTGCTCACCGTCGCCTACACCACCCGCCTTGTGCTTGCGCTCTTCTCTGACAAGGGCGGCGAGTCCACCGAGGTGGCACCGTTCCGGTGGGCGGCGGCAGCGCCGTCGGTGCTGCTCTCCGCACTCGGTGTTGTCGGGTACGCCCTGGCGCCCAGCGTCACCGACTGGGTCGTGCCGGCCGCCACCACGCTCGAAACCGCGTCGGCGGGGTACGCGTTGCTTCGGTGGCCGGGCCTCGACAGCACGGCCTTCTGGATCTCGATGGGCATCGTCGCCGGTGGCGCGATCATCGGGGCGGCAGCCGCTCGCCATTCGTCGCCGCCCGAACCGGTCGGTGCCAACAATGTCGACCGGCTCGTCGACCGCACCCTCGATCTCGCGAAGTGGACCACCGGCCGTGTCCAGCACGGCTCACTGCCGATCTATCTCGTCGTGATGGCCCTCGTGGCCTCGCTTGCCGTCATCCCGTTCCTCGGCTCGATCGATACCGATCAGCTCCACACCTGGGATCGTCCGTTGCAGGCTGGCATGGGGACAACGGTCGTTGCGGCTGCGATCGCTGTTGCCGTCATCCGCTCTCGGATCGGGGCCGCACTCGCGCTCGGCGTGGTCGGCCTCGGCGTATCCGCCCTTTTCCTTATCCAGGGTGCGCCCGACCTGGCCCTCACCCAGCTGTTGGTCGAGACCGTTATCGTCGTCGGCTTCGTGATCGGCCTTGGCGGGCTCACCACCCAGTTCCCCGCCAACGGTTTCGTGTGGCGCAGCGTTCGCATCGGCACGGCCGTGCTCGCCGGCGCCGCCGTCACGGTTGCGCTTCTCGCCTCGGCCGAGGACACGCCATCCAACCGTGAGTCACTCACCGCTGCGGCGGTCGATGAGGGCGGCGGCAACAATCTCGTCAACGTGATCCTCACCGACCTGCGTGCACTCGACACCCTCGGGGAGGTCGTCGTGTTGGTCGTCGCTGCGATGGGCGTGCTGGCTCTGAGCCGGGCCGACACCGCACGTGGTGGCGGTGCCCCGCTTTCGGACGATGTGCGGAAGGTGCGCCGATGATTCGCGGTCGTTCGCCCGTTGTCCGCAGCGCGATCCGTGCCGCAAGTCCGCTTGCGCTGCTCGTTGCCGCCTTTCTTTTCTTCGCCGGCCACAACCAGCCCGGTGGTGGTTTCGCGGCCGGCCTCGTGATCGGCGCAGTTGTTGCGCTGCGCACCGTCGCCGGTATCGGCCGGCCCCAGGACGCCACCCGTTGGTTCGCCGTCGGTACCGCACTGGTCTCGGTGGTCGCCCTCGCATCGCTGCTCGGCGGCGAGCCGCTGCTCGACCAGGTCATCGTCTCTGAGACCCTGCCGCTGCTCGGCAAGGTCAAGTCCGGGAGTGCATTGGTGTTCGACGCGGGGGTCACGGCGATCGTCGTCGGCCTCTTCGTCGCTGTCTTCGACGGCCTCGACGCCGACGAACTCGGCCGTGACGAGGTGCAGGTATGAGTGTCACCCTCGCCCTCGTCGTCGGTGGCCTGACCTCGGTCGGCGTCTATCTGATCACCTCCCGGTCGCTCACCCGCATGCTGCTCGGGTTCGCCCTGCTCGGCCACGCGGCCGTGGTGGCGCTGCTCGCCGCCGGCGGTGAGGCCGGCGAGCGCCCCATTTCGGGTGACGCTCCGGTGGACGAACTGTCGGACCCCCTTCCCCAGGCGTTCGCCCTCACCGCAATCGTGATCTCGTTCGGCCTGACGCTCTTCCTGTTGGCCCTTGCTCGCCGGCAGGCCCAGCTCACGGGCGACGACCTTGTCGAGGACGATCTCGAAGATCGCCGCATCGCCCTCGAGACCGAAGCCGAAGGGGACGACGCATGACCTCGCTCGTCGGCCTCCTCGTCGTCGTCCCGATGCTCGCCGCCGCAATCGGCTTCGTCGCCGGCGAACGGCAGTGGGTCCGCGACATCCTCACCGTCGGCTCGCTCGCAGGCGCAACGGCGATCGCTGGCATCCTGCTCGCTTACGTCGAGTCCGAGGGAACGGTCGTGCTCCGCGTCGGCGACTGGGATCCCGAACTCGGCATCGTCCTCGTCGTCGATCTGATGGCGGCGCTCGTCCTGCTGGTCGCGATGGCCACGATCCTGGTGGTCCAGCTCTTCGCCATCGGACAGCGGCGCACTGCGTGGGGCGCCGACCCCCAACTGTCCGGGCCGCTGCTGCTGGTGCTGACCTCCGGGGTGGTGCTCGCCTTCCTCACCGGCGACCTGTTCACGCTCTTCGTCGCCTTCGAGTTGATCCTCGTCTCCAGCTATGTGCTGCTGACCCACCAGGGCCGTCGCGGCCAGATCCGTTCGGGCATGACCTATGTGGCGATGAACCTTTTCGCCTCGACCCTCTTCCTCGTCGGCCTCGCCGTCGTCTACGCCTCGACCGGCACGGTCAATCTGGCCCTGCTTGCCGAGCGCATCCCCGAACTCGACGATCCGCTGCGATGGGGCATTGGCCTGTGGTTCCTCGTTGTGTTCGGCACCAAGGCCGCCATCTTCCCGCTGTTCTCGTGGCTTCCCGACAGCTACCCGACGGCGCCCACCACGATCACCGCCGTGTTCGCCGGCTTGTTGACCAAGATCGGGGTGTACGTCCTGATTCGGTTCCATGTGTTGACCGGCATGGACGACCTCGGGCCGCTCATCCTCACCCTGGCGGCTCTGACGATGGTGATCGGCGTTGCCGGTGCGCTCGCCCAGGACGACGTCAAGCGCATCCTGTCGTTCCACATCATCAGCCAGATCGGCTACATGCTGATGGGCCTCGGCCTGTTCACCCTTGCCGGCATCGCCGGTGCCATCGTCTTCCTCGTGCACCACATCCCGGTGAAGACGGTGCTGTTCCTCGTCGGCGGGCTCATCGAGGAGCGAGAAGGAACCTCGGCGCTTGACAAGATCGGTGGGCTTGCTCAGCGTCAGCCGCTGCTCGCCGTGTTGTTTGCGCTGCCGGCGCTCAGCCTCGCCGGTATCCCGCCGTTCTCGGGCTTCGTCGCCAAGCTCGCGCTCGTCGATGCCGGCATCGAGAAGGTGGTGGTGCCGATCGTCGTCATCGCCCTCGCCAACAGCGTCCTTACCCTCGTGTCGATGGTGAAGATCTGGACCGGGGTGTTCTGGGGATCTGGCGACGACGAATCAGCGACCCCCATCCGGATCCTTCGTCCCGGTCATCGCCTGATGGTCGGTGCCACGGCGGTTGCGCTGGTCGCTTCGCTTGCGATTGCTGCGTCCTTTGGTCCGCTCTGGGATCTGGGCGAGCGTGCTGCTGCCGACTTGCTCGACCCGAGTGCCTACATCGAGGCGGTGGTGTCGTGAGGTTCCTGCGGCGTCACTTCCCGATCCGTCGGGTGATCCTCATCGTCGGCCTCGTCGCTGCGTGGTGTGCGCTCTGGAATCGGTTGTCGATCGCCAACATCGTGTCGGGCCTGCTGGTCGCGGTCGTCGTGAGCCACCGAAGCGTCGGCCCCGCCGGTATCGGTGGGGTCCGCCTGCGCCCCCTTCTGAAACTTGGTGCGATCGTCGGCCAGGACCTCGTGATGTCGACGTTCAACGTTGCCTATGAGGTCATCACCCCGACCGACTACACCGAGGAAGCGATCATCGGTGTCGATCTGCCCAGCAACGCTCGGGCCCACATGATGTTGATCGCAGTTGCGGTCACCGTCACGCCGGGCACCGCCGTGATCGACGTCGACCCCGACACCAGCCGGATCTATCTCCACATTCTCCATGCCGAGCGGGCCGAAGCTACTGCAGAGCATGTGCAGGAACTCGCCGACCTTGCCTGTCGGGCCCTCCCGATGCCCACCGATTCCGAGGTGCCGTCGTGATCGCCAGCATTGCGCTCATCATTTTCGGGCTCACGTTCGTCACTGCCGGTATCCGTGCGGCCATCGGCCCGACGCTCGCTGATCGTGTCGTCGCACTGGATGTCGGCGTCGTGTCGATCATGAGCGCGGTCGCCGTGGATGCGGCCGACACCGGTTCGACCCGCCTCGTTCCGGTGCTCGCCGTCATGGCGATCGTCGGGTTCACGGCCACCGTCGCTGCGAGCCGCTTCATCGAGTATGAGGAGCGTGCGACATGAGCCCGGTCGCCGCTGCCTTCGTCCTGCTTGGCAGTTTCGTGTCGTTGCTGTCCGGCATCGGCATGCTGCGGTTCCGCACCCCTTACGCCCGATTCCACGCAGCTGGCAAGGCCAGCCCGATTGCGTTCCTGCTTGTCGCGATCGGTGCGTCGCTCGAGACCGGCTGGGCCGGTCGGGCCGAGTTCCTCGTCGTGGCGGTGGCTCTCGTGTTGACCCTGCCGGTCGCCGTGCATCTCTTGTTCCGGGCCGTGCATCGCACCGAACCGGTACCGATCGGTCGAGACGATCTGGCGACCGACACCGGCAAGGATCACGACTGACTCTCGGTCGTCGGGCCGGACGAATCCGGACAATTGTTTGCATTGTCCGGACAGCGGGGGCAGATTGCAGGTCATGCCGCTTGTGCCGCTCGACCGCGCCGACCCGGTGCCGTTGTGGGCGCAGCTCGAGGCTGAGCTGCGTCGCCGCATCGATGCGGGGGAGTTCAGCGACGGTCGGTTCCCGACCGATCTTGAGCTGACCGAGGGCTACGAGGTCAGCCGCCACACCGTGCGCGAAGCGATCCGTCATCTCAACAAGACCGGGATCCTCAAGCGCGAACGGGGCCGGGGCACGGTCATCAACCGCAGCGAGTTCGAACAACCGCTCGGCACCTTGTACTCGCTGTTCCAGTCGATCGAGTCGACCGGAACCGAACAGACCAGCGAGGTGTTGGAGCTTGCGGTGGTCACCGACTCGATTGCTGCGGCCCGGCTGCAGATCGACGAGGACACCGAGTTGTTCTATCTCGCCCGGCTCCGACGAGCCGGCGGAGAGCCGCTCGCCGTCGACCGGGCGTGGCTGCCGTTGGCCGTTGTCGAGCCGCTGCTTTCGGTCGACTGGACCCACACGGCGCTCTACGACGAGATGAGCCGGATCGGCGCCCCGACCCCGACCGCCGGTTGGGAACGGCTTTCCCCGCTCGTGCCGCCGCCGGCGGACCGTGCGCTTCTCGACCTCCCGTCGGGGGCCGCTGTTTTCGGACTCGAGCGGCTCGGTATCCACAACGGAACACCGGTCGAGTGGCGAACGACCCTGATTCGCGGCGATCGCTATCGCTTCGTCTCGGAGTGGTCGCCGAGCGGCCGGGCCGAGCTACGCCCTGCAGCCGACTGACCGCCCTCGTAGGATCCCGCCATGACGATCCCCACCGACCGACCGGGAACCGCTCTGCTCATCGTCGATGTGCAGGTCGGGGTGATGGAGCCATCGATTCGCCGCAACGAGGTCGTCGCCAACATCTCGACGCTTGTGGATCGGGCGCGTGCTGCCAATACGCCGGTCGTGTGGGTCATGCACGGCGACGACGAGCTCGAACACGGCTCTGCGGCCTGGCAGCTCGTTCCCGAGCTTGCGGTCGCCGACACCGAACCGGTCGTGCACAAGACCTACGGCGACGCCTTCGAGGCCACCGAACTCGATGCCGTACTCGCCGGGCTTGATGTCGGGTCGTTGGTGGTCGCTGGCGCGCAGACCGATGCCTGCATCACATCGACCCTTCATGGAGCGGTCGCCCGCGGCTACGGCGCCGTCCTCGTCAGCGACGCCCACACCACCGAGGACCTCAGCGAGTGGGGCGGCACCGATCCTGCTTCGGTGATCTCGCACGCGAACTTGATGTGGAGCCTGCACGCGGTGGAAGGTCGGGAGACGGGCACCGTGCCCACCGCCGACGCCGCCTTCGGTTGACCCACGAGGAGCATACGATGGACGTCATCAACGAGGTCCTGCCGACCGATCCCGACCGCATCACCGAGATGATGGCCGAGGGGCCCGAGGGGCCGATCTTCATGGTCAACCTCTTGAAGTTCAAGGAGCGCGCCGAGTACGTGGACGGACGCGAGACCGAACTCAGCGGGCGCGAGGCGTACGGCCTCTACGGCCAGGCCGTAAGCCAGATCATCCGGGAGTACGACGGTGAGGTGATCTTCGTCGGCGACGTCACCTTCCTCTCGCTCGGTCAGGTCGAGGAACTCTGGGACGAGGTCGCCATCGTGAAGTACCCGAATCGTGCGGCGCTGTGGGCGATGTCGACATCGCCGGAGTGGAACGAGGCGGCCGTGCATCGCGCCGCCGGGCTCGCCGGCCAACTCAACATCGAGACCGTCAGCAATCCGTTCGGATGAGCGACCTGCAGATCGGCCTCAGCGCGCCGGACGATCTCGGCCGGTTCGATCCGGATGCCCAGCGGGCCGCCCTTGCCGCGATCGCCGACGCTGGCATCGATCATGTCTTCACGGCGGATCACGTCAGTTTTGTCGACGGCAGCGGGATCGACGGTCCGGTCCGGCTCGCTGCGCTGGGCGCATTGGAGCCCCGCCTGGGTCTCCACCTGGGCGTGATGCTCTTGGCGCTTCGCCACCCACTGGTGGCTGCCCGCCAGATCGCCACGCTCGCCGAGTACGCCCCGGGCCGGGTATCGATCGGTGTGGGTGTCGGCGGGGAGGACCGACACGAGTTCGAGGTCTGTGAGGTCGACCCGGCAACCCGCGGCCGTCGCACCGATGTCGAACTCGACATCGTTCGTCGGCTCCTCGACGGCGAGACGGTCGACGGCGACGGCAAGTTTTTCTCCTTCGAACAGGCACGGATCCGCCCGATCCCGCGCCAACGCATTCCGTTCGTCGTAGGTGGGCGCAGCAACGCCGCCCTCGATCGCGCCGGTCGGCTCGGTGATGGCTGGTTGGCGGCGTGGTGCTCACCCCGTCGCTTCGCCGAGGGCACGGCGCTCGTCGAGCAGATCGGCATCGATCGAGATGTCGACTGGCATCACGGCCTCCAGATCTGGGCCGGAGTCGGCGACGACGCAGTCGAGGGCCGCGCCCACGTCGCCGCCGGGATGCAGCGGTTCTACGGCATGCCGTTTGAGCCGTTCGAGAAGTACACGCCGGTCGGCACCGCCGACGACATCGTCGCCTTTCTCGAACCCTTCGTCGAAGCCGGAGCCAAGACGCTGAGCCTCAAGGCGTGCGGCCCGGATCCCGAGACCGAGCTCGAGGTGATCGCCGAAGTCGCAGCGCGCCTTCGGCGGTGATTCAGGCGAGGGCCGCCAGACGGTCGAGTGCGTCGACATCGATGGCGTGTCGTGCGTGCCGGTTGAGCATCAACGCGAACAGGTTGTTCCCGCGTTCGGTCTCGGTGGCCATGATCGTCGCCGTGATCCCGACGACGATGCCGTGCAGCGACGCGAGCGCGTACTCGTTCCAGCAGGTCTCGGCGTCGTACTCGACACCGTAACCGGCGAGCAGGTCGCGGTAGGTGGCGAGCTGATCGTGCTCGACCTCACGGCGACGAGCTGGGTCGATGGCGGCGCCAAGTAGGTAGGCGACGTCGGAGACTGAGGCGCCGATGGTCAGGGTCTGCCAGTCGACGACGGCGAGTGGTGGGGCGTCGTCGGTACGACCGAAGAGGAAGTTGTCGGGCCGGAAGTCGGCGTGGACGAGCCCTTCGGTCGCGATCTCGCGGTGGAGCCAGAGCGAGGCGAGCTCGACGAAACGGTGCAGGACCGGGATGGTGTCGTCGTCGAGGCGACCGTCGAGGCGATCGAGACACATCGGAAGGAACATCTCGAGGATTCCTGCCATTGCCGTCCGGCCGTCGTCGCCACCACGGAGATCCTGCAGGGCGGCGTGTTCGGCCCCCCACGTTGGCCCGTGCAACCGGGCGGCCTGCTCGACGGCGAGCGAGAGTTCGTCGTCGGTCGCCTCGGTGAACTGGTCGCCTGCCTCCGACTGGGCCATGTCCTCAAGGACGAGCGCGAAGTCGACCGCTGCCGGATCGATGTCGACGGCCAGCGGGCGCGGTGTGCGAACCTCGACGAGGTCGACGATCTCACGGTAGAAGAGGCACTCCTTGGGGTAGAGCCCCTGATCGAAGCCGATCTGACGGACACCCGGATCGTCGGCGGGCACCTTCACCACGACCGAGGTCGCCTCGTGGCCGGTGATCGAGAACCGGGCGTTACGCCCGATCTGGCCGGTGCCGATGAAGCCGTCGAACGTGGCGCGCTCGGCACCGATCTGATCGGCGACCCAGGCAGGGTCGAGTCCTCGGGTGGTCGGTTCACTCACGGAAGCAGCCTCGCGGGTGGCCCGGCGTGCAAGCAAGCAGGGCGGTCACCGGATGTCGTCAAGAAGTTCGCGGGCGAGTGACGGCAGCGCCGTGCCCGCCGGCCACACGGCCCGGAGTTGACGGGCGACCGACAGGCCAGGCACGTCGACCTCCACCAGTTGTCCGGCGGCGACCTCCGCAGCGACCGCAAGCCGGCTGATCACGGTGGGGGAGTTGCCGTGAACGACGGCGGCCCGAACGGCTGATGTCGAGCCGAGTTCCAGCACGGCGCTCGGTTCGCCGAGGCCGAGATCCCGCAAGGCCGCCGCTAGTGCAGCTCGGGTGCCGGAGCCCGCCTCGCGCATCACCAGTGGGGTGGCGGCGAGGGCCTCGACCGGCACCGTGCGAGGTGTCGCCCACGGATGGCTGGGTGCGACAACGGTGACGAGTTCGTCGTGGCCGACGATGGCCTCATCGAGGCCGTCGAGCTCCGACGGGGTCTCGATGAAGCCGAGGTCTGCGGCGCCGTGGCGGAGCCGGTCGATCACGGTGGTGGAGTTCGCCACTTCGAGAGCGATCGAATCCCGGGGGTGATCGCGTGAGAAACGGTCGAGCCATTGGGGGAGGAGGTACTCGGCGATCGTGAAGCTGGCGACGATCCGGAGACGTCCCGCCTGGGCGGCCTGGAAGGCGGAGAGGCCGGCCTCGAGCTCATGGGCGGCGCGCAGGATCGTCTCGGCCCAGCCGGCGACGACCACCCCGGCGTCGGTCGGGAGCGATCCGCTGGGTCCTCGGTCGAGGAGTCGCATCCCGAGCTGGCGTTCGAGATGCTTGATTCGGCTGCTCGCCGACGGTTGGCTGACCCCATGGGCGGCCGCCGCCCGCGACACACTGCCGAGCTCGACCACCGAAACGAAGAGGTCGAGCGATGCGAGTTCGGGGAACGACGCCGGCAAAGGCATAGAGACACCCTATGGCGTGATAGAGCACGACCCTCTATCGCCGGACCTGATGTCGACCGACACTGTGAGGGTGACACGACTGGGTTTCCTCCTCGACAGCGACAGTTGCATCGGCTGTCACGCCTGCACCGTCGCCTGCAAAAGCGAGCACGACGTCCCCCTCGGGGTGAACCGCACCTGGGTGAAATACATCGAGACCGGTACGTTCCCCGACGTCGCCCGCAAGTTCTCGGTGATGCGATGCAACCAGTGCGACGACGCGCCGTGCATGAAGATCTGCCCGACCTCGGCGCTCTATCGGGCCGAGAACGGCGTCGTCGACTTCCAGGACGACAACTGCATCGGGTGCAAGTCGTGCATGAACGCCTGCCCGTACGACGCGCTGTACATCAACCCCGAGACCAACACGGCGCACAAGTGCAACATGTGCAACCACCGCATCGAGATGAACCTCGAGCCGTCGTGTCAGATCGTGTGTCCGACCGAGGCGATCAAGATCGGTGATCTCGACGACCCCAACTCGGAGATCTCCAGGATCATCGCTCGGGACGACGTCGCCGTCCGTGCCCCGGAACAGAACACCAAGCCGAAGGTCTACTACCGGGGCGCCGACCAGGCATCGCTTGACCCGACCCGCACCGCGATCGCGAACGACGGCATGATCTGGGCCGACACGATCACCGGCACCCACGACAAGAACCACCCGACGGTTCCGGTCTCGATCGGTCAGAAGCCGGCCGATCTCGACGGTGTCGTCGCCCGCACGGCCTACACCACCACGCACATGATGACGTGGAAAGAAAAGGTGTCGGGCTACCTGGTCACCAAAGCGATCGCGGCCGGCGTGATGCTGGTCGCTGCGCTGCTCGTGTTGCTGGGGCACGCTGCCGAGCAGGCCGCGGTCGGTGTCGTGCCGCCGATGGTCGCCGGTGTCTTCCTCGGGATCACCGGCGTGTTGTTGATCGCCGACCTCAAGCAGCCGACCCGATTCCACTATCTGCTCACCAGGGGCAACACCGACTCGTGGCTGGTGAAGGGCGCCTACGTCTTGATGTTCTTCGCTGCGATGTGCGGCCTGTGGTGGATCGGTGGCCTCACCGAGAACGATGGCCTAATCGAGATCGTCGCCGTCCCTGCTGCACTGGGCGCCCTCGGGACGGCCGGCTACACCGCGTACCTCTTCGCCCAGTGTGAGGGCCGCGATCTGTGGCAGACCCCGCTGCTGCTGCCCGTGCTGCTCGCCCAGGCCGTCACCGCCGGCGGTGCCACCTACGCCGTGCTCGATGTGTTCATGGACCTGCCCGAGCAGAACGCCATCGCGTGGGTGTTGCTCGGTGGTGTCGTGGCCACCGGCGCCTTCGTCTGGATGGAACTCGCCAGTCACGGGAGCCGCCATGTCGAGCTCGCTGTCGAGACGATGACCCACGGCCGGTACGCCCGACAGTTCTGGGTCGGTGGGATCACGGTCGGGCTGGTCGTGCCGGGCGCCATCGCGATCCTCGTGCTCGCCACCGACATCTCGAGCCCCGCCCCGCTTGCCGCCGCCGGCATCGCCGCGGTCGCCGGCCTCTTCGCCTACGAGGACGCCTTCGTCCGGGCCGGCCAGTCTGTCCCTCTCTCCTGATCGCCTGCTCGCCGAAAGCTGAAACCGATGACTGATCTCAACAAGTACCCACCGGCCGAGCAGTGGCACGACTGGACCGAACTCGACGCCAAGGCGTGGCCCGACAAGGTCGAGAAGAACTACACCCTCGTGCCCACCACCTGCTTCAACTGTGAAGCCGGGTGCGGGCTCGTCGCCTACCACGACAAAGAGACCGGCGAAATCCGCAAGATCGAGGGCAACCCGCATCATCCGGGCAGCCGCGGCCGCAACTGCGCCAAGGGGCCTGCCACGATCAACCAGATCTACGACACGGAGCGGGTCATGTTCCCGCTGCGCCGCGTCGGTGAGCGCGGCTCCGGCCAGTGGGAGCGCATCTCGTGGGAGGAGGCGCTCACCGAGGTCGGCGAGAAGATCCGCACCGCCTTCGTCGAGGGCCGGAAGAACGGTGTGATGTACCACGTCGGTCGACCCGGCGAAGAGGGGTACACCGACCGGGTGCTCAAGGCGTGGGGCGTCGACGGCCACAACAGCCACACCAACATCTGCTCGAGCAACGCCCGGATCGGCTACCAGAGCTGGATGGGTCACGACCGGCCCAGCTCCGACTTCGCCAACGCCAAGGTGATCTTCTTGATCTCCTCCCACCTCGAGTCAGGGCACTACTTCAACCCGCACGCGCAGCGCATCATCGAGGCGCAGGCCAACGGTGCCAAGGTCATCGCCTGCGACCCGCGCCTCTCCAACACCGGTGCCAAAGCCGACTACTGGCTGCCCACGTGGCCCGGCACCGAGCCGTTCCTTCTGCTCTCGATCGCTCGCCTGCTGATCGAATCCGAGGAGTGGAACGCCGAGTTCGTCGAGCGGTGGGTCAACTGGGAGACCTACCTGAAGGAGCGGGCCCCCGGGAAACCGGTCGAGTTCTCGCAGCTTCGGGCCGCGCTGCTCGAGGAGTACGCCGAGTACACCCCCCAGGCCGCCGAGCAAAAGACCGGCATCGACGCCGACACCATCCGCGAGATCGCAGCGGTGATCGGCGCCAACCCGACGAAGTTCGCCAGCCACAACTGGCGGGCCGCCGGCGCCGGCAACATGGGCGGTTGGCAGGTCGCCCGTTGTCTCTTCTTCCTGAACGTGCTCACCGGTTCGGTCGCCACCAAGGGCGGTACCGCCGGCAACGGCATGAACAAGTTCAAGCCGCACGACCCGATCGGCGCGCCGAACACCCACGAGTGGAACCACCTCGAGTGGCCCAAGGAGTTCCCGCTCGCTTACCACGAGATGTCGATCCTGCTGCCGCACTTCCTCAACGAGGGCCGCGGCACGCTCGACGTCTACTTCAGCCGGGTCTACAACCCGATCTGGACCAATCCCGACGGCTTCACCTGGATGGAGGCGTTGAAGGACGAAACGAAGGTGAAGTGTCACGTGGCGCTCACCCCGACCTGGTCCGAGACGTCGTGGTTCGCTGACTACGTCCTGCCGATGGGTGTGGGTGCCGAACGGCACGACATCACCTCCTATGAGACCCATGCCGGTCGCTGGGTGAGCTTCCGCCAGCCCACCTTCCGCCGTTTCGCCGAGATCCAGGCCGGCGGTGACCTGCCCGAAGGCACTCGTACGTTCGAGTACAACCCGGGTGAGGTCTGGGAGGAGAACGAGTTCTGGATCGATCTCTCCTGGAAGATTGACCCTGACGGTTCGCTCGGCATCCGCGAGTGGTTCCAGTCGCCCGACGATGCCGAGAAGCCCCTCAGTGTCGACGAGTACTACGGCAAGATGTTCGAGAACGAGGTCCCCGGCCTCGCCGAAGCGGCCGCCGAGGTGGGGGAGACCCCGCTCGAATACATGCGCAACCGCTCGTCGTTCGCCGTGCCGACGGATCCGTACGAGCCCTACGAGCGCTCGGTTTCGGCCGATGCCCTTGCCGGTTGCGAGGTCGACGCCGATGGCGTGTACCGCAAAGCCGGCACCCCAGGTTCGTGGGACGGCGACCTGTCGACCCTCGCCGACCTGAAGCTCGCCCCGCTCGGCGACGGGTCGCCCGCGGTCGAGATCGACGGTGAGGCGAAGGAGGGCTTCCCGACGCCGTCGAAGAAGCTCGAACTGTTCTCGACCACCCTCAAGGAATGGGGCTGGCCCGAATACGCCACGCCGAAATGGATTCCGAGCCATGTGCACTGGGAAGACCTCGACATGGCGGGTACGGAACGCATCCTGCTCCCGACCTTCCGCATTCCGACCCTGATCCATACGCGTTCGGCCAACTCCAAGTGGCTCAACGAGATCAGCCACCGGCACCCGTTGTGGATTCACCCGGAAGATGCCGAGAAGCTCGAGATCGAGGAGAGTGGCCTCGTGCGGATCACGACCCGCATCGGCCACTTCGTGATCCAGGCCT
This sequence comes from Acidimicrobiaceae bacterium, assembly GCA_002694825.1. Taxonomy (GTDB): domain Bacteria; phylum Actinomycetota; class Acidimicrobiia; order Acidimicrobiales; family Aldehydirespiratoraceae; genus UBA11606. Next base: position 7,741 of record NZNH01000050.1, on the reverse strand, counting down.
GGCGCACCGAGGGCATCCGACCGGGTGTCGTCGCTGCCTCACATCACATGGGCCGCTGGCGGCTCGAGGACGACAAGGCCCGTTCATGGGGCGCCGGCAAGGCGTCGATCACCGCCCAGCAGAACGACGGGGGTGGCACCACGTGGAAGCTCAAGCGCGAGCAGGGTATCGAGGCCTACGACTCCGACGATGACGACACGTCCCGCATCTGGTGGAAGGACACCGGTGTGCATCAGAACGCGACGTTCTGTGTGCAGCCCGACCCGATCTCGGGCATGCAGTGCTGGCATCAGCGGGTGCATGTCACGCCGGCTCAGCCCGGCGACGAGTACGGCGACGTCGTGGTTGACACGGCGAAGTCTCGTGAGGCCTACCTCGACTGGATGAGCAAGGCCCGCCCGGCCGGTACCAACGATTCCGGTCTGCGTCGCCCGCTCTGGTACGCCCGTCCGCTCAAGCCGAACCCCAGCGCCTACCTGCTCGACGACTGATCCCGCCGGTCGGTGGGGGCGGGGCGAACGCGTCGCCCTTGCAAAATGTACGGACATTTACTGTACTTGAGATGTTGCCGTCAAGCGACCACGGCTTCCGTTGCTCATCGGGAAGCTCACGGTGAAAGGACGAACCGGATGCTCTTCGAACAGCACTATCTCGATTGCCTCTCGCAGGCCTCCTATGTCATCGCCGACGAGAGCACGAAGCGTGCCGTCGTCGTCGACCCCCGTCGCGACGTGTCGCCGTATCTCGAGACGGCCGAGGAGCACGGGCTCACGATCGAGTTGGTGCTCGAGACGCACTTCCACGCCGACTTTCTCTCGGGCCATCTCGAGCTGGCTGCCGCCACCGGGGCGGAGATCGGGTATGGCGATGTCGCCGTCACCGAGTTCGAATCCCGAGGCTTTGCCGACGGCGAGCGATACAGCCTCGGTGACGTCACCCTCGAGATCCGTCACACCCCGGGCCACACGCCCGAATCGATCTCGATCGTGGTCTACGAGCACGCCGACGACGAGACGCCGTACGCCGTGCTCACCGGCGACACCATGTTCATCGGCGACGTCGGCCGTCCCGACCTGCTTTCGTCGATCGGTGTCACCGCCGACGAACTCGCCGGCCAGCTCTACGACTCGCTCCACGAGCGGCTGCTCACCCTGCCCGACGCAACCCGGGTCTTCCCTGCGCACGGCGCCGGTTCCGCCTGCGGCAAGAACCTCTCGACCGATACGTCGTCGACCATCGGTGAGCAGCGTGCCGGCAACTACGCCCTGCAGCCGATGAGCAAGGACGACTTCGTGCTCGCCGTCACCGAGGGTCAGCCGACAGCGCCAGCGTATTTCGCCTTCGATGCCATGCTCAATCGCGAGAATCGTGCGCTGCTCGACGAGCACGCCGAGCCGGTGTCACTCTCGGTCGAGGAGGTCGCTCGCTGGCAGCGTCGCGGTGCCGCCGTTGTTGACACCCGCGATCCCGTCGAGTTCGCTCTCGGACACCTGATTGGATCGATCAACATCGGCATGGCCGGTCGGTACGCCGAGTTCGCCGGTGGTGTCGTCCAGCCGGGTGCGCCGATCGTGATCGTTGCCGAGGAAGGCCAACAGCGCGAAGCCAAGAACCGCCTGGCCCGCATCGGCTTCGACAACGTCGTCGGTTGCTTGCGCGATGCCGAGCAGGCGTTCCTCGACAATCCCGACGAAGTCGCCCGCGGCAGCCGTCTCGACGTCGCTGCGCTGCGTGACGCCATAGCGTCCTCGCCCGAGCTACAGCTCGTCGACGTTCGAGGCCCCGGCGAAGCCGAGGGTGGGATGATCGAGGGCGCGATCCTCGCCCCGCTCCCGCAGCTCAACAGCATGCTGGCCTCGCTCGACGCCTCGAAGCCCACCGTCGTCTATTGCGCCGGCGGCTACCGCTCGTCGATCGGTGCCAGCCGCCTCGTCTCGGCCGGATTCGCCGACGTCTCCGATCTGCTCGGCGGCTACGGCGCCTGGACCGCCGCCCACGAAGCGCAGTCGGCCTGATCTCTCCCCCCTCTCTCCGCTCGAAAGGCACTGCGCATGTTCGATGCCCTTCCGGACCGGCTGGCGTGGTTCGTCGGTGGTCCGATCCTCGGTCTGTTGATTGTCGGTCTCTTCGTCGTGGCCAACCAGCCGCTCGGTGCCAGCGGCGCCTATGTCCAGACCTCCGGACTCATCCGTCGCCGAAGCGACGTCGTCGTCTGGCGGATCTGGTACTTCGTCGGTCTGTTCGTCGGCGGCCTACTCGTCACCCAGGTGTTCCGCGAGGGCGCTGAGATCCGGTCGGGGTACGACGCCATGCGCGATGTGTTCCCGCTGTGGGCGACGATCCCTCTCGTGTTCGGCGGTGCAACGCTGTTGGGCTACGGCGCAGCGGTGGCCGGTGGCTGCACCTCCGGCCACGGCATGTGCGGCACCGCCCAGCGCTCGCCTGCGAGCATGGCTGTCACCGTCACCTTCATGGCGACGGCGATCCTCACCACCTTCGTCCTGCGACTTGCGACCGGGGGTGACCTGTGAGGCTCAACATCATCGGCCTGCTCTTCGGTATCGCCTTCGGCGGCGTGCTCGCCGCCTCCAACCTCCACGAGTACGGCACCATCCATGCGATGCTGCGCCTCGACGAGTTCGACGTCTTCTGGTTCATGGCCTCGGCGATCGCAGTGTCGGCGCCGCTGCTCTACCTTCTCGAGCGGCGCGGCATGAACACGCCGTTCGGTGGCGAACTCTCGCTTTCGCGCTCGATGCCCGAGAAGCACCACATTCAGGGCGGCGCACTGTTCGGCATCGGTTGGGCGCTCGCCGGCACGTGCCCGGCACCGGCGCTCGTCATGGTGTCGTCCGGTGCGATGCTCGGCCTGGTCGCCATCCCGGGCATCTTCCTCGGACTCCACCTACGCGAACGCCAGCAGCAATCGGATCAGCACGTCGGCGACGGCGAACACCGAATGGCTGTCACCTCTCACCACTGACGTCAGGGTGAATCCGTTGGCGGTGGGATGCCGGCTGCCGCCGACCGACTACCAGATGGCGGTCCGGCTCTGCGGATCGAAGAAGTGCAGATTGCCGGTGTTGATCGCGATCTCCATGGCGTTGCCGATGGTCACCCTGCTTCGCGGATCGAAGCGGCCGACCGCTGCGTGCTCGCCGAGGTCGTCGACCGCGTCGGGGTCACCGGCATCGACGCGGGGAGCGTCGAGTTCGAAGTGCACGATGATCTCCGAGCCGAGCGCCTCGGTGAGTGTGCAGGTGGTGGCGATGGTGGCGCCCTTCTTCTCCTCGGGGGCAAGGCTTGCGTCTTCGAGATCTTCGGGTCGGATGCCGACGATGATGTCTCTGCCGTCAAACTCCTTCAGGCCAGGGCGCTTCTCGAAGACGTCGGCCGAAAGTTCGATGGTGTGCGATCCCAAGGTGAGGTTCGTGCCTGCAAGGGTGCCCTCGTTGAGGTTCATAGAGGGCGAGCCGATGAAGGCGGCGACGAACACATTGTCGGGCTTGTCGTAGAGATTCTGGGGAGTGTCGATCTGCTGGAGGTGGCCGTCCTTGAGGACACAGACGCGATCGCCCATGGTCATGGCTTCCACCTGGTCGTGGGTGACGTACACGGTCGTGACGCCGAGGTCGCGTTGGAGGCGGGCGATCTCGGCTCGCATCTGCACGCGGAGCTTGGCGTCGAGGTTGGAGAGCGGCTCGTCCATGAGGAAGGCGGACGGCTCGCGCACGATCGCTCTTCCCATGGCGACCCGCTGGCGCTGACCACCGGAGAGTTGGCCGGGCCGCTTTCCGAGTTGCTCGGTGAGTTCGAGGATGCGTGCCGCTTCCTCAACCCGTGCGTCGATTTCGGCCTTCGGTGTCTTGGCGAGCTTGAGGGCGAAACCGATGTTGTCCCGCACGGTCATGTGGGGGTAGAGCGCATAGTTCTGGAACACCATCGCGATGTCGCGATCCTTGGGCTCGACATCGTTGACGACGTTGTCGCCGATGCGCATCTCGCCGCCGGAGATCTCCTCCAGGCCGGCGATCATGCGGAGTGCGGTGGACTTGCCGCAGCCTGACGGACCGACGAGCACGAGGAATTCGGTATCGGCGATCTCGAGGTCGAGATCGTGAATGGCGTGGAAGCCGTTCGGGTACACCTTGTTGATTTTGTCCAGCGTGACGGTTGCCATCGGTGGTCCCCCTGAGAAACCGAAGTTCGAGCTGCAACTATTCCATGAGAAGCCGCTGTTTGTCACGGTGTAAGCGATTACATCGCGCCGGGTGGCACGATCGAGACCTGCTTGGGCCTGCTTGGTCGTGAACGATCAACGAAAGGTGGCGTTCGCCGTCATGGCGAGGCCACCGCTGGGGTTGGCCGCCCAGAGATCCATGCCGGACTCGGAGCGGCGACCGTGGATCGAAAACGGCGCCGTGTCGAGCAGCGGCGAGACGCCACGGAACGAAAAGGTCGCAAGTTCACCGCCGGTGTCTGCTGCGAGTTCGGCGAGCAGGGTGGCGGTGAGGGGGCCGTGCACGACGAGCCCGCCATAGCCCTCGACATCGCTCGCGTAGCGACGGTCGTAGTGGATGCGGTGGCCGTTGAAGGTGAGCGCCGAATAGCGGAAGAGCAGGACCTCGCTCGGGGTGACCGTCTCGCTGACATCGGCGTCGGTCGGCGCGGGTTCGGGCTGTCGCTTCGGCGCGTCGACGCCGGGGTCGTCGCGGTAGACGAGGTCCTGCTGCTCCACGATGCAGCGCGTTCCGTCGACCTCGGTGCGATGCGACACCGTGACGAAACAGAGGGTCCCCGTCTTGCCCTCCTTGATCACGACGTCATCGACGGTGGAAGTCGTGACCGCGTCGGCCCCGATTGGTATTGGGGCGTGGAACTCGAGGCGGCTGCCGGCCCACATACGGCGGGGGAGCGCCACCGGCGGCAGGAAACCGCCGCGCTGTGGATGGCCGTCGATGCCGAGGCCAGCGGTCGGGGCGACCTCGAGGAAGAAGGCAACGTGCCACATCGGAGGGAGCGGGTCGCCGACGCCCAGGACGGGCTCGTGATCGAGGGCGAGTTCGAAGCGACGCACGACGCCTGGCTCGATCGGATGGACGATGACCTGCTCGCGGCCGACCCAGTCGCGGAGGATCTCGATGTCGTTGGTGGGGGAGGTCACCGGCTGATTCTTTCACCCTCGCCGTCGCTCGACCGAACGGTAGGGTGATTGAGGTCCGAGGAATCTCAGGAGAACCCCCACATGCACGAGGACATGCTCGACAAGGTCCGCTCCAGCACCGGCTTCCTGGCGGCGCTTGATCAGAGTGGCGGCTCGACCCCGAAGGCGCTGCTCGCCTACGGCATCGAGGAGTCCGAGTACGACGGCGACAATGAGATGTTCGACATGGTCCACGCCATGCGGAGCCGCATCATCACGAGCCCCGCCTTCGACGGCGACCGGGTCCTCGGTGCGATCCTCTTCGAGATGACCATGGATCGCGAGATCGAAGGTCAGGGCTCGGCGGCGTTCTTGTGGAACAACAAGGGTGTCGTCCCGTTCCTCAAGTGCGACCAGGGCCTCGCCGATGAGGTCGACGGTGCGCAGGTGATGAAGGCGATGCCGGATCTCGACGCCCTGCTTGAGCGTGGGGTCGAAAAGGGCATGTTCGGCACCAAGATGCGTTCGGTCGTCAAGCACGCAAACACCGCCGGTATCGACGCAGTCGTCGACCAGCAATTCGAGATCGGACTTCAGATTCTCGGTCACGGCCTGATGCCGATCATCGAACCCGAGGTCGACATCCACAGCCCGACCAAGGTCGAGTGCGAGGAGATGCTCAAGGCGGCGATCCATCGCAATCTCGATGCGCTCGACGACGGCACCGAAGTGATGCTGAAGCTGTCGTTGCCGAGCATCGACAACTTCTACGCCGACCTCATCGACCACCCGAAGGTGCTCAAGGTCGTGGCCCTGTCGGGCGGGTACAGCCGTGACGAATCGAACGAGATCCTGGCCCGCCAGAACGGCATGATCGCGAGCTTCTCTCGGGCACTCGCCGAGGGTCTGAGCGCCAAGCAGACCGACGATGAGTTCAACACGACGCTCGACGCCACCATCGCGTCGATCGCCGCCGCCAGCGCAACCTGATCCCAACGTCCGTCGTGGCCACCGACGACTTCGCTGAGGCTCGAGAGCGAGAGCTCGTCGCGGAGGCCGAGTTATGGGACGTCAGCACGATCGCTCCCGCCACGCACGACGACATTCCGATCGTCGACGTTTCCGCATGGCGCGCTTCGGGTGATCCGGCCGAGCTCGACGCGCTCGGTGACCAGGTCCGAGTGATCGGTGAGGAGGTCGGCTTCCACTTTCTGACCGGCCACGGCATCGACGCCTCGGTGATCGCTGACGCGTTTGCCGCTGCCAAGGCGTTTCTCACCTTGCCCGACGATGCCAAGTTGCCGATTCGGATGGACACCCCCGACACGGTCGTGCCCGGTGCCGGCTACCTGCCGGTGGGTGAGCGCAAGCTGCCCCGGCGGGCGAAGGGCAACCTCAACGAGGCGATCATCTTCAAGCGGGATGTGGGGCTGTCGCTCGCCGACGCGGCGTGGCCCGACCCGGCACTCGTGCCCGACTTCCGGCGAGCGGTCGAGGCCTACGCCGCAGAGATCGAACGGGTCGCGCTCGAGCTCGTGCCGGTCTACGCCCGAGCGCTCCAGCTCCCGGCCGACTTCTTCGCCGGCGCCATGCGTGACCCCTTCTGGCGGTTGCGCATGACCCGCTATCACCCGGTGGGTGACGTACCGTCCGACGAGTTCGGCATTGCGCCCCACGTCGACACGACCTTCTTCACCCTGCTTGCCCAGGACTCCGAAGGGCTCACCATTCGCTCTGAGCGACGCGGGGAGTGGGTCGCTGCGCCGGTGGTGGCCGACGCGCTCGTCGTCAACACCGGTGAACTCCTCAAACAGTGGACGAACGACCGGTTCGTGTCGGTGAAGCACTTCGTTCCACCCCACCAGGGACCCGCCGATCGCTACTCGATCCCGTTCTTCTTCAACGCCAACGCCGACTGGCCCATGCGCGTGCTGCCCACCTGCACCGATGAGGCACGTCCGCCTCGCTACCCGGCGGTGAGCTACCGCCAGTCCCAGGCGGCGGCCCAGGGTGAGTGACGACCCGGTCGATGGTGAGGGCGAGCCCTCGAATCCCGATGCGCGGGGCGGCTAGGCGGCGGTGTCGAGTTCGTCGGCGGGCCGCCAGCCGGTCCGTCCGAGCACGGATTTCACCTTGTTCTTGAGGCCCTTGCGGCGGACGACGTCCTTCACGATGTCGACCGTCTCGTGGTAGCCGACCTTCACGGGGTTGAACGTCTCAATGTTCGTGGTGAGCCCGTACTTCACCCGGCGCAGTTCGGGCTCGAACGTGCCGAAGAGTTTGTCCCAGAGGATGAGGATCCCGCCGTAGTTCTTGTCGAGGTACTGGGGGTTCGCACCGTGGTGGACCCGGTGATGCGACGGTGTGTTGAACACGGCTTCGATCGGCGCCGGCAGCTTGTCGATCGTCTCGGTGTGGATCCAGTACTGGTACAGCAGATTCAGCTGACCGGCCTTGGCGATGTGGTGAGCGGGCATGCCGAGGAGCGGCATCGGCGCAAAGATCCCGAAGGTGAGATAGCCCTGCCACGGCTGTCGCAGTGCGGTCGAGAGGTTGTAGTACCGGCTTGAGTGGTGGGTGACATGGTTGGCCCACAGC
>NZNH01000049.1 GCA_002694825.1 Acidimicrobiaceae bacterium | reverse complement strand
TCCGAAACGAGCCGAGGACCCGCTCGATCCCGCCGCGCCCGCGGCCGACATCGTGGAGATCCATGGCCTTGGACAGCACGAGGAAAGAGTTGGCGTCGAAACGGCGAACCAGTTTCTGCCCGTGGTGGTCGAGATAGGACTCCACCTGATAGCGGCCCCACGGCTGGAGTTCTTCCTTCTTGCTCACCGGTTCGCGACCGAATCGATCATCGAAGACCTCGGTCGTGCGGTAGGTGATCTGGGAGATCTCCCGGGCCAATGCCAGGCCATGCCAGGGACCGTCGCCGGGTTCGGCGTCGTAGTACCAGCCATCACGCCATTTCGGATCCTGGACGATCGCCATCCGCTCCACGGCGCTCCAGCCGATCTGCTGCGGACTGGCCGCAGCGACGGATGCAACCGGGATGAGCGACTTCACGAGGTCGGGGTACATCGCGCCCCACTCGAGCACCTGCATTCCGCCCATCGAGCCACCCACAACCGAGAGCCAGTGCGGCAGATCGAGATGGTTCATCAGCATGTGCTGGGTGCGGACAATGTCGCGAATGGTGACCTGCGGGAAGGTGGGGCCGTAGGGCTTGCCGGTCTCAGGATCGATCGACGACGGGCCAGTCGTGCCCTGGCAACCGCCGAGCACGTTGGCGCACACCACGAAGTACTCATTGGTGTCGATCGCCTTGTCGGGACCGATCAAGTCCTTCCACCAGCCGTCGGAGGGATGACCGGGACCCATCTCGCCCGCAGCATGCGAGTCACCGGTGAGCGCATGGGTGATGAGCACGGCGTTACCGCGTTCGTCATCAAGCGAACCCCAGGTTTCGTAGGCGATGGTCACCTCGGGAAGCACACCCCCACCTTCGAGCACGAAGGGCCGCTCGCCACAGATCTCGGCGAACGCACGGTTGCCGACAGGATCGCCCTGACGCCAGGCACCAGAGGCGGGCAGGCCCGCGGGAAAACGACGGGAGGCGTCGTAGTGGAGGTGTTCGGGTCGCTGGGTCACGAATCCTGGCTCCGTGCGATGTCGCCCGTCGGCGACGACGTGAGCCTTTCAGGGTAGCAATACCGACCCAAATACCGAGTCACCGAGTCGGCATTCGATCCCACCACCATGCGAAGAGGGCGGCGTCATCGACCGCGTAGGCCTGAAGCATGGCCCGCCCGCACGCGGCGACATCTCCGTTGCGAGCCGCTTCCGCAGCGATATCCCATGCCTGCTGGTCGTCCGGAAGGGGGAGCGCTGCGAGCGTTGCGGCCGAAACTCGGACGGCACTTGCCGACAGCGCTGTGCCCGCTGCCTCGGTGACGAGCCAAGCGGTGGCGACCGGACTGGTGAGGAGCGCAGCAAGATGCCAAACCGAAGGGTCGTCGCAGGGCTCCACCGAGACCACCGGCGTACACGGCACACATCGACCATCGACATCAACGATCGCTTCGATCACGCGGGTCTGAGACGCAACGAGCACCTTGGGCACGAGTCGGTCGCGGATCCAGGTGCCGATCGACGGGTCGACCCGGTCGAGCAGAACCGCGGGCGCGTCGAAGGACCGCTTTGCGAAACGGGTCGGACGCCTCCCCCATCCATCGTCAAGCGGGTCGATGACCCCCGATGTCACGAGCGGATGGGCACCGGTGGCGTCGTCGACGACGGCGTCGGTAAGCCCGTAGTACTGATCGCGGAAGCCCGCCGTAACCCGGGCGACATCACCCAACATGACGCCGCCGGTCGGACGGGGCACGACCGGGACACCGGCAGCCGCCGCCAGGAGCGGTGCCCACGAAGCCGCCGACGGCCGAGCCACCGCCACGCCGTCGACATCAACGGTCGGAGGAGCGTCGCCCCCCCGACACACGAGCGCAACGGTGTCGACGCCGGCGGCGAAGGCCCGACCAGGATCGACCCACAACGCCCTCGGCGGCGCCGACCGGGCCAGCCGTTCCCGAACAGAGCGGGCATCGACTGCGCCGAGCACCGATGCCGGCTGCACCAGGACAACGGTGCCCCCGTCGGCGAGCGCATCGACCCCGGCGAGCAAGAAGGCGGCAGCATCGTCGACATAGCCACCCACACCCGCCCAGCGTTCGGCGAGCGCCGCTCGTTGCGCCTGGCTGCGCGGCGTACCACCGCGCAGCTGCGACAAGAACGGCGGATTCCCGACGACGAGATCGAATCGCTTCGTTGCGAAGGGATCATCGACCAGATGGTCGCCGACCCGCACCGTGTCGAGCGCAACGTCGCCACCCGCCCACAGCGAGAGTGCCGCTCGAGTCGTGGCGACGGCGAGCGGATCGACGTCGACACCATGAAGACGAGCGACGATGTCGAACGGTGTGCCCGGCATCCGTTCGGCCATCGCCAGGAGAAACGCTCCCCCGCCGACAGCCGGGTCGAGCACGGTCGTCTGCTCGTCCAACGGCTCGGCGTGGATGAGGGCACGATCGAGGACCTGATCGACGACCCGGGGTGGCGTGTGATGCACCCCGGCGTCGTGTCGCTCACCGTCGGAGGTCAGCGCCTCTCGGACGAAGCCGGGAAGCCACGGCCCCCACGGGCCTTCGAGCGCGGACGACACTCCTGTGTCGACATCGATCGTTGCTGGAACGACGGTGTCGTCGAGTCGGAGCTCGACGTTGACGCCCCGCGCTGCGGCGACAGCAGCAACGACGGCAGCGACCGTGCCAGCGGGATCGGTTCGGCCCGACTCGGCCCAGCGGGCGACAAGGTCGGCGACGACGGGATCAGGCGTCGGCAGGATCCCACTCGGTCAGATCGGCCAGGCGGGTATCGTTGGAGAACATCTCGACGATCGGCATCACACAATCGATGCGCTTCTGGAGCCGCTTGATCTCCAACTCCTCGTCCCACAGCGACAAGGTCACAACCAGGCCGGACTCGCCGGCGCGAGCCGTGCGGCCCGCTCGATGCAGGTAGGTCTTATGATCGCTGGGCGGGTCGTACTGGATCACCACGTCGACATCGTCGACGTGGATGCCGCGAGCGGCGACGTCGGTGGCTACGAGCGTGTGAAGCTTGCCGTCACTGAAGTCCTTCAGTGACTTCTCGCGGCTCGATTGACGCAGATCACCGTGGATCGGCGCAGCCTTCACGTCGAGCTCCTCGAGTTCCCGGGCGAGCCGATCAGCCATTGCCTTGGTGCGGGTGAACATGATCGTGCGCTCGGCCGACTTAGCGATGCTGGCGGCGACCTTTGCCTTGTCCATCTTGTGCACGGCGACGAACCGGTGGGTCATCTGCTCAACGGTGACCTCCTCGGACACGACCTCGTGCATGGACGGATCGGTCTGGTACCGCTTGATCAAGGTGTTGACCACACCGTCGAGCGTGGCCGAGAACAACAGCGTCTGGTGATCGGACTCGACATTCCGCAGGATCCACTCGACCTGCGGAAGAAAGCCCATATCGGCCATACGGTCGGCTTCGTCGACCACCACATGGTTGACGGCGGCCACCGAGATGGCGTCGCGCTCGATCAGATCGATCATGCGGCCCGGGGTGGCCACGACGAGGTCGACGCCCCGCTCGAGCTTCTCGATCTGTTTCTCGATCGGTGCGCCGCCGTAAATTGCGAGAGCGGTGCGGTCGACCGCCTCGGCGGCGGGCGCCAGTTCGTCGCACACCTGATTGGCGAGCTCACGGGTCGGCACGAGCACAAGTCCGGTTGGCTTCTTCGGCTCGGCCTTCGCCATCAACTGCAGCACGGGCAGGCCAAAGGCAAGGGTCTTGCCCGAACCGGTCTTGGCCTTGCCGCAAACATCTCGGCCGGCGAGTGCGTCGGGGATGGTGAGGGCTTGGACAGGAAAGGGGGCGGTGATCCCCCGCTCGGACAGGGCGCCGGTGATGGCATCGGCCAGCCCCAAGTCCGCGAACGTTTGTGTTTCGGTCATCTCTTCTCAGGGGAGCCGGGGTCCGGGAAGCGGGGTCCCCCGGCGGGTCGGGTCGTCGTGGGGTGACGACGACATCGCAAGGGTACAAGCGACCGGGCCGCTACGGGACGATCCGGCCGTCACGCACCTCGACCCCTTCCCTCCGCAGCCGTGACGTCTGCTCCACCTCGTGGCTCGCCAGCAGGCGACCACTTGCCGCAATCACCCGCCACCACGCAAACGTGCCGCTGGGAGCACGTCGCAGCAACGAGCCCACGGCACGAGCTGCGCCGGGGTACCCGGCCTCGGCTGCGACTTCGCCGTAGGTCACGAGGTCTCCGGGTTGCAGGGCGTCGAGTACGGCGCCCGCCGCTCGTTCGAAATCGGTCCAGGTCGAGCGGTCGGGGTCCACGTCAGCGTCGGATCGCGACGACGTCGACGGGGTCCTCGACACCGGGAATCTCGCGTCGACCGGCCGGAACCGACACGATGTCGGTGTAGAGGTGGACGATGTCGTCGGCGATGGCGAGCACCTGCCGAGGTTCGGCCGCAGCGCACAACCGGGCCGCAAGGTTGACCGCATGGCCGACATAGTCGTCGCCGTCGATCAAGATCACGGGCCCTGTCGTAAAACCAGCACGCAACGGCAGTGGCGAGCCGGAATCGGTGATCAGCCCTTCGATCTCGACCAGTGCTTCCAAGAGCGGTTCGGGTTCGACGCCGACGAGCATCGCACCGTCGCCCAACCATTTCGCGATGCGAACCCCGTGGGTCGACGCGACACCTCGAACGACCGCACGGAACGCCGACAGGATGTCGACCGCCTCATCGTCCCCCTGCACATCGGTGAACCGGGTGAAACCGGACAGGTCGACGAACGCGAACGATCGCTCAACCCGGGTTGCCCGGGGATGGGACGCATCGTGCAGCACATCGGCCATGGCGCAACCGTAGCGATCCGATCCGGCCGGCTCCGCAATCATCGCCGTACCATCGCCCTGTGGACCCCTTCGCCACCCTCTCCGACTGGCCCGGTCGTGCCGCCGCTGCCGTCGTNCAACCCGACGGCAGCGTAGATCGATGGGGTGATACCACCGAGCCGTTCGCGCTGGCATCGGTCACCAAACTACTCACCGCCATGACCGTACTGATCGCCCACGAGGAGGGCACCCTCGATCTCGACGAGCCGATCGGACCCGGCGGCTCGACCACCACCGACCTGCTCGCCCACACCGCCGGGGTCGCACCGGACACCCTCGACCAACTCGCACCACCCCGCACCCGCCGCAGCTACTCGACCTCGGCCTACGACCTCGCTGCGGACGCCGTGGCCGAACGCTCCGGGATCGCCTTTCAGGACTATCTCGACGAGGCGCTGATCATCCCGCTCGGCCTGCACGCCACCCACCTCAGCGGATCCGCCGGTGCCGGGGCACGGGCCTCCGTCGACGATCTCGTCCGAGTGATCGACGCCTGGCGCCGGCCCGTCCTCGTCGGTGAGACCACCTTGCAGCAGGCCGTCACGTCCCATCTCCCCGATCTCGACGGCGTGCTTCCCGGATTCGGTACCCAACGCCCGAACCCATGGGGTATCGGCCCGGAGATTCGGGGCCACAAGGATCCCCACTGGACGGCGGCCAGCAACAGCCCCCACACCTACGGCCACTTCGGGCAGGCGGGCACGATGCTGTGGATCGACCCGGATGCCCGCGCCGCAGCCGTGGCGTTGTGCACTGAACCGTTCGGCCCCTGGGCGGCCGAGGCGTGGCCCCGGTTCAGCGCCGACGCGCTGGCATCGGCGACCTGAGCACCCTCCGCAGCACGACAACCGCCCCCGGATCGACGAAGGCAGTCGATCGTTAGGTCTGGTGATGCCGATCGGCGATGAGGCTGATCATCTCGAACATGATCGCCATCGAGCGATAGCTGGTGATCTGGTTCGGCGAGTCGACGGTCGGCATGAGACACACGACATCACCACCGATGACGTTCTTGCCGCGGACGCAACGAAGGAGTTCCATCACCTGATCGATGCCGAACCCTTCGATGCCCGCCTCGATGTTGGCCACCCCGGGGGCGACCATCGGATCGAGACAGTCGAGGTCGAACGTGATGTAAAGCGGGCGATCGCCGATCGTTTCGTCGATGACCTCCATTACCTGCTCGGCTCCCATGGAGTCGTAGTCGGTCTTCTTGATGACCGTGTAGCCAAGGTCGTAGGACGGGTCGAGCCATTCCAGACTTCGGGTGTTGCCGCGAATACCCACCTGCACCGAGTGTTGGGGGTCGACGTGACCCTCGGTCACCAGATAACTCGCCCAATGGGCTGCCGACTTCACCGCCCCCATGAAGTGGGGGATGTTGTGGAAGGCGTCGGNATGCGCATCGAAGTGCAGAAGGCACGCCTTCTCACCACCGGTCAGGTTGCCGCCACCGAGCGCTTGGAGAATGCCTCCGGTGATCGAATGGTCACCGCCGATGGACACCGGCCGACAGCCGGCGGCGTCGAGTCGGGCGTAGTACTCGGTAATCATCTCGATCGAGCGCTCGTTGTTGTTGCCTTCGCTCAGCGGCACGTCACCCAGGTCACGGACCCGGGCCATCTCCCACGGGTCGATGCCGAAGTGGTTGTGGACCCGGCGGCCGATCGCTGACACATTGCGGACGGCGCGGGGTCCGAGATGCTGGTCACGTTGTGTCGTCCCGTTACCGGTCGAGTGCGGGACACCGACCAGACCGATGTCGGCGTTGGCGGGATCCTCGTCGTGCTCGCATCGGAACAGGGTCGGGATCCCGTACCAAAAAATCCCGTTCATCAAGCGCTGCTGGTCGTCGAGCTCGGTCATGACCGCACGCTAGATCAGCTGGCCCCGACCGATCAGCTCATCGAATCACGCGCCGTCGGCGGAGTCTGCGGCACCGACGATGTCATCGGTCGAATCATCCTCGTGACGACGACCCCGCACGAGGAGCCAACCGCCGGCAATCGCGATGCCGATGATGCTCATCCAGATATTGATGCGCACCCCACCGACCTCGGTTGCCGGATCGACGCGAATCGTCTCGAGCCACAGTCGGGCGACCAGATACCCGACGACGTAGACCGCAAGCAGCGCACCGCGGCGCAGCTTGCCCGCGCGATCGACCCACACCAGGAACAGCGTGAGCCCAAGGTTCCACAGCGATTCGTAGAGGAAGGTCGGGTGGAACGTCTCGACCCCGCGGTGACCGGCCGAGGCCGCCACATCAGGGTCGATCTCGACCGCCCACGGAAGATCACTCGGACCGCCGAAGAGCTCCTGGTTGAAGTAGTTGCCCCAGCGTCCGATCGCCTGCGCCAGAGGAAGCCCGGGGACGATCGCATCAAGCAACGTCGGTTGGTCCCAGCCATTGCGGCGGATCATCCAGAGACCGACGAGCACACCGGCAGCGATTCCGCCCGGGATGCCGAGGCCGCCCTCCCAGATCTTGAACGGCTGCGCCCAACCCTCGTCGAAGCGCCAGTCGGTGAGGACGTGGTAGGCGCGNGCGCCGATCAGCCCGGCGGGCACCGCCCACAGCGCAATGGTCGAGATGTCGTCGGGATTGCCGCCGCGGGCCGTCCACCGCCGCTGCGAGAGCAGGACGGCGGCCACCACACCGAAGGCGATCATCACGCCNTAGGCCCGAAGGGTGAGCGGTCCGAGNTCNATGACGCTCTCGGACGGGCTGGGGATCGAAGCGAGCATGCGGAGACAACCCTACGCGTCGCCGACGGATTCCAACGGCGCGCCCGACTCCGGACGCGGCCAGCGGGTCAGGTCGACAACAAACGACCGCGAGCGGCGCTGAGATCGCCGGCGCCGGCGGTGACGGCCGGCAACAGACCGGGAACGCCAGCGAGGCGGTTGGCGGCGAAGAAGCGGGCCATGACGGCGCGGTCCTCGGCTTCCTCGGCGCCGAGTGAACGAGCGGAAAGTGCCGCGTCGGCCAGGATCTGACCGCCCGTGGTGATGGCCATCATGTTGAGGTACGCCATTGCGCCGGCGAGCATGTCGGACGGATTCGAACCCGACACCTCGAGGAGGTACTCAGTGGCCGCACGGAGTGCATCGAGCGCGAGCGACAACTGCTCCCGCACCGACTGAAGTCCCTCGACACCCTCGAGAGAGGCGATGGTGGCACCGATCTCAGCGAGGTGGTCACGGACGACCCCGCCCTGCCGCATTCCGAGCTTGCGACCAGCGAGGTCGATCGCCTGGATGCCGTTGGTGCCCTCGTAGATCGGGGCGATGCGGGCGTCGCGGAAATGCTGAGCAGCGCCGGTCTCCTCGACAAAGCCCATGCCGCCGTGGATCTGAACGCCGATCGACGCGAGCTCGACACCCATGTCGGTGCACCAACTCTTCGACAGCGGGGTGAGTAATGCGGCTCGCTCGTCGCCCTTGATGCGCGCGTCCTCGTCGGCACCGTGGTGGGCATGATCGAGCGCCTCGGCGTTGCGGTAGGTGAGGCCTCGCATCGCGGCGATCGTCGACTTCATGTCGAGCAGCATGCGCTGGACGTCGGGATGATCGATGATCGGCGACTCGGTGCCGGGCGCCGCACCGATTGCGCGACCCTGGGTGCGCTCATGGGCGTAGCCGAGCGCCTGCTGGTAGGCCCGCTCGGCGATGCCGACGCCCTCGACGCCCACGCCGAGACGGGCGTTGTTCATCATCGTGAACATGCAGCGCATGCCTTGATGCTCCTCGCCGAGGAGGTAACCGACCGCGCCGCCGTTGTCGCCGTACTGCATGACACACGTCGGACTGCCATGAATGCCGAGCTTGTGCTCGATGCTCACGCACGTGAGGTCGTTGCGCTCGCCGAGCGTGCCGTCGTCGTTGACGAGGAACTTCGGGACGATGAAGAGGCTGATGCCCTTCGTGCCGGGAGGTGAACCCGGGGTCCGGGCGAGCACCAGGTGCACGATGTTGTCGGCGACATCATGCTCACCCCAGGTGATGAAGATCTTCTGACCGAAGATGCGCCAGGTGCCATCGTCGGCCGGCTCGGCCTTGGAGGTGAGCGCGCCCACGTCGGAGCCGGCGTGGGGCTCGGTGAGGTTCATCGTGCCGGTCCATTCACCGCTGACGAGCTTCTGGAGGTAAATCTCCTTCTGGCTCTCGTCGCCGTGATGCATGATCGCCTCGATGGCGCCCCGGCTGAGCAGCGGGCCCAACGCAAACGCCATGTTGGCCGTCGTGGTCATCTCCTCCACGGCTGTGGAGAGCAGCTGTGGAAACCCGCCGCCGCCGTAGACCTCAGGAAACCCGATGCCGTTCCAGCCGGACTCGACGAGCTTGCCGTAGGCCTCAGCGAAACCGGGGGCGGTGGTGATGCTGCCGTCCTCGTTGAGCTTGGTACCGACCGTGTCGCCGTCGCGGTTGGTCGGGGCGACCACCTCGTCGAAGAAACGGCCCGCCTCAGCTACGAGACCGTCGATGAGATCAGGATCGGCGTGCTCGTACCCCTCGAGCTTGGCGAGGGCGTCGAGATCGGCCACGTGCCGAAGGGTGAACGTGATGTCCTCGATGGGGCTCCGGAAGTCGCTCATGGTGGCAAAGGGTAGTGGCTCACCTGGCCCGCCGGGCTATCGGCGCAGTGCCCGTTTCACCCAACGATCGAGCCGTTCCCGCGGCACCGCTTCGAAGATCACGCCGCGGCGGGTCGCGATGATGGAGTTGACCTCTGCACCGAGCAGCAAGCCCATGGCCATCAGGTAAAGCCAAAAGAGCAGACTCAGCGCGCCGCCGAGAAAACCGAAGATGGCGTTTGCACCACGTGACGCAAGCCCGAGGTAGGTGCCGAAGCCGAGCGACACGACGGTCCACCACACCGATGCCAGCAGGGCACCCGGAAGCTCGTACTTCCACGGCGACCGATGGTTCGGCGCGATGTTGTACAGCGAGGCGGCCCAGCCGATCAGCGCGAGGAAGACAACCGGCCAGCGGAACCATGTCCACAGCACGGTGAACCACCCATCGACACCGAGCCGCTCGGCGAGCTCGGCACCCTCGCCGAAGAGCGGACCCACGACGATCAGCATGAGCACGATGGCGGCGACCACGATCGTCATCGCGGTCAGTCCGATCCCGACGATCCGAGTCGATAGCCAGTTCCGGCGTTGTTCGTGGTCGTAGGCGACATCGAGTGCCCGGACGACGGCCGTGAAGCCCCGTGACGCCGCATACGCCGCAAGCACTGCACCGACCGTGAAGGCGCTGCCGTTGTCGGAGGCGAACAGGTCGCGCACGACACCCTCGACGTTGTTGTCGCCGCCGAGCACGGTCGTGACCTGATCGACAAGCCAGGTCTCGATGTCGGTGGCTGCAGCCGTGCCGAGAATGCCGTCAGCCGAGCCCAGTGCGGCGGCCAGCACGATCAACGCCGGAAAGAAACCGAGCAGGGCGAAGAACGCGATCTCGGCGGCGAGGCCACCGACGCGGTCCTTGGACCATTCGTCGATGATGTCGCGCACGAACCGGTACGACCATCGCCCTAACCGCCCGGCGACGTCGCCGACCCGACGCTGCGCACTCGCTCGGCCCACGGCCCAAAGGGTACGGTGCTCGCCGATGGACTCCGTCGCGGCATGCACCAACGTGCTTTTTGAGATCGCTGAAGCGATGGACGCCGCGGCCTACGACACCCTCGAGTCGCTGCTCGAACACGCAGCGCTCGTCGACGGGTCGAGCGGCTCGGTGCTCGCCGAGGGCGGCGCAGCAGCGGTCGCCCATTTCCGTTCGATCGTCAAGGTCCACCCCGATGGCACCTGGCGAACAAAACACGTCACCACCAACCCGGTCGTCGCCGTGAACGACGACGAGGCGACAATTCGCTCGATGTACACCGTCTTTCAGCAGACCGAGACGCTCCCGATGCAGGCGATCATCGCAGGCCGCTACCACGACACCCTTCGTCGAATCGACGGTACGTGGCGCCTCGTCGAGCGTCGCTATTTCGCCGACCTGATCGGAAATCTCTCCGACCACCTCACCTTCGACCTCTGAACCCCAAAGTCGCCGACAGGCAGCAAGCGACAGGTATCGGGCGGCGGGAACATCTCGGGATCCGCATCGGTTGAACCGGTCCGAGCCGTAAGCCAATCGTGACCGATCACACCCTCTCGCCCATCGACGCAGTCGATCTTGTCGCCCTCGACCAGCCCCAGCGCTTCGAAGCCAGCGACTTCGACCTGACGCGTCTCTGCGAACTCAAGGGCACCACCACCGTTTCGGTGTGCGTGCCAGCTCGCGACGAGGCCGAGACCGTGGGGCAGATCGTGCAGACGATCTCGAACCTTCGGCACCGTGGTCTCGTCGACGAGATCGTGGTGATGGACGATCGCAGCTCGGACGCGACAGCCCAGGTCGCAGCCGCCGCTGGCGCACGGGTCGTTTCGGTCCCCGACGTGCTCCCCGAGGCCGGTACCGCCACCGGCAAGGGCAATGCGTTGTGGGCGAGCGTCGCTGCCAGCGCTGGCGATGTGATCGTCTGGATCGACGCCGACCTCCGCAGCTTCTCGCCCGACTACGTGATCGGCTTGATCGGCCCACTGCTCACCGACCCCGAGGTCACCCTCGTCAAAGGCTTCTACGACCGCCCCACGGCCGGTGGCGCCGGCGGCGGGCGCACGACCGAACTGATGGCTCGCCCCGTGCTCGCCACCTTTTTCCCCGAACTCGGGGTGATCGAGCAGCCGCTGGGCGGCGAGTACGCGAGTCGCCGCTCGATCCTCGAACAACTCCCCTTCCCGCAGGGCTACGGCGTCGAGACCGGACTTTTGATCGACATCGCTCACCGCTGGGGTGTCGATCGCATCGCCCAGGTCGATCTTGGCGTTCGTGAGCACCGCCATCAGCCACTGGGCGCTCTCTCGTCGCAGGCGATGGAAGTTCTCCACGCCGCGCTCCTTCGAGCCGGGGCCGACAAGGCCACCCTCGGCCGGGTGCTGATGCGCCCCGACACTGGGCCGGTTGAGGTGCGGGTCGACGAACGGCCCCCGCTGGTCGAGATACCGGGCTATCGCGACCGCTGACCGTCGAGTGGGCGGCGGGCGGGACCTACACTCGCCTCTCATGTTCGAGACCCTGCGCTCCGCGGTTCGGTTCCGCCGTTTCCGGTTCGGTCGTGCGACTCGACAACTCGATCGAGCGGCGAACGTCATGGACCTGCGGGCGATCGCGAAGCGCCGCCTGCCGGGTGGGGTGTTCGACTACATCGACGGCGCCGCCGAGGACGAGCGCAGCCTCGCTCGTTCGATGACGGCGTTCGCCGACATCGAGTTCAAGCCCCGGGTGCTGCGCGACGTCTCCGAGATCGACACGACCACCACGCTGCTTGGTGANCCGATGGCGTTCCCATTCATCGCCGCCCCCACCGGCTTCACCCGTATCGCTCACAGCGAGGGTGAACTCGCCGTCGCTCGAGCCGCCGGGCGCGCCGGGATTCCCTTCACGCTCTCGACCCTCTCGACCCGATCGATCGAAGAGGTCGCAGCGGTGAACCCGGGCCGCAACTGGTTCCAGGTCTATGTCTGGAAGGACCGCGGGCTCGTCGAGGAGATGGTGCGGCGGGCAGGAGCCGCCGGCTTCGACACAATCGTGCCGACCGTCGACCTCGCCACATTCGGGCGCCGCGAGCGCGACGTACGGCGCGGGTTCGAGTTACCACCGAAGATCGGACTCGACACGATCGTCGACGGGATCCGCCACCCGAGCTGGACCTGGGACTTTCTCACGGGGGGTCCCATCCGCTTCGCCAACGTCGCCGCCTCCGATAGCTCCGGCAGACGCGACGGCACCGACGCGATCAACCTCGCCGCCTATGCCAACGAACAGCTCGACCCATCACTCAGTTGGGACGACATCGAATGGTTCCGATCGATCTGGAATGGCCCAATCGTGGTCAAGGGCGTGCAGTCCGTCGCCGACGCCCGCATTGCCGCCGATCTCGGCATCGAAGCGATCGCCNTCTCGAACCACGGTGGCCGCCAACTCGAGGGTTCTCCACCGCCGATCGAACTGATCGCCCCCGTTCGCGATGCGATCGGTGACGCCTGCGACCTCATCTGCGACGGCGGCATCCGACGGGGCGCCGACATCGTGAAGGCACTTGCACTCGGCGCCGACGCCACCATGGGCGGACGGGCGCACTTCTTCGGCCTTGGAGCCGCAGGCGAACGAGGTGTCGAACTCGCCTTCGGATTCCTGCACGACGAGTTCCGTCGCGCAATGGCGCTCAACGGGCTGCGCTCGGTGAGCGAGATCACTCCAGACGTGGTGTCGCCACCCCGAAATCGGACAGACTGACCCCGATGCCGCTGTTCCGCTCGACGCGCGAACCGACCGATCCGCTCGTCGCCGACCTCACCGCGGCACTCGATGCCGATCGAGTGCGCGCCGACGGCGCTCAGCGGTCACTTGCAGCGCATGACGCCTCCGTGTTCGACGGCGGCGTCGCCGGCCCGGTGTGCTTCCCGGAGACCACCGAAGAGGTCCAGGCGATCATGCGCATCGCCGAGCAGCACGGTTCGGCCGTGGTCCCCCGTGGCGCAGGCACCGGCCTCGCCGGTGGCGCGATCCCGCTGGGGCGGCCCATCGTGGTGTCGACCGGCCGGATGAACAAGGTGCTGTCGGTCGATACCAACAACCGCATCGCCTGGGTGCAACCCGGCGTCATCAATCTCGACCTCTCGAAGAAGCTGCAGCCCAAGGGGTTCCACTTCGCCCCCGACCCGTCAAGCCAACAGGTCTGCACGCTCGGCGGCAATGTCGCCAACAATTCTGGAGGCCCCCACTGCCTCGCCTACGGCGTCACCGATGCCCACGTCGTGTCGCTGGAAGTCGTACTGCCCGACGGGCAGATCGCCGTGCTCGGCGGCGCCGAGGACGAGACCCCCGGCCTCGACCTTCGCGGCGCGTTCGTCGGCAGCGAGGGCACGCTCGGGATCGCCACCAAGATCGGGGTCCGCATCACACCCAACGCCCCGGCCGTGCGCACCCTGCTGCTGTCGTTCGCAACGGTCCGCGACGCCGCTCAGACCGTCAGCGACATCATCGCCGCCGGCGTCGTACCCGCNGCGCTNGAGGTGATGGATCAGCGCATGACCGTTGCGGTCGAGAACTATGTCGCCGCCGGTTACCCCACCGATGCCGCCGCCGTGCTACTCGCCGAGGTCGAAGGACTCGAAGGTGGGGTCGAGATCGATGCCGCCCGCATCGAGGAACTCGGGCGGGCCAATTCCGCCACCGAAGTGCGTCTCGCCGGCTCCGAGGAGGAGCGAGCTGCGCTCTGGAAGGGCCGCAAGACCGCATTCGGTGCCGTCGCCCAGATCGCGCCCGACTACTACCTGCACGACACCGTCGTTCCCCGGGCCCAGCTTGCCGACATCCTCGAGCAGATCTACGAGATCACCGACCGCCATGAGGTCACGGTGATGAATGTCTTTCACGCAGGCGACGGGAACCTGCATCCCCTCCTCGTCTTCGACGCCCGCGAGGAAGGCACCCTCGAACGGGTCCACGCCGCCGGTGCCGAGATCCTCCGAGCCTCGCTTGCGGCGGGTGGCGTGCTGTCCGGCGAACACGGCATCGGAGTCGAAAAGCAGGCCTATATGGACGAACTCTTCTCCCCGGCCGACCTCGACCACCAGAACCGTCTTCGCCAGGCCTTCGACCCCGCCTGTCGGGCGAACCCCGGCAAGGTCTTGCCAATGGGTCACAGTTGCGCCGACATCCAGGCGCTGCGCGAAATGCCCACCGGAGTGTGGGGATGAGCACGCTCACCTCCGCCGACCGGGCTCTGCACGAGTTCGCTGCGCTGGTCGGCGCCGACGACCCCATCGCNGTGGAGGGCAACCGCACTCGTTGGCATCTCGGCGGCCCACTCGACGAGTCGGCCCGACTCGTCACGGCCCCCACTGGCATCGTCGACTACCAGCCCTCAGAGATGGTGGTCACCGTCCGCGCCGGCACGACCGTCGCCGAACTCCATGAAACGCTCGCCGCTGCCGGCCAGACCTCGGCACTGCCCGACCGGGGCGGCACCGTCGGCGGGGCAGTCGCTGTTGGAGAGAACCGGCTCGACCGACTCGGCCGCGGGTCGGCACGCGACGCCGTTTTGCAGGTCCGGTACGTGTCGGCCGAAGGCGAAATCGTCACCGGCGGTGGACCGGTCGTGAAGAACGTCAGCGGCTTCAACCTCCCCAAGCTCATCGTCGGCTCGCTCGGCACGCTCGGGCTCATCGCCGAGGTCGTGTTGCGCACCAACCCGCTTCCGCCCGTCCAACGCTGGATCCGGGCCGAGCGGGTCGACCCTCGCGACATCCGGGATGCACTTCTGCGACCTGGAGCCGTGCTGTGGGATGGCACCAGCAGCTGGGCGCTCGTCGAGGGGCACAAGGTGGATGTCGACGCTGAGGTCGACAAGCTTGCGTCGCTCGCCGACATCGCCGATGTCGACGGCCCGCCCGAGTTGCCACCGCACCGTTGGCTTCTCTCCCCTCAGGGGGCAGCGCACGTCGACACGATGACCGACGGGGCATTCATCGCGAGCATCGGCGTCGGAACGGTCTGGGCCGGAGAGCCACCCGAACCCACCGAGCCCGACCCCGTTGCCGACCAGATCGCCGAACGGACAAAGCGACTGTTCGACCCCTCCGGGCGACTGAACCCCGGCCGCCGGGCAGGAGCCTGACATGGATCTCAGGATCGACGCCGACGACCTCAACGCATGCGTGCAGTGCGGGCTCTGCCTCCCCCACTGCCCCACCTACCGCGTCACGGGCGACGAGGCCCTCTCGCCACGGGGCCGTATCCACCTCATGCGCGAGGTTCAGGACAACGCTGCTCCCGTCACTCCTGAGGTCGTCGACGCGTTCGACACCTGCGTGCAGTGCCGCGGATGTGAGCCTGCGTGTCCGAGCGGCGTTCCCTACGGCCGTCTCATCGAATCGACCCGAGCCGTGCTCGCCGACATGGGTGCCGTCTCCACCCGTCGCCAACGGCTCGCCTTCTGGGCGCTGAGCAGGCCTCNCATTCTGCGGCTCGCAAGCAGTCTGCTGGCCATCGCCGCACGACTGCGACTCGTTCCCAAACGGCTCGGCGTGCCCACCGACCTGCCCCTCACTCGGGGTCAGCGCCACACCTCGGGCGACGACGTCTATCTCTTCACGGGTTGCGTCATGGACGTCTGGCAGCGCGACGTCCACGATGCCGGCCAACGGGTGCTCGAAGCCGCCGGCGTCGGTGTGACCCCCACGGGCGACCTTGCGCCGTGCTGCGGCGCCCTCCACACCCACGCTGGACTCGGCGGTCCTGCCCGGGAACGAGCGGAAGCGACGATCACGGCGCTCTCGGCCGACGATCGCCCGATCCTCGTCGACTCGGCCGGCTGCGGCGCCGCGATGAAGGAGTACGGCCACCTGCTCGACACACCGGAAGCCGAAGCCTTCAGCGCCCGGGTGTACGACATTCACGAATGGCTCGCCACCCGCCTCGATGATCTGCCGACCACCGCCAAACTCGACCTCTGTGTTGCGGTCCAGGATCCCTGCCATCAACGCCATGTGCAACGAGTCCACGACGCGACGCGCGCCGTGCTCGCCCCCTATGTTCACAAAATCATCGAACTCGACGATGACGGGCTGTGCTGCGGTGCCGGCGGCGCCTTCTCGGTGCTCCACCCGAAACTCGCCACCGACATCCGAGGCCGCAAGATCGACGCGATCGAACGGGTGTCGCCCGACATCGTGGCGAGCGCCAACCCTGGTTGTTCACTGCACCTCGCCGCCGGCGGCGTCGAGGTCGTGCACCCGATGCAACTCATCGACCAGGCCCTCCGCCAACGCGCCTGAGCGCTGAGGCGCCCGATCCCTGGCGAACCTACGGTTCGACACCCCCGGCGAACCTACGGTTCGATAATCCCTGGCGAACCTACGGTTCGACGATCCCGAACTCGCTGCTGAACTGGTCGAGGTTCCCGAACAGCAGCCGCACCGGACCATCGTCACTCGCCGACACGCCCTCGATCGCAAGGAAGCCATCGACGTCGACCGCGCCCTTCACCGCCTCGGCCAACGCCGCCTTCGTGCAGGTGATCGACGGCGCTCCCTCGATCGCCACCCCCGGGCGATGATGGATCGCACAGTTGTCGAGCCCAATCGCATGGTGCTCATCGACGTCGGAGAAGTACCAGTTCGACTCGAACGACTCGCCCTCCACGTTCTCCGCCTGCAAGCGGATCCCGATCAGCTCCACCAACATGTCGACGTCGAGCTGATCGGTGATCGAACGACCCACGAACATCGGGAAGCCCTTNGTGCCGGTACGCAGCTCCATCGCACCCATCAGGTACGAATCGCGCCACGGGCCCGACTCCGACTGGTAGCCGAGCTGCTCGAAGGTATCGGCCTGCAACAACCGACCCGGCTCATAGGTCGGATCGGCGAACACGAGATGGTTGAGCAGTTCCGCCGCCCATCGGTAATCACCCTCGTTGAAGGCCCGCTGTGCTTCGACGTGCACCTGATCGGGGCCGCCCATCGCGGCGACGTAACGCTTCCCGCTCTCCTCAGGCGTGTGCGGGTTGAGGTTGGCCGGGTTGCCGTCGTACCAGCCGATGTAGCGCTGATACACCGCCTTTGCGTTGTGGCTCACCGTCCCGTAGTAGCCACGCGTGTGGCTCTGGGTGGCGAAGCAGTCGGGCTGCTGGAGATCCTCGGCGATCTCGCGCATCGTCATGCCATGGTTCGCTCGACGCATTGTCTGGTCGTGCAACCAGCGGTACATGTCGCGTTGCAGTTCGAGATAGCGCACCGCGTCAGCGCGACCGAATCGCGGCCAGTTGTGGGTGGAGAAGAGCACATCCATGTCGCCACCAAAGAGATCGAGTGCCTCCTGGATGTACTTACTCCAACTCAGCGTGTCTCGGGCCTGCGCCCCACGGAACGGCAGCGTGTTGTGCATCGTGTGGGTGCAGTTCTCGGCGATGCAGAGCGCGCCGAGGTCCGGGAACATGAAGTTCATCTCTGCCGGCGCTTCAGTGCCCGGCGTGTTCTGGAACACGACCCGCACGCCATCGAGCACGAGTTCGGTTCCGGTGAGTGCGATCTCCNCGGTCGGTGCGACCAGGTCGGGCTGCGCACGCGGAATCCANTTGCCGAGGCCGCAATCGATATGGCCCTGCGGACCGGGCGGCAGCAGCATGCCGAACTGATAGAAGGCCCGGCGGCCCATGGCGGGGCCAGCGATCAGGTTTTCGGCGACGGCCTCCCGCATGAACCCCTCGGGCGCCAAGATACGCACATTGCCCTTGTCGACCTCGTCGGTGCTGGTCACGCCGAGAATGCCGCCGTAATGATCGGTGTGGCTGTGGGTGTACAGCACGGTCGTAACGGGACGCTCCCCGAGCGTGGCGTTGGCGAGATCGAGACACGCCTTCGCCGTGAACGACGTGGTGAGCGGATCGACGATCACCCACCCCTCATCCCCCTTGATGAAGG
This sequence comes from Acidimicrobiaceae bacterium, assembly GCA_002694825.1. Classification (GTDB taxonomy): domain Bacteria; phylum Actinomycetota; class Acidimicrobiia; order Acidimicrobiales; family Aldehydirespiratoraceae; genus UBA11606. The sequence goes on along the minus strand of NZNH01000049.1, from coordinate 29,094 downwards.
TGATATTGGAGATGTCGTAGCCGCGCGCCTGCCAGACGTTCTCGGCGACCTCAAATAGGCCGTGGATCGCATTGTGGCGACCGTGACGCCACAGGCTCGGGTTGACCGACTCAGGCGGGTCCTCCTGCTCGCGCAAGAAGTTCCAGTCGTTGGTGTTCCACGACAGACCGAGTGGCCCTTCGATCTCACCGGACTCGTGCTGAGCGATCAGCCCCCGCGTTGCACGTTCCCAGTCGTCCTCCAGACGAAGCGACGCAGCGAAGGCGGCGTTGACCGACGCCGTATACGGAGTAGCGGGCTTGGCGGCGCGGGGATCGGGATCACTCATGGCGCCGAGTATGGCTCAGTACGCGCCGAGCCGAGGCATACGAGACCGTCCCTCGTTCGGAGCTGTCGCTCAGCCGATCGGCTCGAGCGAGGTCACCCACCACTTGTATTCTTCGGTGTAGCCGGCATCGCCGAGGGGGGTATCAAGCACAAAGTCGTAGGTACGCCGTTCCTGCACCGTCATCCCCGTCGCAACATCCACCCACAGTTCGATGAGTTCCACATTGTCGGGGTGATCACCTTCCACGAGTTCGGCGGTGAAAACGATCACCTCACGCTCCTCGCCGGCCACCACGCGCACGACACGTTCGGTGGTGACGGCACGAACGGCGATGGAGGTCTCGCTCTCACAACGCCATGACGTGGCATCAACCGACACAGGACTCGCNGTGCAGGAACGAACGGCGAGATCGTCGAGTCCGAAGAAGCTGTGGAAGATGCGTTCGGTTCCGAGCTCGATGCCGTTTTCGGTCTCACAGAACTCGAGGCTTTGCCAGCGCTCGACGACAAAGTCAGTTCGGATATCGACGCCACACTCGACCGGCGTGACCGTGACGAATCCTTCGTCGGGGTACGTCCGCTCGGCGCCGGTGGCGAGATCCAGTTGCTCGCCACCTTGCAACGCCACCGGGTAGACACCAGGTTCCGGCAGGGGAACGCCTGTCGTCGCGGGTTCGGCCGGCAGGGTGCTGGTCGTCGAGGTGGTCGCCGGCTCGCTGGAGGCGTCGGACCCGAAGGCATCGTCCGCGCCGAGCGTCGACTCGGCCTCGCCGTCCTCGACGGCCCGCTCATACCGATCGACGACCTCAGCGCGNCTGATCTCGGTTGTCGTCGTGCGCAGGGCGCGCACGCCGACGACGCCAACGACCAGCACGAGTGCGGCCAGAAGCAGGANNGTCCGACGGGAAGGACGAGACATGAGCGAGATCCTCACAGGGTGGTTCGGGGGTGTCGACAACGGCAGCGGACAACTCTGAGCGGAGCCGCTTAAGCTGAGCTTGCCACCATCCAGCCGGGACGTCGTGCATGGCCGTCAGCTCGGCGAGCACGGCATCCACGAGCGCTTCTCGNCGCGCGCCGACCAGATTTCGGAGATCAAGCAGGCGATCGGTAGCCACCACCGCTGGCAGGGATGCTTCTTCTGCGCCGGANACCCACTGTTCGAGCAGAAGGACCGGATCGGGTGTGGCGNTGTTTCGCTGCACCCAGAGGTTGTTGACCGACTGCGGCGGTGCCAAACCGAACCTTCGGCAGGTGCCAAAACGACCGCACGCCGGCCCAGGGGGGAGGGCCGGCGTGGGTGCAGGGAGCCCTTCGGTGAGGTGTTGGGGGGGGGATCAACACCTCACCGACTGTCAGGGCAACCCGTTCGAGATCGGACAACGTCCGCCGCCAAAGGGGGGTATGGGGACGGCGGCGGAAGGAGTTTCGGCGATCTCGACCGTTGTCATCAGGTCGTGGCCTTCATTTCGATGGCTATTTTCTCCTGAATGAGGGATGGTTGGACGGTGCCGGGGGAAGCACCGTCAGACGNGTTGTTGACCAACCACAACAAGGTCAAACACAAACGTCGCACTTTTCTGGCGGGACATGTTCGGGCGCGTTCGACCAGACTGGGGGGACTGTGAGCGCCGACCGAGGAACGCTGTTCGAGATCGACACCATCGCCGACGGCCACGCACTCCCTCGCGTGCTCATTGCGGCACTCGAGGAGACCAGTTCTCCCGTCTGCATCACCACCGCCGATCTTGATGCACCCGGCCCCACGATCGTGTACGTCAATCCGGCATACAGCCAGATGACCCGCCGCGACCGCGCCGATGTGATCGGCCGATCCCCAAGGATTATGCAAGGGCCGCTCACCGACCGCAGCGTCCTCGATCGACTCCGAGACGATCTGTCCGCCGGACGGCCCTTCAGCGGCGAGACGATCAACTATCGCGCCGACGGCGAGCCGTTCCATATCGCATGGAGCATCGACCCGGTGCTCGACGATCACGGTGTCGCCACCCACTATGTGGCAACGCAGCGAGATGTCACCGCCGAGGTTGTTGCGGAGCGGGTGCGTCTCGCCGAGGAGGGACTCGACACGGCGCTCGTCGATGCACTCGGCTCGCCGTCGGACACGGAGGCTGCGCTTGCGCTCCTGCTCGACGCAGTCGCCGTCGGCGCAGGACGAGTCGCCGGCTACGGGACCGCCGAGGTGACCTTGCGAGATCCGGCGCTCGGGCCACTCCAAGCGAGCGTCGGCACCAGCGCCGAATCGCCGGCGAATCTTGAGGACACCGTCGAGGTTCGAATCCCGATGACGCGGGTCGATGGCGTGACGATCGGAAGTATCACCATCGGCAACCTCCGCGCCGACGAGCGCAACATGATCGATCGGCCGAGCCTGAACCGGGTCGCCGAACGGGCGGCAGCGGTGATCACCGGTCTTGCCGAGTATCAGCGTCAGCGACGCACCGCCCTTCGCCTCCAGGAGGCGATGCTCCCCCGGGTCGACGCAGCGCCTGACGGCTTCGAGATCGCCAGTCGCTATCTCCCCGGCGACGTCGGCGTCTACGTCGGCGGCGATTGGTTCGACGTGATCGAGACGGCAACCGCCATCGTCCTCGTCGTGGGCGATGTGAGCGGCCACGGCATCGACGCCGCCACCACCATGGCGCGACTCCAGACCCTCACTGCCGCTGAGATCCGAGCGGGGCGGCCGATCGACCAGATCTTCGACGTTCTCGACCGTGCGTGCCGCGACGATGCCACGATGGCCACGATGACGCTCGCCATGATCTCGACCGACAGCGAGGACGCCCTGATCTGGTCGGCCGGGCACCTTCCGCCGGTTCGCTTCGGGTCCGATGGCGCAACGCTGGTCGCAGTCTCTCCGATCCCGCCGCTCGGACATCTTCGAGGTGAACAACCAACCGCCACGACCACACCGCTCTCTGACGGCGAGAGCCTGCTCTTCTTCACCGACGGACTCGTTGAGCGGCGGGGGGAGCCACTCCCCGAGGGGCTCGATCGCCTCTGCGCTGCGCTCGGTCACGCGGCTGGCCCACTCGACGACATCGTCGATTCGGTCATCGCGTCTCGCAGCGCCGAGGACGATACGGCGGTGGTGGCCGTTCGGCGGCACCCGTCAGCCGACGAGCACGAACCGCCGTCACCTCGCTAGTCTCCGCTCATGGCTGCTGAGCTGCTCGTCGACGAAACGGGCCCCGACCTTCTCCGCGTCGTCGGAGAGATCGACACCCACACCGCTCCGACGCTTGCGGAGCGGCTTGCCGATATTCCTGCCCACGCAGCACTCGGCATCGACCTCACCGGCACGAGCTTCATCTCGTCCGCAGGTCTCGCCGTGCTGCTCGCTGCTGCAGAACGACTCGAGGCCGGTGGTGGATCGCTCCGCCTTCTCGGTGCGAGTGAGACGGTGCTCCGACTGCTTGAGCTGTCAGGCCTCGCCGGCCGGCTGCCGCTCGCCGACGAGCTCGGCGACAACCACTGACCGACCGTTCTCGGTCTGCAGGCGNAGCTCGGCGCTGAGCGCTGCCACGATCCGCAGCCCGCGACCCCGAGCACCGGACTCGGCCCACGCGCTGGCGAGCACGGGCTCCTCGGGACCGCGGTCGTTGGCGACCTCGACTCGCAGGGTCGGTCCCTCGGCCACCACCGTCAGGTCGATCGCCGGGGCGTCGGTGTGNTCGATNGCGTTGGCGACGAGTTCGGTGACCACGAGGTCGACATCCACCGACGGTGGCCGACCGCTGTCAGGTCGGGCATCAAGCCACGCCCGCACCTCGTGTCGAAGCGACGACAGATCGAGGTGCGACGGAGGAATCGACGCGTGGAACGAGGCGGCAGCCATGACGTCAGGAGTGTTGCCGTTCTGGACGTCGATGAAACCACGAGCTGAGAGTCGGCCCCGTCACGACAGGTACGCTGAGGCCGATGCCCTTTGGAGGTACGTGATGTCGCCGCCCCCCGCCCCAACCGTTCCCGACGAAGCGGTCGTCGTCTCGGTGCCTGCCGACCCCGCCTACTTTCGNGTGCTGCGGCTCACCGCTGCGGTGGTTGCCGGCGAACTCCTCGATGTGGAAGCGGTCGAGGACGCGCAGATCGGCGTTGAGGAAGCGGCGTCGATCCTGCTCGACGCCGGGCCGACCGGTCGGATCGAGGCCGCCTTCTGGTGTTCGAACGAGCGGCTCAGTGTCCGGCTCTGCAGCGAGACCGGCCCGGTTCCCGATGCAGCTGACGATTTTCGCCGCACGATCCTCTCGGCCGTCGTCGACGGGTTCGCGATCGACCACGACGCCGGCGCAACGACGGTCGAGTTCGACAAATCGGCGTGAGCGACACGCCGCTTGACGACCGTTTCGTCCGCTTTGCCGCGACCGGCGACGAGGCGTTGCGCAACGAACTGGTGCTCGAGCATCAGGGGCTCGCAATCGCGTTCGCCCGGAGATACGCCCGCACCGGGCGCGACAACGATCTCGAGCAGATCGCCCTCGAGGCGCTGATCCACGCCATCAACCGTTTCGACCCCGAACGAGAAGTTCGCTTTTCGACCTACGCCGCTCGAGTCATCGATGGCCGGCTCAAGCAGCACTTCCGCGACGATGGTTGGGACATCCGGGTTCCCCGGTCGATCAAACAGTTGGCGGTCGCCGTCCGCTCGACGACCAGTGAGCTGACCAACGAACTGGGCAGAGTTCCGTCACCCGCAGAGCTCGCCGACCGTCTCGGTGTCACGGTCGACCAGATTGCCCTCGCGCTCGACGCAGCCAATGCCCACCGAGCCGACGAACTCGATTCCGATCCATCTAGTGACGAGACATGGGATGCGGTCGACACCGGCCTCGTTGTGCCCGAACTGCTCGACGGANTACCCGAGCAAGAACGCGCGGTCGTCTCCCTTCGGTTCTACGGCGAGCTCTCCCAAAGTCAGATCGCAGAGCGGATCGGCGTCAGCCAAATGCAGGTGTCGCGCCTGCTTCGCCGTGCCCTGNCGAGACTCCGCACCGAGATCNGCGACGCCTGACNGNGNNCGAGNNNGGNNNCGNGCCGCNNNGACGGCCGTGNCGGGCGGGTCAACCTGGGTCAGAGGGCAGCATTGACATGCAGCTTCCCCACACCCCCCTNGGCGTAGGGCCCCCAAGGAGCAGAGTTCGACTCACACCGAGACGTCTCGCCACCACCATCCTGATGGACCCGACCGCCACAGCGACCCTCACCCTAGAGAAGGTCGCATGTGAACGAAAAGGGAACTTCATGTGGATTGCGCGGGGATTTCGCGCCGCTTGTCCACAAGCGTTCACAACCCGGTCGCGGTACGGTCGAGNCTCGTGCGCCANCTGCTNCCCACCCCACTCGACGCGGTCGANCCGCTCACCCTCTATCCCTTCGATCATCGCCCNCGCCCGGCCGGTCGACCGTGGCTCATGGNGAACATGGTGGCGAGTGTCGATGGCGCGATCGCGATCGACGGTGTGAGCGGTGGGCTCGGCGGTGAGGGTGACTCGATGGCCTTCCGGGCGATCCGAGCGAGCTGCGATTGGATCGTGGCGGCGGCGGGCACCATTCGGGCCGAGCGCTATCGGATTCCCCGAGCCACGGAGGAAACCGCAGCCGTGCGCGTCGCCGCCGGCCGGAGCGAAGCACCCCGACTTGCGGTGGTGAGCGCTTCGGTCGATCTCGACCCCGAACTCCCGCTCTTCGCCGACCAGCGCGACGGCGAGGCCCGGCCGCTCGTGATCACGGGCGCCAACCCGCCGGCGGATCGTATGCACGCCCTCGAGGGACGAGCCGAGTGGCATCACACCGACACGGAACGCCCGACCGCTGAGGGTGTGCTCGCTGCGCTCGGTGAACGAGGTGCGGACGTCGTGCTTGCCGAAGGTGGCCCGACGTTCAACGGCCAGCTCGTCGACAGCGGCCTCATCGACGAACTCTGCCTTTCGATCTCACCCCACCTGGTGGGCGGAGGTTCGAGCCGCATCGTCAACGGGAGCGAAGCCACGATCCCTACCGATCTGCGGCTGGATCGCCTGCTCGAACACGACAACGCGCTGTTCGCCCGATACGTCCGGGCGTGATCGGAAGGCTCAGTCGAGCCAGTGGAGCGGCACCACGAGCTGTTGGCCAGGCTGAATCTGGGCTCCACCGGCAAGATCGCTGAGCTGGTCGACGAGTGCTCGGGGATCACCCTCCGGTGCCAGGGCACTTGCGATACCCCACAGGGTGTCGCCGGGCTGCACGACGACGCTGACCGACTCAGTGAGCTGGCCTTCGGGGGTGGGCGTCGCGTCGGCCTGTTGCATGAACGACACCACACCGAGCACGAGACCGGCCACGATGGCCAGCGCTGCAAGCCGGCGACGCCGGTACACGTTCGCCTGATCGGCAACCGGCAGGCGGTACACGGCGGCCAGGGGTGCAACTTCGGCGGGTGCCTCATCACGCGCCGGCACGATCGCCAACACCGGACGCTGCATCGGGGCAAGCGAGGGATCGTCGATGGTGCGGGGGCGGAAGGTGGTCTGCGGGGCGGGGGCGAAAGCTGCGGTCATGGGAGTCAGTCTCTTCAGGGGGTGTGACACACCCGGAGGCGATGGAAGGTTGTCGCCGCCCGGGACCCTTCCGAGAGGGATTTCGGAGCGGAGTTCCCGGGTACTTGACACCGAACGAATGTTTGGCGAACATGTGTGCGGCGAACAACCGTTCGTTCATTCAACCCGAACACCTGTTCGTTTGTCAACCATCGACCACAAGAAATCCCCACCTTGTCCACAGGCCGCCCGCCAGGGGCGGGAATCCGGCCCAACGGAGGTCCCCATGTCCGACACACTCACCACTCGACAGCGAGAAATCCTCGACTGCATCGTCGAGCACCAGAACGACCGGGGCTATCCCCCGTCGGTGCGTGAGATCGGTGAGGCGGTCGGCCTGAAGTCCCCGGCAACGGTCAAGGCCCACCTCGACAACCTCAAGGACGCCGGCTACCTCGTGCGCGACCCGGCCAAGCCCCGCGCCATCCAGGTGCGTTACGAAGGCCTTTCCGGTGCGAGCGCCGAGCGCCGCCCCGTCCGCCATGTCCCNCTNGTCGGCGATGTCGCCGCCGGCACCGANGTGCTCGCCTCCGAGAANATCGAAGAGGTCGTCCCGATGCCGGCCGACCTCACCGGCGACGGCGAACTGTTCATGCTGCGAGTGCGAGGTGAATCGATGATCGACATCGGGATCTTCGACGGTGACTTCGTGGTCTGCCAGAGCCAGACCACCGCCACGAAGGGCGACATCGTCATCGCTGGNATCCCCGGTGAGGAAGCCACGGTGAAGACGTACCAGGAGCGCGACGGCAAGATCGTGCTCGTGCCCCACAACGCATCGCTNAGCGACATGGTGTTCGATCCGGCCGAGGTGCAGATCTTCGGCAAGGTCGTCACCGTGATGCGCAAGCTCTGATCCGAGCGGCCGGAACGATCAGACGCCGTTGGTAATCACGTCGAGCAGCGCAGCGTGGGTGTCGACCACCCACGCTCGCTCGACATATTCGCCCTGGGTGTGCGCNATGGTCGCGTCGCCAGGACCGAAATTCGAGGCGGGTACACCCCGCTCGGCGAAGAAGGCAACATCGGTCCAGCCGAGCTTGGCGCGCACCTCGAGGCCGTTCCGTTCGACCAACGCCTCGATGAGCGGATCACCGAGCCCGGGGCGGGCAGCGGGCGAGAGATCGGTGACCTCGACCGTGTCGCCATCCTCCAGCGCCGGTGCCAGCACAGAACGCACGTGGGCCACGGCCTCCTCGCTGGATCGATCGGGGGCGAAACGATGGTTGATCCGCACCATGGCTGAGTCAGGCACGACATTGCCGGCAACGCCACCTTCGACATGCACCGCCTGCAGTGCCTCGCGATACTCACACCCTTCGACGACGGGACGGCGGGCCTCGTAGGCCTCGACGATCGCAAGCAGCTCGCCCAGGCGATGAATCGCATTGCGTCCCATCCATGGGCGAGCAGTGTGGGCCCGGGCCCCCTGAAGGGTGACCTCGACCCGCAGGGTTCCCTGGCAACCGGCTTCGAGCGTTCCAAGGGTCGGCTCGCCGAGCAAGGCGACATCGCCATCGAGCAGATCGGGTCGCTCGGCTTCGATCTCGCGCAGTCCGTTGTGGATCACCGCCACCTCCTCGCGCGCATAGAACACGTAGGTGAGGTCGATGGCCGGTTCGGTGACGGTGCGGGCGAGTTCGAGCATCGTCGCCAGCCCGCCCTTCATGTCGCTGGTGCCAACGCCGTACATCCGGTCGCCCTCGATGCGGGCCCCAGCGTTGCCATTGGCCGGCACCGTGTCGGTGTGACCACCGAGAACGAGTCGTCGATCACGGCCGAGCATGGTGCGGGCGATGAGATTGTCGCCGATGCGGTCGACGGTGAGGTGCGGGCACGCCCGAAGCTCCGCCTCGATGACCGCCACGATCTCCTGCTCGTTGAAGCTTTCGGACGCAATGTCGACGAGCGCGGCCGTGAGGGCGAACACGTCGCCGGTGGGCAGGCTTGGGGCGACAACGTCGGTCACGAGATCAGACCGCTTGACCGTGGTCGCGGAGGATGTCATTGAGGGCGGACTTGTCGTGTCGTTGCCCCTCTTCGAGGCGCTTGAGGACGAGCACCGCAGGAAGGCCGAACTCGCCCCCTGCGAAGCGCTTCGGACGAGTACCGGCGACAGCGACGCACCAGGACGGCACCTCGCCTCGACCAAGTTCCTCACCCGTCTCGACGTCGATCACGGGCATCGAGCCGGTGAGGATCGCGCCGGCGCCGAGCACGGTGCCCTCCCCCACCCGGGCACCCTCGGCCACGATGGCCCGGCTGCCGATCATGCACTCGTCACCGATCATCACGGGAGCGGCCTGCGCCGGCTCGAGCACACCACCGATCCCAACGCCACCCGACAGATGGACGTTCTTGCCGATCTGGGCACACGAACCGACGGTGGCCCACGTGTCGACCATGGTGCCTTCACCGACGTAGGCGCCAATGTTGGTGTAGCTCGGCATCATCACCACGCCAGGGGCCTGATAGCTCCCCCACCGGGCCTGGGCTCCGGGCACCACGCGGACGCCGCGCTCCATGTAGTCGCTCTTGAGCGGAATCTTGTCGGCGTACTCGAACGGTGCGTGTTCGATGGTCTCCATCTTGGAGATCTTGAACAGCAACAGGACGGCGTATTTGCACCACTGGTTCACGGTGACCGAGCCGTCGGGGTTCCACTCCGCGACACGGGCCATACCGGTGTCGAGGGCGTCGATCGCCTCGTGCACGGTGGCAACGACCTCCGGGTCGTCGACGCTCAGGCTGTCGCGGCCCTCCCACAGGCCTTCGATCCGAGATTGCAGATCACTCATGGAGCAGCAGGCTAGCTGGGCGATCCCGACAGGCCGTGGTCGGCGGGTCGCTTACGCCGTGAGTCGTTCCGTTGCGGTGCGGAGATCATCGGAGGACTGAACGGCAGCGAACCGGACATGGTCCGCACGGCGGCCGTAGAACTCGCTCGGGCTGACGATCACACCGGCTCGCTCGGCGAGCGTTCGGGCGAGCGCCCAAGCATCACCGCCAGGGGCCGCAGCCCACAGGTAGAAGCCACCACCGGGAAGCTCGACATCAGCGCCGGCCGCCCGCAACAGNGCAAGGCCGAGCTCGAGACGTTCTCGATAGATCTCCCGCTGGACATCGACATGCTGCTGGTCGTCGAAGGCNGCGACGGCTGCCGCCTGAACCGGACCGGGCACCATCAAGCCCCCATGCTTGCGAACCTCGCGCAGGTACTGCACGAGGTCGGTGTCGCCGGCGTAGAAGCCGGCTCGGCCACCGGCGAGGTTNGAACGCTTGGAGAGCGAGTGCAACGCAAGCACGTTGTCGGTGCCGTGCTGCAGGATCGACTGTGGCGCGCCCTCCCAGGTGAATTCGATGTAGCACTCGTCGGAGAGCACGGTGACGTCGTGTTCTCGACCGAAGGCCGCGGCAGCAGCGAGATCGTCGATACCGCCCGCCGGATTTCCGGGTGTGTTGACCCACAGGCACAGTGCTCGGGCGGCGTCATCAGGGTCGATGGCGGTGAGGTCGATGCGCCACTGATCGTCGACAGGCACGGCGACGGCTCGACAGCCCGAGAAGATGGCACCCTGCTCGTAGCTCGGGTACGACACCTCGGGATAGAGNACGGTGTCGCGGTCNGGCCGNCGCATCCGCAGATAGTGCGGGGTGCCGGCGACGAACTCCTTGGTGCCNACGGTGGCCCCGATCTGTGNCACCGGATCGACNTGGACATCGGCGATACGAGCCATCCACCGGGCGGCGGCCTCTCGGAACGCGAGTGAGCCGATCGAGGGCGGATACCCCCGTTCGGTGTTCGACGACGACAGCGCGTCGATCACCGATGCGGGTGGCGGATCGATCGGCGCGCCGATCGAGCAGTCGATCACCGCACCGAAACGCTCCTGGGCGACCGCTCGGAGTTCGTCGAGCAGGTCGTAGGGATACGGCGGTGGGTCGTACGGCGTCTGGTAGGGGTGCGTCGGCTCGCTCACCATTCGTCCTCTTCGTGGCGCTGCTGAGACGGTACTTCGCCGTCGACGGTCAGCACGTACTCCTGCAAGTGTCCGAGTGACGCCGGCTCGAGCCGAGCCTTGAGGCGCATGCCGTGCTCCTCTGCGCGCTCCGACAAGACCTGACCCTCCCGGTGAACCGAGGCGAGCACATCGCCGCGATCCCAGGGGATCATCAGCTCGGCGAGCGCAGTCATCGACCGAACCCGATCACCGATCACCGCCGTGAGGTGTTCGAGGTTGAAGCCGGAGTGGGCCGAAACGGCGACGCTTCCCTCGTACTTTTCGGCCAAGCGCTCGGAACCATCGCCTTGGTCGGCCTTGTTGAAGACGAGGAGCTCAGGCACATCACCTGCTCCGATCTCCTCGAGCACCTCACGCACGGCATCCATCGACCCAACCGGGTCGTGTCCATTCCCGTCGACAACGTGAACGAGCAGGTCGGCATCGCGGACGACGTCGAGGGTGGTCTTGAAGGCCGTGACGAGCTGATGAGGCAACTTGCGGACGAACCCGACCGTGTCGGTGGCGAAGACCGTCTCACCGCCGGGAAGGGCGAGGCGTCGCGTGGTGGCATCGAGCGTGGCGAAGAGTCGATCCTCGACATGGACATCGGCACCGGCAAGGCGGTTGAGCAGCGACGATTTGCCGGCGTTGGTGTACCCGACGAGGGCGATCGCCCGGTTGCGGGTGCGAGAGCGCTGTTTCGACTGTGTTTCACGATGCGCCTGGACCTTGCGCAGGTCGGCTTCGAGCTTGTGCACCCGACGAACGAGACGACGACGGTCGACCTCGAGCTGGGTCTCACCCGGGCCCCTGGTACCGATACCGCCGCCCTGCTGGGAGAAGGTGCGTCCGCTTGAGCGAAGGCGCGGGAGGCGGTAGCGCAGCTGAGCGAGTTCCACCTGGGCCTTGCCCTCCTGGCTGCTGGCGTTCTGGGCGAAAATGTCGAGAATGACGGCGGTGCGGTCGAGCGCCGACCGGCCGAGAATCTTCTCGAGGTTGTATTGCTGGGCCGGGGTGAGTTCGTCGTCGAAGACGACCGTGTCGGCATCGATCGCGTTGGCTGCCGCCTTGATCTCCTTGGCCTTACCGGAACCGACGTAGGTGGCCGCATCGGGCGATGAACGGCGCTGCACGACACGGTCGAGCGCGTCGGCACCGGCGGTGTCGACCAGCAGCGCCAGCTCGTCGAGTGAGGCGTCGGTCTCCTCTGGATCGTCGCCTGCAAGGGTGACGCCGACGAGCACGATGCGCTCCCGGAAGGTTCGCTCGATGAGGCCACCGGACTCGCCGCCGTAGTCGCCGAACGCGCCGCGGTGGCTTTCTTCGGCGTCGATGATGAGATCGGACACATCGTCGTCCCGATCGAACTCGTCGATCAGGTCGTCGGTGTCGAAGATGTTCGGGAGCTTGCGCTCGCCGCTGTTGCCCTGGTCAGGCACCCGGCCCTCCGAGGTCAGGCACGAGGAGATCGGCCACATGGGTCGCCGGGCCGGTGAGGGTGGTGGGATCGCCCACGTCGACGAGTGCATCGCCGCCGGGCATGCGCACGATCACCTTGCGATCGACCAGACCCCAGCGATGGAAGACGTCGGCCGAGACGGTGGCGCCGGTGCCGCAGGCGTTGGTGATGCCGGCACCTCGCTCCCAGACGCGAAGGGAGATCTCGTCGGTGCCGCTGACGCTCACGAAGTGCACATTGGCCCCGTCGTCGAAGTGGGCTTCGATCGCGGGTCCGGCGAGGGCCAGGTCGATCTCGTCAGGGTCGTCGACCTCGCAGACGACATGCGGATTGCCGATGTCGCCCGTTTCCCAGCGCTTCACCGACGCAACCGGAGCACCGACNGCCTCCATGAGTTCGGCGACGTCAGGAGCAGGCCCGGGGCGCACCACGCCCATGTCGACCGTGGCGGTCACGACGTGGGGCTCATCGGTGCCGTGCACGGTGCACTCGCATACCCCGGCTGGGGTGGACACCTTGAGGTGGAGATCGGCTACACCCTGCGCNCGAGCGACCGCCTGAGCGAAGCAGCGCAAGCCGTTGCCGCTGAGAGCAGCAGGGCTGCCATCACTGTTGAACAGCCGCATGACGATGTCGCCCTCATCGTCATGGTTGGGTCCGGGCGGCAAACCGAAGATCAGGCCATCGGCACCGATACCGGTGCGGCGATCGCACCAGGTNCGGGCGCGCGTGACGGCGTCGAGTGGAAGGTGTTCGGTGAGGCAGACGAGAAAGTCGTTGCCAAGACCGTGGTGTTTGGAGAGACGGATCGGCGTCGGCGCAGAGGCCATGGCCCCATCATCGCAGGGAACGGGCGAACTTCGACAGGTTGTTCGGCCGAATGCGATCAGCGGCCGGCGGCCGCCGACCAGTGTTCGATGACTGCGTCGACATCCGGCGGCGCGTCGACCCAGAGGATGCGGGGATCGCGTCGGAACCAGCGCTCCTGTCGGCGGGCGAACTGACGGGTTCGGGTGATCGCGAGGTCGAGTGCCTCCTCGAGGCTGCACTCGCCGGCGATGTGCATCAGGAGCTCTCGGTATCCCAGCGCCTGCTTGGCCGTTCGGCTCGGGGCCTGCTGGGCGAGCCATCGGACCTCGTCCAGGAACCCCTCGGCCATCTGCTGCTCGTATCGCGCTGCGATTCGCACATCGAGGTCGGCTCGATCCCATCGCAGGGCGACCTGCACGAACTCGGACTCACCGTAGGTGTCGAGCCCGGGCCCAAACGATGAGAACGGCCGCCCCGAACCCAGGGTGACCTCGAGCGCCCGCACGATACGGCGCCGGTTCGTGGGCTCCATCCGTGAAGCGGCGGTGGGGTCGAGTTCGGCAAGGCGAGCATGAAGCCCCGCCGTATTGGGGTCGGTCCCCAACTCGGCCGCCACGTCGGGAAACTGTCCAGGGATCTCCAAGTCGTCGATGACCGCTCGGAGGTAGAGGCCGGTGCCGCCGACGAGGATCGGCACCGATCCTCGCTGACGGACGCTATCGATCGCGTTGCGGGCGAGCGACTGGAACTCGCTGACGGTGAAGGCGTGGGACGGGTCGACCAGATCGATGAGATGGTGTCGGACGCGGGCCTGCTCGGCTGCAGTGGGTGTGGCGGNGCCGACGTTCATCCCGCGGTAGACCTGCATCGAGTCGATCGAGATGAGTTCTGCCTCACCGCCTCCCCTGCGAATGCGATCGACGAGCGCAAGCGCAAGCGCCGACTTGCCGGAGGCAGTCGACCCGAGGATCGCCAGCGGATGCTCCCGGTGAGAAGCCCAAACGTCGGTCATGGCGCGTCGACCGGTTCGGCAACGCCGACCTCCTCGGCAACCGAGCCGAGAAGCTGGCAGGTGTCGAGACGGCGGACATCGATGTCATCAAGTCCGTACGCATCAAGGAACGGCGCAACGACGGCGGGACCGAACCGAAGCGCCAGAGCAACGGCCGCTCGCGCAAGATCCAGGTGACGATCGCCCACCACGGTGTCTCCCAACACGACCATCGAACCGTCACGCTGCAATTCGACCATGCCGAGTTCGAAGCCCGGCGTGATCGACACCTCGGCGATGTCGGACTCGGGAAGGGCGGTAACGGTCTCGACGGCGAGGCGCGCCATCTCATGNCGGGAACGGTCGAGGTATGGACCGGAGTCGAAGATGGCGTCGTCGTCGNCCTCGGCGGTAGCCCGCACGAGGGACGCGAAGACCGCCAGATCGACCCGACCATCGGTGCTCGGCGCTGTCGTGTGCTTGGCCGCGAGGGTGCGTCCCAGGGTGCGGGCGGCCTGCTCGGGATCGATCGGAGCGGTCGGATCCGAGAGGGGAATGCCCTCGGGGTCGGCGGGGCCGGCCATCGGCTCAGCCCGAGACGACCGGGATCCGGGTGCGGTGACGGGCCGGAATCGTGATCTCGACGAGCTCGCCCAGCAGATGATTCGTCTTCGCGTCAAGCACACGAACGGTGGCGTAGGTGCCAGGCTTGATCGGTGAGGGACTCGGAAAATGGATCAGGGTGTTGCGGCGGGTCCGGCCGGTGAGCACCGACGGATCCTTCTTGCTCGGCCCCTCGACCGTCACTTCCTCCACCACGCCGACCCGGCTTTGGTTGGCCTTCAGGCTGGAGCGCTCGATCACCGTGCGTAGACGCTCATAGCGTTCGACGGCGACCTCGTGGGGCACCGCGAGCTCGGGCTGTTGGTCGAGCAGTTCGGCTGCTTCGGTGCCCGGGCGGGGGGAGAACACGAAGGTGAAGGCGCTCGCGAACTCGGCTGCGGCCGCCACCTCGAGGGTTTGCTCGAAGTCATCGTCGGTCTCGCCAGGGAACCCGACGATGATGTCGGTGGACACGGCCAGGCCGGGAATGGTCGCCCGGGCCTCTGCGAGCTTTTCGAGGAAGCGCTCGCTCGTGTAGCCCCGATGCATCAGCTTGAGGACGCGGTCGGATCCGGCCTGCAGTGGGAAGTGCAGGTGTTCACAGACCTCAGGCGTCTCGGCCATGGCCTCAAAGGTCTCGGTGCGCATGTCCTTGGGGTGCGGCGAGGTGTAGCGGATCCGGTGCACACCCTCGATTGCTCCGATGTCGCGGAGTAGGTCACCAAACAAGGGACGGGCCCGGCGGTCGGTTGCCCAACGATCACCACACCAGAACGCATCGCCCTCATCGGCGTCGCCCTCGCTGATGTCGAGGGCCCGACGGGCAAGCGCGAGGTCGCGGCCATAGCTGTTGACGTTCTGACCGAGGAGCGTGATCTCGCTGACGCCGTCAGCGGCGAGATCACGCGCTTCGTCGACAAGTTCGCCGAAGGGACGAGAGATCTCGGGGCCGCGAACGGCGGGCACGATGCAGAACGCGCAGGTGTTGTCGCAGCCGATCTGGATCGTGAGCCAACCGGCGTGGTCGACCTCCCGCCGGGCCGGCAAAGCCGACGGGAAGGCCTCCTGATCGTCGCGGGCGGTTGCCTCGAGGATCTCGACGATCGGGCCGTGCTCTTGGGCGTGGTCGAGGAGTTCAAGCGCGCGATGCACGTTGTGGGTGCCGAAGACGACATCGACATGGCCCGCACGATCCATGATCGTGTCGCGGTCTTTTTGGGCGAGACAGCCACCGACGGCGATCTGCACGTCGGGGTTCTGTTCTTTCAGCACCTTGAGGTGGCCGAGGGCGCCGTAGAGCTTGTTGTCGGCATTCTCACGGATGCAGCAGGTGTTGAGGACGATCACGTCGGCGTCGGCAACGTCGTCGACACGGTTCATACCGTCGGCCTCGAGCAGACCGGAGATCCGCTCAGAGTCGTGCTCGTTCATCTGACAGCCGTACGTCTTGACAACGTAGGACTTGCCTTGACGGCTCACAGCGGTGTCGTTCACCTGATCGGTCACGCCTCAGAGGTTACCGACAGCAACACACAGGCCGTGGTGCGGCCGGGAACCGAATCCAGCGCCACCGGCTGACCTACCGCCGGAAAACCTGAAGCGGACCACCCCGAGAGGAGTGGCCCGCTCTCACGCCCATGCGCTCGCTGAATGGCACCGCTGGCATCGGGAAAGGATCCATGCAGCACCGTGCGTCACGCTCGGGCGGGGAGACGAAGGTGGGTCGTTGTTCACCTTCGTGTGATCGGTCGGCCAGATGGAGCCGGCCGGGGGATCGGAGCTCGGCTAGTCGTCGAGGGCGATCGGCATGTCGTCGGCGTCGGAGAACTCTTCGTCCTCATCGACGTCGTTGACATCAGTCGCCTCTTCCTCGTCGGGCATGACCGCCTTCCAGACACGGTCGGAAATCTCGACCATGACCTCGGGGTTCTCCGTGAGGTACTTCTTGGCGTTCTCTCGGCCCTGGCCGAGTTGCTCACCGTCGTAGGTGTACCAGGCACCCGACTTCTTCACGATCGCCTCTTCGACAGCAAGGTCGAGGACGGAACCTTCACGGGAGATACCGGTGCCGTACATGATGTCGAACTCGGCCTGCTTGAACGGCGGGCTGACCTTGTTCTTCACGACCTTCACCCGAGTGCGGTTGCCCACGACCTCGACGCCGTCCTTGATCGACTCGATACGGCGGATGTCGAGACGCACCGACGAGTAGAACTTCAGCGCACGGCCACCCGGCGTGGTTTCGGGCGAGCCGAACATGACACCGATCTTCTCGCGCAGCTGATTGATGAAGATGCAGATCGTCTTGGACTTGTTGAGGTTGCCGGTGAGCTTGCGCAACGCCTGCGACATGAGTCGGGCCTGGAGACCGACGTGGGTGTCGCCCATCTCGCCTTCGATCTCGGCGCGGGGCGTGAGCGCCGCCACCGAGTCGATCACGACGACGTCGAGTGCACCGGAGCGGATGAGCATGTCGGCGATCTCGAGCGCCTGTTCGCCGGTGTCGGGCTGCGAGATCAGCAGCTCATCGATGTCGACACCGATGGCCTTGGCGTAGACCGGATCCATGGCGTGCTCGGCATCGATGTAGGCACAGGTGCCGCCATTGCGCTGCGCCTCGGCCACGACATGGGTGGCGAGGGTGGTCTTGCCCGAGGACTCCGGGCCGTAGATCTCGGTGATCCGGCCTCGCGGCAAGCCGCCGATACCGAGCGCAAGGTCGAGGGCCAGAGCGCCGGTGGGCACCGATTCGATGGCCATCGTCGTCTTGTCGCCCATCTTCATGACGGAGCCCTTGCCGAACTGCTTCTCGATCTGGCCGAGCGCCATGTCCAGCGCCTTGTCTCGTTCCACCATCGTTTTTCCTCTGCTGTGTGCTGCCCGACTGAACCGGGCGTTGGTTGCCTTGGGGGGTGTGGGGTCGAACCTATGGAGGGGGTGTGACACGCCCGGACCAATGGGAACGAATGACAGCAATGTAATTGCGAACAGCTGTTCGGTCAAGGACCGAACATGAGGAAATCACGAGAACGCTTCACCGAGCCGGGTTTTCCGCAGAAACGAGAGCAGAAC
This sequence comes from Acidimicrobiaceae bacterium, assembly GCA_002694825.1. Classification (GTDB taxonomy): domain Bacteria; phylum Actinomycetota; class Acidimicrobiia; order Acidimicrobiales; family Aldehydirespiratoraceae; genus UBA11606. Next base: position 11,226 of record NZNH01000049.1, on the reverse strand, counting down.
CAGCCCCTCCCGCGTTTCCGCTAGCGGGTCCGTTGATGCAAAACTCGCCGGACGCCACCCACTGAAGACGCCAGGAGACCCCATGGCTCAGACCAGCAACTACACCGACGCCGAACTCCGCCAGCGGCTGACCCCCGAGCAGTACGCCGTCACCCAGCGAGCGGGTACCGAACGAGCCTTCACTGGTGAGTACTGGGACTGCCACGACGACGGCACCTACCGGTGCGTCGTCTGCGACACCGCACTCTTCTCCAGCGACACCAAGTACGAGTCCGGCTCAGGCTGGCCGTCGTTCTTCGAAGCCGTCGGCCCTAACGTCGTCGAGATCCGCACCGACACCAGCCACGGCATGATCCGTGAAGAGGCCGTCTGCGCCAACTGCGGCGCCCACCTCGGTCACCGGTTCCCCGACGGCCCGGCGCCGACCGGTGAGCGCTACTGCATGAACAGTGCCGCCATGCGTCTCGACCGAGACACCGCCGAGGACTGACCCGGCGGGCGGCACCACGGTGGGTGTCAGCGACACCCACCGAGCCGGCCGGTACGGTGGGTGGGTGCCCCGCCCGACGTCGTTCGCCGAGCTCGGTGTCCCGGCGGCCATCGTCGAGGTGCTGAGCGCCTCCGGCATCACGCAGCCGTTCGCCATCCAGGCCGAGACCATCCCCGATCTCGTGGACGGGCGCGACGTCATCGGCCGGGCCCCGACCGGATCGGGAAAGACGCTGGCGTTCGGCATTCCTGCGGTTGCGATGGCGCTCGAACGCGGCCCGGCCCACAAGAAACGCCCCCGAGTCCTGATTCTTGCACCGACCCGCGAACTCGCCGGCCAGATCCATGACGAACTCGCGCCGATGCTCGCCGCTGTCGGGCGTCACGGACTCGCCGTCTACGGCGGCGTCGGCCTTCAGCCCCAGATCAACCGACTCTCCAGCGGAGTCGACGTGCTCGTCGCAACGCCCGGCCGACTCGAGGATCTGATCCAGCAACGGGTCGTGTCGCTCGCCGAGGTCGAATACGTCGTCATCGACGAGGCCGACCGCATGGCCGACATGGGATTCATGCCGGCGGTGAAGCGACTGCTCGATCAGGCCGGCGACAACCCACAAACCGTGCTGTATTCGGCGACGCTCGACGGCGAGGTCGCCAAGCTCACGAAGGCCTACCAGTCCGATCCCGTGCGTCACGAGGTCGGTGAAGCCACCCCCGATCTCGACAAGATGACCCACTACTTCTGGAAGCTTCCCCGCCCGGAACGCATTCCGCTCTGTGCATCGGTCATCGCCACCTTCGGTCGCACGATCGTGTTCACCCGAACTCGTCATGGCGCCGACCGTGCTGCCCGCCAACTCACCCGGGCCGGCGTGCCGGCGGTGCCGATCCATGGCAACCGGTCGCAAAATCAGCGACAGCGAGCCCTCGACGACTTCGCCCGGGGCAAGGCAGCGGCACTGGTCGCCACCGATGTTGCCGCCCGAGGCATTCATGTCGACGCAGTCGAGTGTGTGGTTCACTTCGACCCGGTCGATGAGGACTCCGCCTACGTCCACCGTTCCGGCCGCACGGCCCGAGCAGGCGCTCGCGGCACGGTCGTGTCGTTCGTGGATCCCGGCCAGGTCAAGGACGTCCAGAAGATGAAGCGGCGGCTCGAACTGCCGCAGGAGATCACTCCGCCGCCCGACATTGACGGCACGCCACTCCCCCATGAGGAGACGGCTACCGACATGGCGCCGACCCAGGGTCGCACCGCACCGTCCGGCCGCGAACAAGCGCGCGACGATCGTCCCCGCAGGTCCGGCGGCCAGGCTCAGAAGCGGGGCGCCAAGGCCAAGAAGCGCAAGCCCAATCGGGGGAACCAGAGCGGCCAGCATCGCGACGAGTCGGGTGAAGGCAGCCGCAAACCCCATCGCAAGGGCGGCAACGGCCCAGGGCCGAAACCGGGCAAGAGGGCCACCAAGAAGCGCGGCGGGTCGAACCGAGGCCCCAAGAAGGGTGGCCCGAAAGCGAGTGGTGGGCGGCCGCCCCAGAAGCGTTCAGGTGGTCGACCCGCGCAAGGCAAGGGGAGCAAGGGTGGCCGGGGAAACCAGGGTGGCCAGCGCCGCCGCGGTCAGGGCCGCACCTCGTAGTACCGGTTCATCACGTCGACGTCGAACTCTCGACTGACAAACCCGGTAAAGCCGGCGGCTTGTGTCATCTCCTCGAACACGCCGGTGGTCAGCCCGAGTGTGCCGAGTCCCGCGCCGCCGGGCTCCGACATGGCCGACGACATGCAGTACAGGATCGACATGCCGTACATCAGTGGCAGGACGGGGATGGCCCGGTTGTCCTCGAGGCCGCCGCGTGCGCGAATGTCGGCGACCATCCAGACACCGTCGTCGGCGAGACACTCACGCGCCGACCGCACCGCCGCACCAGGACGGGGAAGGTCGTGGATGACATCGAGCGTGAGGAGCAGGTCGACATCGGCGAACTCGCCGAGGTCGTCGAAGGTGCCCTGCCGGAACGACAGATTGTCGAGGCCCGCTTCGGCGGCGCGAGCGGATGCGGCAGCGATCGCGTGGCTCGAGGGATCCATCCCGATCACGTTGGTGTTCGGAAATGCCTGCGCAACCGTCGTGGCAGCGACACCGGCACCGCACCCGATGTCGACAACGGTTGCCCCGGCCTGGAGACGTTCGGTCATGGCCTCGATTGAGTCCAGGATGACCGGGACGAGGAAGGCCTTCTGCCCGCCTGCGCCCATCGCAGCCTGGAAGTGGCATGTCTCGGCCCCGTGTTCGTCCCAGGTCATGCCGATGCCACTGGAGAACGCCTCGATCGTGCGGTCGATCTCATGCTGGGTGATGGGCGGCCCGAAGACACCCGCCTGATACTGCGGATGATCGGGTTGGGCCAGCACCACGGAGGCCTCAGGCGTCAGCATGAACTCGCCATCGTCATGTTGGGCGAGGTCGAGTGAGCTCAGAAGGAACAGAAACTCTCGAACCCAGCGCTCGTGGAGACCGGTCGCCTCGGCGAAGGCGACTGAGGTCGTCGTCCCGGCCTCGTCGAGCGCAGTGAAGAGGCCGAGTTTGTGACCGACGTGCAGCACCGCACTAGCGACCTCGCCCTCCTTGAGCTTGAAGAGGCTGAGGACCGTGAGCCCCAACTGACCGGGATCGAGTTCCGTACGCATGGCTGGGAGTATCCCTCGCTCCCGCCTCCAGAACCACCCGAAGAACCCGGTGGGATCAACCCCGCTGGATGGCGAACGGCTTCACGGTGTCACCAGCGACTCGGGGCGAGGACCATGACCTGGCGTTCGGTCTTGGTGGGGACGAGATCTCGCTTCGAGGCCTCGATGTCGAACGGCACCGGGTTGGGGTCGAGCTTCTTAGGGTCCTCGTCGTCGGCCATCTGGGCGAGAAGATCACCCGGCCCACCGATCGAACCGAGCGAACCAAACCACGCAAGCGTGACCGTTTCGGCGGTTCCCAGCTTGGCGACCCGCACACCTTGCCCGCCTCGACCCTTGGACTCGAATTCCTCATACGGCGTGGCCTTCGCCGCCGAGTCGGAGGTGATCGTGAGCACGACGCCGTCGCCGATCACCGGACCGGCGCCAACGACCTCGGCCCCAGCCTTGAGCTTCATTCCTGCGACGCCTCCCGCGCCTCGACCCTGCACGGAAATGGAATCGAGCGGCATGCGCAGAACCTGACCATCGGAGGCGACGGCGATCACATCGACCCCGGCAGGCGCCCGGAACGCGGCAACCACCCGGTCGCCGTCCTTGAGCCCGATCACCGGCTTGCCAGACTTCGTTGCGAGCACCTCGTCGGCGGTGACCTGCTTCGCGATGCCCCGGGCGGTGACGAGGACGAGATGCTCCTCGCCCGCACCGACGAGGGCGAGTGCATCCTCGCCCTTGTTCAGGCCGAGCTGCTGCGCGGCGGCGTTGCCGCGGGTGCGGCCACCGGCGTCGGCGGCTTCGCCGGCGTGGAAGACGAACGCCCGACCTTCGGAGGTCACCGCAGCGATCGCGGTGCCGGTCGACGTGACCAGCGCGGACGCGACGAGGTCGTGGCGGCCGGCCACGCCCTTCTTGGCGCCTTCGGTCGGGACCCGGCCGAGGTTGCCCGAAGACGACAGGGTGACGACACACGGTTCGTCGCTGTCGGTGTCGAACGAGGTGTCGTTCTCCTTGGGGCGCTCGAAGACCGGAATGTCGTCGGCGTTGATGATCTCGGCCCGGCGATCCTGGCCGTGCGTGTCGACGAGTTCGCCGAGTTCCTTCAGCACGAGCTTGCGGCGGCGGTCCTCGCTCTTGAGCAGCCGCTCGTACCCCGCGATGTCGGTACGCAGGCTGGCGGCTTCCTCTTCGAGCTCGAGCTTGGCCAGCGCAGTGAGACGACGCAGCGGCATGTCAAGAATGTGCGTGGCCTGGATGACCGACAGCTCGAAGCGTTCAATGAGGCGATCCCGGGCTTCGGCGGCGTTCTCCGACGAGCGGATGATGGCAACCACCTCGTCGATCGCATCAAGGGCGACCAGAAGACCTTCGAGGATGTGGAGGCGATCCTGCGCCTTTTCCAGTCGGAACTGGGTTCGGCGGACGATGACCTCGAGTCGGTGATCGATGTAGGCCTTACAGAGGTCGTAGAGGCCGAGGGTGGTGGGCACGCCGTCGACGAGCACCACATTGTTGATGCCGAACGACTCCTCGAGCGGGGTGAGGCGATACAGCTCCTGGAGCACCGCCTGTGGATTGACGGCCGGCTTCACATCGATCTGGATCATGAGGCCGTTCATGTCGGACAGATCGGCAATGCCTTCGATACCAACGAGCTTGCCGCTGTTGGCGAGCTCCTGAACCTTGCCGATCACCCGCTCGGGCCCGACGAGGTAGGGCAGTTCGGTCACCATGATCGACTGCCGGTTGCGACTGGTCTGCTCGACGTGGGCCTTGGCCCGGATGCGGAACGTGCCGCGGCCCATCTCATAGGCGTCGCGCAAGCCGTCGTCGACGACGATGCCACCCGACGGAAAGTCGGGGCCGGGCAACACGGCCATGAGTTCGTCGATCGTCGGCTTGGGCCGACGCTTGGTCATGACGATCTCGATCGCATCGGCGACCTCGCGCAGATTGTGCGGGGCCATGTTGGTGGCCATGCCCACCGCGATGCCGCTGGTGCCGTTGACGAGAATGTTGGGCAGCGCCGCTGGCAACACGACCGGCTCATCACCCTCGCCGTCGTAGGTGGTGCGAAAATCGACCGTGTCCTCGTCGAGTTCGCGGACCATGTCCATCGCCGGCTCGGCCAGCCGGCACTCGGTATAACGCGCAGCGGCGGGCGGATCGTCGAGCGAACCGAAATTGCCCTGCGGATCGATGAACGGAACCATCCGCGAAAAGTCCTGCCCCATGCGGGTCAAGGTGTCGTAGATGGCAGCATCGCCGTGCGGGTGGTAGCGGCCCATCGTGTCGCCCACGATGCGAGCCGACTTGCGATACGGCGTGCCAGGACGAATGCCCATCTGCAACATCGACCAGAGAATGCGGCGCTGCACCGGCTTGAGGCCGTCGCGCACATCGGGAATGGCACGAGACGTGATGACCGAGAGGGAGTAGGCGAGGAAACTCTCGCTCATCTCCTCGGCAACGGGCACCTCCACGACTTCGCGAGCGAACCCACCGTCGAATTCGAGCTGTCGAGACATGTCGCTGACCGTAGTCAGAGGCTGTGACCCTCAGGTGGAGGGGCGGATGCCTCGGCCCGTCGTGCGCTCAGCTCAATGTGTCGAGGTACTCGGTGACGAGCGGCAGGCCGGCGTCGAAGGCCTCTGCGTTGTTCCCGAAACCGACCCGGACGAAGCCCTCCATGCCTAAGGCGCTGCCCGGCGTGAACATCACACTGCCGGCACCCTCGACGAGACCGACACAGAACTCGCGGGAGGTCAGGTCGGCGTCGTAGCGCAGCAAGGTGACCGTGCCACCCTGAGGACGGGTCCACGAGACACGGGACTCCGTCTCGACCCAGGCAGCGAGCGTGGCGAGGTTGGCTCGCACGAGCGCCCGATTGCGGCCGAGGATCGCCTCGGCGCTCTCCAGCGCGAGCGACGCCAGATGGTCGTCGATCATGCCGACGCTGATGGTGTTGTAGTCGCGGTGGATCGTGACATCGTGCAGAAGCCCGGCTGGTCCGGTGATCCAACCAAGGCGAAGCCCGGCGAGCGAGAACGCTTTCGACATTGACCCGACGGCGATCGCCCGATCGGAGAGATCGACCACCGACACCGTCGTCCCGCTCCCCCGCTGATCGATACCCCGGTAGACCTCATCGCAGAGCAGCCAGGCGCCCGCTCGCTCACACGCATCGGCGATCGTCTGCAGCGTCGGCCGCTCGAGCAGTGCTCCAGTCGGGTTGTTCGGGTTGGTGAGCGAAACGACCTTCGTCCCTGGCGTGATCGCGCCGACGAGTTCGTCGACGTCGAGCTGCCAACCGTGCTCTTCGCGCAGGGGCACCCGGGTGACGTTCGCCCCGAGCGACTCGGGGATCGACGTGTGCTGCTGATAGCTCGGCACGACCGACACGACATGGTCGCCCGGCTCGATCAGGGCCAGGTACACGAGCTGATTCGCCCCGATGGCACCGTGGGTGACCAGCGTGTTCTCCCCGGTCTGGTGCTCGTACAGGGCGGCGATGGCCGAGCGCAGACGATCGGATCCCTCGATCGCGCCGTACGTCAACTTCATGCCGAGGAGTTCGTGGAGATGCTCGGGGCTCTGACCTGACAGCTGCAGGAGCTCCTCAACGGTGATCGAGTCACAGCAGGTCTCGGCCAGGTTGTGTCGGCAGCGGGTCTCGTATTCGTTCATCCACTGCTCGACACCGAACGGGGCGATCTGCATGACGGCGAGGCTAGACCAGCGATCGTGCCCGGCTCAGATCGGTTGCCAGGCCCGCACCAGCGCAGCCGGCAGCACCGCGGCGCCGAAGTCGGTCAGGCAGTTGTCGGGGTCGACCACGCCAAGCGGGCCCCAGGCCTCGACCGCCACAGCGAACGCCCAGGCGACCCGGGCCCGATCGGCCTTCGGAATCGTGGACGTGACCTCCGGACAACGGTTCACGTGATCGACCAAGACGTCGGGGTCGACATGAGTCCCGGTGCCGGCCCGCACGACTCCGAGCACAGCGCCGAGCCAGTCGGCGAACTCGAGTTCCAGCACGGCCTGTCGGGCATCGCCGGTCAACGGCGTGAGCGAAGCCGGCGCGACTGCGGCAGCAAGCACGGCGAGTACGACATCGGCGTCGGATTCGTCGAGATCGATCGGCCCGACCGAAGCGGCCAACCACTGGGCAAGTTCGTCATCGGTGTCGGCTGCAGCGCGCAGAGTCGCGGCGGCAGCGCCGACGGCAGCCGGATCGAGTGCGTCCGGTGTCAGAGGCTCACCGAGGGCGCGGCGCACCACGTCCGCAGCCCATGCGTCGTCGTCGGGGTCCCGCTCCGGAAGAGCAGGCACATCGGGTTCGATCCAGACAGGCGGTTCGAGGTCGTCGATGCCGAAGGACGAGAGTCGAGCCAGCACCACCCGACCGACAGCAACGAACGACGTCGATGGTTCAGACGTCGACCGCATCGCCCGGGCGACCCGCTCTGCCAGTTCGGGCGCCGGAACCGAACGGCTCTTCAGGCCCGCCGACTCGTCCGCCGTGGCGTCGAGGAGTTCAGCGGGGCCGACCGTTGCCTCGCCGATCGTCTCACCGGTGTCACCTGCGCCGGGCACCAGGTCAAGGACGAGCACGTGGCGTTCGTCGGCGGCATCGACGAAGCGGAAGGCTGCCGAATCGCCCCGCCAGTCGCCGACGATCCACGCCGCCTCGCAGATCGACGTCAGCAACTGATCGGCCCACGTCGGTGCCGGTTCGAGCGCGGGGTCGCCGAGGTCGACGAGATCCGACACGGCGTCGATCGCCCAAAGCCCAGCGGCAGGACCCGAGCCACCGGCGACGGCGAGTGCCTCGACCACCGCTGCAGGCCCCTCGGGATCGATCTCGGCTGCGAGCGCGACGAGGTCGGCAGCCCAAACCTCGGCACGAACAGCGTCGAGGTCGGGCAGCTCGTCGGCCTGCTCGATCGCATCTGCGATCAGGGAGGCGAGGGCGGGGTCCGGGGAGTCGGGGTGATGGTCGGGCACGGGCGGCTGAGCCTACCGGTGGCGTCTCGGGGAGGACGCGGCGGGCGTAGGGTGCAGCCGTGCCCGAACTGCCCGAGGTCGAGACGATCCGTCGACAACTCGAACCAAAGCTGATCGACGCAGCGATCGTCGACGCAGGTGCCCATTGGTCGGCAAAGTTCACACCGGACCTCGACGCCGTCGGCACGGAGATCGTCAGCGCCCGTCGACGCGGCAAGTATCTGCTGTTCGACCTCGACCCGGGCGCCGACGGTGGACCACCGCGGGAACTGGTCGTCCATCTCGGGATGACCGGTCGCCTCGCCGTCCACGAACCCGGCAGTGCGCTTGCGCTCGACGACCCGGCCACCGAGCCGCACCTGCGGGCCTGGTGGCGCCTCGATGACGACCGGGTGTTGACGTTCCACGACATCCGCCGCTTCGGGCGCATCCACGTCGTCGACACGGGCGACTACCGCAACATCCCGACACTTCACGCCTTGGGGCCCGAGCCATGGGATCCCGACTTCAACGGCAAGCACCTCGCCGCGTTCGTGAAACGCAGCGACCGGCACCTCAAGACCATCCTGCTGGCGCAGCGGGTGGTCGCCGGTGTCGGCAACATCTACGCCGACGAGGCGCTGTGGGATGCCCGCATCAACCCGGCAACCCGGCGGCTCTCACGCCAACGAGCCGATGAGCTCGTCGTTGCGATCCGGCGGGCACTCGAATCCGGTCTTGCGCATGGCGGCACGACCCTTCGGGACTATGTCGACTCCGACGGAGCGCGGGGCGGCAATCAGCACGAACTCGCCTGCTACGGACGAGGCGGCGAACCGTGCCTGCGCTGTGGCGAGGAGCTCCGTACCCGAGTCATCGACGCTCGCACGACCACCTGGTGTCCGGTCTGCCAAGCCCGGTAACGGGGGCCAGCCGGTGCGGGATCGGGGGCGCTCAGGAACGCGTCACCCGAGCGGACTTGCGGGCACCGGGCAGGGCCGTGAGCGCGACGAGTTCGAGCCCGGCAAGCACACCGACCGCAGCAACGAAGCCGACACCGGCGGCGGGTTGGTCCTCCATGACCTCGAGCGGAGAACGGCCGGCGACCGCACCGAACGAGCACGCCGCGAGGGCGAGGTTGCCGAAGACGTGTAGCCACGTCGGCGGCGCGTCGACACGGCCGAAACAGCCGCACGACGTGGCACCGACCGATATCGCCCGCCACACCGCCAGGGCGAACACGACGTAGAGGACGCCGACAACAACACGAAACGCCGCCACGTCGGTCAACAGGGTGGCGATTCCGAGCGTGATCTCGGCAAGCCCGAGCGCACGCGCAAGGAGGGTGCCGGGGACCGACCCGCGCAGGACTGCGCCGAGCATCTCCATCAACGCAGCGGTAGTCGCTGGACGGGCCACCTTCGCTGCCCCGGCGATCACCAGCAACACCGCTGCCGACGCATACAAGACCGTGACGGCGTCCATGACGAATGCACCCTAACCAGAGCGCGCATCACCGCAACGACCTCGGCACCGGTACGGTGACCGCATGGCTGAGCGGCCCGACTTCTACGACCTGATCGCCCAGAACCGGCGTCGAACCTGGGTGCTGATGTTCTCGTTCTTCGTCCTGCTTGCGCTGGTCGGCATCGCCGTCAGCATCATCGTGGGCGGTGGACTCATCGGCGTGATGTTCGCCGTCACGCTCTCGTTCGGCATCTCGTTCAGTTCGTACTTCTCCTCGGCGTCCATCGCCCTCACCGCCACACGGGCGAAACCGGCCGCCCGAGAAGAATTCGGGCGCCTGCACAATCTGGTCGAGGAGGTCTCGATCGCTGCCGGTGTCCCCAAGCCGGGTGTTTACGTCGTCCACGACCCCTCCCCCAACGCCTTCGCCACCGGCCGCAACGCCGACAACGCCGCAGTTGCCGTCACCACGGGCTTGATGGACAAGATGAACCGGGCGGAACTCGAAGGGGTGATCGCCCACGAGGTTGCGCACATCCGCAATGGCGACATCTTGGTGATGACCGTCGCCGTCGCCACCGTCGGCGCCATCGCGATGATCTCCGACATCTTCTTCCGGATGCTCTACTGGGGTGGCTTTACCGGCGGCGGTGCCTCACACCGAAGCAGCAGCAACAACAACAACAGCAACGGTGCCGTGTTGCTGGTCGTCCTGGCAGCGATCGTCTTCGTTGCGCTTCTCGCCCCACTCGCAGCAACCCTGCTCAAAGCCGCGGTGTCGCGCAGCCGGGAATCGCTCGCTGATGCCACCGCTGTCGAGATCACCCGCTACCCGGGCGGCCTCCGCAGCGCGCTCGAGAAACTCGACGCCGACATCACCGTCGTGAAGCGCACCTCCCACGCCACCTCCCATCTGTGGATCGAGTCGCCCGACGACCACGAGACCGACGACCGAGGACGCAAGTTCAACGATCGGTTCTCGACCCATCCACCCCTCGCCGAGCGGATCAACATCCTTCGCGAGATGGAGGGCATGCCGCCGTATGAGGGTCCCGACCCGGCCGTGTCCGAGGCGCTGCGCACCATGCAAGACGACCGCAACCACCCCGAGTCGGTGGCCGCCATGGTCGAGACTCCGGGCCGTACGGCGCTCTTCGAGGGCGCAGCCGCCCGCTCCGTCGATCTCGACTCGATCTTCGCCGGTGCCGGTGAGGTCGCCGACGAGGACGACGACCCCGATCACGCCCGGGCCGGTTGGTACGCTGACCCGTCGGGTGAACCCGCAACCCTGCGCTACTGGAACGGCTCGGACTGGACCGAACACGTCCACACGATCCCCGGCGGCAACGATCTCTGCGACGCCGGCGCACGCCGCGCATCGTGAGCGAGCCCGAGCCGACCGTCGGCGCCGGGCCTCATCCCGACCCGTGGCCCGACGACCCACGCCTCGATCCGGTGTTGTTGGCCGAGGGTGATCGCCGCAATGTGCTCGACGTCTACCGCTACTGGTCGGTCGAGGCGATCGTCGCTGACCTCGACACCCGTCGGCATCCGTTCCACGTTGCGATCGAGAACTGGGAACACGATCGCAACATCGGCACGAT